>CAMATU010000108.1 GCA_945861225.1 Klebsiella pneumoniae
TCTACTGGTCGCAGCCGGTGGAAGGCGCTGCGCTTTTCCGCCCTATCACAACGATCCTCCATCCGTGTCCTCAGATGCCAGCGTCCTGACGCAATTTCTCTTCCGCAGCTTTGACGGCGCTTTCCTTGCGTATCATCTTTCGCTCGTTAAGTGCTTCGGCGCGCTGCACGCGTTTGTCTATCTTGTTCAAAGCCGCATCCTGTTCTGAACCCTCCGGGAGGTCTAGGGCGGCTTCCAGGTCCGAGAGAAATTCCGCACGGTGTAACGGCGGTTGTTTCCAAATGCGGCCCTTTAGGGTGTGGACTGATTCTTTGCTCATGCTGCTCCTTTGTGTTTCGTCTCGATCAGAATTTCACGATAGCGAGTGGGGCCGCCGTTACGTGCGCGGTGGGTGGCCGGTGCGCGCAGCCCCTTGTCATCAGTGGTGACCAGTTCGTTGCCTTCCAGGCGCAAAGGGAAAATCGCGCCGGTGGAGGCGTCGAGCGCCCCGAGATATTTATCTTGCGCATCGAATACCTCCAGCTTGGTTCCTTCCAGCACATACCAGACATAGTCGTGAAGATGCGTGTGGAGCGGCGTGGTTTCGCCGGGCTCAAGCACGAACTCCCACAGGATGATCTGGTCGTTCTCAAACAACTTGGTGGTACCGACAGTGCCTGGACTGCCCATTGCCTGCTCCTTTTAGAGGTTTCCTACGTCATTAAAAGTGTATCGCCAGCGACCGGGGATGAAAGTCGGCGACATCCTCGTTAGGCTACGCACACACAACCTCGTGGCCGCGTGCCGCCTAGCGTCATTCTGATTACACAGGAGGGAATATGAAAGTAGGGGTTTTCTCGATTTTGCCCGATGCGGTGGCTGATCCCGCAATTGTGGCCAAGCATGCGGAAGAGCTTGGGTTCGCCTCCTACTGGGTTCCGGACCACGTCATTTTGCCGGTGAAGTATTCCACGCCGTATCCGGGCAACCCCAAGCCCGGGTCTGCGCCGGATCCAGAGTATCTATGGCAGATGCCAGACCCGCTGATCGCGCTCATGCGGGCGGCCACCGCGACAACTCATCTCGAAGTGGGGACCGGCGTGCTGTTAGTCCCCGAGCGCAATCCGCTCCATCTCGCCAAGGAGATTGCCTCGCTCGACAGCTTCAGCGGCGGTCGCTTCCATTTTGGAATCGGGGCTGGCTGGAATAAGGAAGAATCAGAAATTCTCGGCGGTGATTTCGAACATCGCTGGACCCAGGTCCGCGAAGCGATCGAAGTCATGAAGGCGTGCTGGATGAATGACGAGTCGGAGTATCACGGCAAGTACTATGACTATCCCCCCGTACGCTGTTTCCCCAAACCCATGCAGCGCCCGCATCCGCCGATTTATCTGGGCGGCATCATGTTCGGCGACGAATGGGCGAAGCGCGTGTTCCATCGCATCGTGCGTTACGGCGACGGTTGGTTACCCGTGGTGCACAAGGTGGCCCAGGTCATCGACGGTCGCGATCAATTACATGCGATCGCCGACGCGGCGGGACGCGACCCGAAATCGATTCGGATCACGATTTTCGGCGCCCAGCATCAATGGCGGACCCGCAAAGAGATCGAACAGTTCGCGCCGCTTGGCGTGGAGCAGGTGACTTTATGGATAAATGCGCGGGCGGCGGACGAGATTCGCCGGGAGTTGGACACCCTCGCAGCAGCGGTGCTTTAAATCCCGACGGTGAAAACGACGATGACGAACACCGCGATGGCGAACGCGGCAAGCCAATTGCGATGCTGAAAATTTCTACGGTGGGCGGGCGCTTGTGGCATTGTGCTGCGGAGTCCTGACTGGGCGTTTTTCGAACCAGCCCCATCTCATGTCTATCGCAGGCCTGGGTCAACCATTGAATCGTCAGAGATTGTCAGGAAGGGGTGCGCGTCCAATCGCGGCTGAAGCCGCTCCTACAAAGAGGCGTCACTGTGCCTCGTGTAGCGCGTAGCGAACCCCAACACCGGGTCGGTGGGCGCGCAGCGATTTTATGATCGTAGGAGCGGCTTTAGCCGCGATGGGCGATTCAGCGCTGTTCGCGGCTGCAGCCGCTCATACGGAGGATGCTAGCGCTCGCGCAGGTGACGCACCAGGTGATCGTCCACATAGGACTTGGTGTCCAGCACGAGACGGTCCTGTGATAACTGCAGCTGGTGCAGGAAAAACATCACCACAATGCACAGACTGAGTGCGACCAAGGTCGAGTTGAAGGTGATCCCCAAGCCCTGTGTCACGCCGGTGACATCCCCGGCCGCTGCGCGTTGCGCTTGCTGAAGCGCAGCACCGATGCCACGCACAGTGCCGACAAAACCCACCGCGGGAATTGCCCACACTGAAAAACGGATCAACGACAATTCGGAATCGAGGCGCGAAGCTTCGAACTCGCACTCGTCACGGCCCGCACTCGCGGCGTGTTGCACGCTGCGCGTGGCGCCGAAGCGATTCATCACCACTTTAAGCGCACGCGGCAAGAAAAGGCGTTGCTGCTCCTCTGGCAATTGCTCGATATGGCGCGAGAACTCGCGCACGTCCTCCGGAAAAATGACCTGGCCGCCTTGCAAGCCGATGAACTCCTGATCGAGTAGCGCACGCTCGCGGCTCATCAGCAGCCACCGGTAACCCAGAATAAAGCCTGCCCACACGGTGAGAATGAAACAGGATTCGGGTTCCTGTTCGTGCATGATGACCATCAGATCGGGCGTTGGGGCAAAGGTCGGTTCCACTTTCCAGCGTTCGACCCAGCTTTGTTTGACGGTCGCCGCCGCCGGCCGCACCACGGTGGTGTACAACGTGTGCACAATGATCACCGACAGCAGCAACGTGAACAACATATAGAAGAAATCGAAAGGGAAGCGCTTTTTCATCTACCGTACCCGTTTTTATCTGAAGGAATTGAGACCCACGAAACTGCCGCCATTACGGCGCGTCAGTTCGCGCATGAGTGCCGCAAACCGGATGCCCGTAATTTGCAAGCCAGGGGGATTGGCGAACTGCACCGGGAAGCCGATCGCGTGTACCCGCACCAATGGCGCGCCGCTGCGATTCGGTCGATTCAGGCGGCGGACTGCATCGGCCACTTCGCGAATCGAGCGGCCGGTGAATTCGTCGCCATAGACATACAAGCTGATTTTGTGATCGGCGCGATAGAACTGTTGAATCGCCGCCTCAATGCCCTCGGTTGGCGACGAATTGCTGAACACATTCCAGGTGCGCAGACGTTCCACCACGGCGCGGCGGCGTGCCGGGGTGTCCTCGATCCAGCGTCCGGCGTATTCCGGAAACATATAGCTGCCTTCATCGTTCATGACCTGCATGCCTTTAACGCGCGGATAAACCGACAGCGTTTGCACGATCTGCTCGAGCACCTTGGGCCACGCGTAATTGAACATGCTGCCCGAGGTATCAATGATGAACACGATGTATTCGCTGTCCACCGGGATTCCGCCGATGAAATTATCGTTGCGCGGTCGGTTGCGTTGCGCGTATAGCCGCTGCATCTCCTCCGTCAGGCGCTGTTGGGCAATTTGTAATTCACCGAGCACTTTCGCGTTGAGCGCGGCTTCCTGGTCCGCGCTACTGTGCTGGCTGTCCTGTGCCGCGGTTGCCGCGGTCGCGCGCTTCACGTCATCAAGCGCTGCCTTCTGCGCCAGCAGCGCCGCGCGTTGCGCCTGCAGTTTCTCAGCCGCCGCACGCACTTCATCCCGTGAGGCGAACAAATCCCGTTGTAACTGACTGATCTGCGCTTCGCGTGGATCGCTCTGCGGGGTTGCGGGTTGGTTCGGGGTGGTGGTACTGATCACCATCAGCAGAATGATTGCGCCGATGCCACAGGTGATGGTATCGAGAAACGAGATCCCGATTTCCGGCGGTTCGCGACGCGAGAGTTTCATCGCCGCGCTACGGCCAGTCGTAGGCCGGCGTCAGGAACGAGCCGCGGGTCAGCATGGCCAGGCCCCAGTAGGCCCACGGCGCCATTGGATCGCCTTCCATCGGCAACAGGATCACATTGATGGGTGATCCGTCCGGCAGTTGCGAACGTGCTTCTTCGAAATATTGGATGCGTTGCTTACCGGTGACGGTACGCCGGTTACTGCCAGAAAGCCCCTGGGTGGGCAGGCCATCGGTGATTAAAAAAACATTGTCTGCTTGCGGTTGCAAAGTTCGCAGCACCTGCAAGGCTTTCGCAAGATTGGAACCCCCGCCCGGGATCAGCTGCCGCACGGCGCCGATGGTTTGATTGAATTCGGCGCGATTATCCGTCGCCAGCCAGCGTCCTTCTGAACCGGGCAGCACCGCCTGGATTTCATCGCTGAAGGTGTATACCTGATATTGCCCGCCCGGCGTGAAGCGCGTGCTGATCCAATCCACGGTATCGACAGCCTGGCGCCATTTTTCCGAGCGCCGCTTCGCGGTGTCGTCCATATTGCGGCGGCGGAGCACGTTCACGATGGTGTCGTCCAACATACTGGCGGACACATCGAGCAGAATCAGCGTGCGTTTGCCACCGACTTTGATTCCCGTGAGGTACTCGCGATTGCCTTCACCGGCGAACACCCGCACCTGTTTTGACTTGGAATTAAGTTCAGAAAGGAGTTGCTTCTTAGCACTCTCGAGCTTGCGCAGCGCGGCTTTCAGTGACTCCACGTCCTGCCGCGTGACCGCCGGCGCGCTGTGCGGTTTGAGCGCCGAGCGTGCGGCGAGGAGGGCCGCGCGCGCGGTGGCAGATTCGGCAAGCAGGGCTGCGAGTTGGGCGTCTACAGTGGTCGTTTCAGTGGCTGCCGCGACAGTGTCCGCGTGCGCCTTGGCGATTTCCCGCTGCAACAGGGCGACTTCCGCGCTGAGATCTACCTGCTGTACTTTTTCCTTCACGATTGCTTCGTGTTTCAAAATCATGAACAGCAACACCACGGCGCCGAAGCCGCAGCACATCACGTCCAGGAACGACAGCGTGAAAATTGAAAATGGGCGCCGCCTAAAGCGCATCGTCGCGAAGCACCCTGATCAAAGTGAACACCGTGGGCGTGCCTATCACGGAAAGTTGATCGCCGGGCGCCAGCGGCGCATTGCCGGTGAGTGCTTGGCCATTCAATAAGAGCGTGTTCCCCTGCGTGCGCTCAACCCGGCTTACCCCGGACTCCAGCACCACGCTGCCAAGCACATCGTCGCTGGTGCGCTCTGCGAGCGTGCCGCGCGCGGTGAGGTACAGCGCCCGCAGGGACAGCGGATAGGCCACGTGTTCGAACACTACATGGGTGGCCACTTGGGCTGCACTCAGCGGGGCGCTGCGTGCAGGGGAGGCGGTGATGCGGCCAGCAGGCGTGGGAATAAATTGCACAGCGGTTGGCACCACTGCCAGCGTTGTGCGCAGGCTCACGCCGGTACTGTCCAAGGTCGCCAGATCAGGGCTGTAGGTGCAGCCCGTTAGCGTGGCGTGCGATGGCAGCACCTGTACCGCCCATTCGGTGGTCAGCCCCGGCAAGGCGCCGAGACGATAATCGAGCAAAATATTCCCGGTTCCTGCGCGCTCAGCCAGCATGCGCCGCAATGGCGCGAGCGCGCTGACCAGCACCTCGCGCCGCAGCCGTGTCTCGTGACGGGCGCCGCGATAGTCGATGGTGAGCGCAATTTCGCTCTGCTCGGCAAGCAAGCTTAGCCACTGCGCAAGATGGGTATGCAGCAGTTGCTCAGTGGCCGCATCGTGCAGCGCATCGAAGCGACAGCTTTTCAAAAAGGCCGCGACAATGCATTCAATAATGCGCTGCTCAAAATGCGTGAAGCCCGCCTCCATGACCACTTCAATATGGGTACGTGTCGCGCGTTGCTCATCCACTTCAAGCCTGGTGATCGTGCTGTGATGAAGTGAGGTTTCCACGTGGGTGTAGTGACCTGGCGGCAAGATCGCCCCGACTGCGACGGCACTATCGACAAGCGCGTCAACCTTGAGACCGGCAGCTTGCGCGATCCCGAGCAGGAGACTGAGCTGCGCGCGCTGATACGCGCCTGGCACGATAAAAATGGCGCTGCTCGGGCGGCCGGCGCGTTCGCGCAGCTGCGTCAGGTGCAGATAGGCGAGATCCCCGGCGTGGCGGACTCTTTTTCCGAGTTGGGTGAGCGGGGCCGTGTCTAACGCTTGCCAAAAGCGGTGGTGGGATTGGCGCGGCACGCGCCACGCGTTCGCGTGCCCAGCTTCGCCAACTTCCACTTGGTGATTGACGAGCGTTGCGTAGCCGGGGCTGCGCGCAAGTTCATCGACCCCGCGCGTGATGCGGAGTTCCTGGTCGTTTAGATCGATGAGTGTCGGTCGCATGAAAATTCCTGACAATCCCTAAATATCCGCAGGAAAGGGCACGGCATAGTCTTCCGAGACCTGTTCGCTGGGTTTGAAAGTATCGGTGGGCAATGCGCGCGTGCGGTATTCGGGCTGCGCTGCCGGTTCGCCACCTGTTGTCGCTGGCGTCGGCGTGGTCTGTTCGACCTCCGCCGCGCTGACTACCGTGAGCGTCTGCAAGAGACATAACGAGAACAGGAAATTACGGGTCAGCATCGAATTGCACTTACCTTAAGGAGAAAAGCATTGGTTTAAGCACTTTCGTAGGACGACACTCGAGGTCAAGCAGGCATTTCTTCACAGTCCTTGGTAGGAGCGGCTTTAGCCGCGAACAGCGCTGAATCGCCCATCGCGGCTAAAGCCGCTCCTACGGTAATCACTTCGATGCGCTCGTGGCTTAGCGTTGTCATGTGCCTTAAGTAAGTGCCATTCGGGTCAGCATCGGTTAGTGAGCCGTTTACTGCGCGTAACGCGCGAGACGAAAACCCAGATCCGGGCGCGCTAACGCACTCGACGCACGATAGCTCAAGCGTAACTCGCTCGGCGCGCTATGGGCCCAGCTCGAGCCACGGGTGATATGGGCGGCGCCGGACGCGGGTCCCAATGGATCGCGCACCGGCGTCGTCGACAGGTCGGCGGCGAAGTCGTGGGTCCATTCGCTGACATTGCCCGCGAGATCATGGAACCCGCGCAAATTGGGCGGAAAGCTGCCGACGGGTGCGGCCGCTGCGAAGCCATCCTCGTACCCCGCAATCACCTTGGGCGCGACAGCACGCGCGGCTTGATCAGCAAAATTGCCGACTCGACCGCGCGGTGGGAAAGCGCCCGTCCAGGGATATTCAAGCAGGGTGTTGGCGGGCGAGACGCGCGCCGCAAAGTCCCATTCGGCCTCGGTCGGCAGGCGATAGCCGACGGCATCAGGATTCAGCCCCAAGACCTTACCGAAGCTTATCTGGTAGAACGGCGGCAGCGATTCGCGGCGACTGAGCCAATTGCAGTAGGCCGCCGCCGCCACCCAGGTCACACCCGCCACGGGTAGCTGCTCGGCATTCAAATCCTGCCCCTGCACGCCCTGCGCAACATGGCTGCTGATGAAGCGACGATACTCTGCGTTGGAAACCTCGCGCAGCGCCAAGTAGTAGGCGCGCCTCAGCCGTACGACCCTCCCATTGCTCATGCGAAATTCGCCGCCGTGCAACAACTTGAGCGCCTGACCGAGACTGGAGCGCACGCTACCGGCGGCAAAGGCCGGTGGCACTGCCAGATCCGGCGGCGTGAACACCTTGGCCACTAGCTCGGCGTTACGTTGCGCCTCGTCACTGGCTTGTGTTCCTGCGCTGGCGGTAGGCTCGCGCGCGCCGCCGGTCGCGGCACTCGGTGGCGTGGACCTCGGCGTGTTGGCGGCCGTCTGCTCTGCCATTTCGGCCGCAGTTTTCAAGCGGATCTGAAGCCGCTTCACGACGCCCTTACGCGGCGTCACCAAGGTGCGGTAGGTCGCGTAGCCTGCTTTGCGCACAATGATTTCGTGTTCGTGGGTGGGGAGTTCGAGGCGTTGCGTGGCGAGGCCATGGCGCGTGCCATCCAACAGAAGTTCAGCATCGGCCGGGGTTGTCACGAGTTCGATCACGGCGAGTTCGGGGGTGAGGGTTAAGGCCACCGTGCGTGCTGTGCCAGAGGCCGCACTGAGGCTTACTTTGTGCGGCAAATAGCCGGTTTTAAGGGCGGCTATCGCGTGCTCGACATCGGGTGTGACTGCAACCTTAAGCGGCGTTTCGCCCTTGAATTTGCCATCGACGGTGAGCGCCGCGCCACTCGGCACGCTGGTGACATTAAACGTTCCGTCATCTTTCTGCAGTCGTACATCGAGGATCGACACGGCCTGCCCGGCTACCACGTCGATGCGACGCAGCCAAGGTTTGAAACCCGGCTTGGTCACCGAAATTTGTCGCGACCCCTGGATTAATTCCGCCTTCAGCGGCGTCACGCCCAGTTCATCCTGATCGCTCAACACGCGCGCGCCGGCGGGTTTGGACGCCAGCGCGAACTCAGCCCAGGCAGGCTGCAACATCACCGCGAGATCCTGCGTTTGTCCCTTACCGAGGATTTCAATGTCGCGTGTGTAATCGAGGTAACGCGGTGCGCGCACTACGATTTGGCGGTTGCCGGCTGCGATGTTTTTGACCAATCCGGGCGCCGCGCCGACCGCTTGATCATCGATCATCACGGTGGCCTTGAGGTCAGTGTTACGCCCCGCATTAAGCGTAATCGCGAGTTGCCCGGGCAGCGGGCGTAACGTCAGCGCGATCACCTGATGCGGCGCGCGACTAACGCTGATTTTCTCGCGCAACACGTGATAACCCGGCGCGCTGGCGACCACCCGTCGCTTCCCAGGCAACAGCATCCAGCGCTGACGAAAATGCGGCGCGAAGCCACCCGCGACACGTAATTCGGCGCTCGCCGGCGTGGTGACAAACTGTACTGCGCGCGCGCTGAAGATGAACACCAGTAGCGCAACCGCCCCCACTAACGTGGCGAGGACGAGGACCTTAATCCAGGGCAGCTGCGGCCACCCCAGACCGGTCAACGCATCTGGGGGTTTGAACGCTGCGGGTGTGATCAGGTCGCGCGCTGGTGAGGGTTTTTCGTCGCCACGTGGCACGCGCACTTATCTCCCGAAAGGTAGGGCTTCCTGACATTGAACCGTGATGCTGGGGGCCGCGCCGGCCTCAACCGTGAATTCCACGCGAGTATCACGATATCCGCTGCGGGTCCCCACCGCAGTATAACGTCCTGGGAAAAGCGCGAGTGCGTGGTCTGTGAAGCGTCCGAGTTCGCCGGTTTTAAGGAGGGTGACCGCAGTGGCGCCATCTGAGTGCAAGGTCACCGTGACCGCAGTGCGCGCGGCGACCAGCAACGCATTGAGCGCCGCGAGCTGGCTCACTAGCCGGGGGCCGGGCGACGTGAGCGCGCGCGCCTCGCTCGCCACGCGCTGCGCTTCTTGATAAACCGCCTCATCGGCGAGCCGTGCGGGATGTTGCACGCTCGCGCGCAGGCGTTCATCCAGCGCCGCGCGTTGGCGTGCGCGGGCGTCACCAGTACGCGCCATTTCCAGACGCTTATCCAGCGCCAGCGCGGCGCGATATTGCGCGCCGGCCTCGCCCCATTGTTCGTGTTGCTCGGCCTTGCGGGCGGCACGCAGCGCGTTTTCAACTTTGGCGGCAGTGGCGCGCGCCAGCGTCTGCGCCAGGGCGTTCGTCGCGGCACTAGCCTGTGGTCGCAGCTTGCGCGCAGCTTCGAAGGCGCTGGTGGCCTGCGCAAAATCATTGTCTTGTAGCGCGGCGAAGCCCTGTGACATCTTTGCGGCAAATACTGCCTCGGCCTTGGCCTGCGCAAGTCTCGCGAGCGCTTGACGTGCGGCGCCCACCGCAGGATCGAGGTCGAGCACGGCGCGATAGGTGGCAGTCGCGTGCGCGGCATCCTGCATGCGTTCGTAACCCTCAGCTTCGGTGAGTAGTGCCATCACGCGCTCGAAGGATTCGGCGCGTTTAATGCCGCGTTGCGCCGCGCCGTTCTCCGGCGCCAGGTTCAGCGCCAATGCGAAGGCGCTGGCGGCGGCCCGCGCGTCGTGGCTTAAAAGCGCGCGCTCGCCCTCATCCAGCGTGGCGGCGATTACGTCCGGCAGACGCGCGACAGTCGCCGCTACTTTCTCGGTGGCCTGCGCATAGCGCTCGCGCGCGGCCGTGAAGCGTTGTTCGCGATAGGCCTGCTCGCCGCTCGCCACTAAAGCCTCGATGGCTTTCAGATCGTCTGCGCCCCATACAGCGACTCTTTGCGTGCGCAGCGCGGCAAGCGACGGCAGGAGTGCCGCCAGTGCTTCCTGGGCGGCGGCGCGGGCCTCTGGCGGTTCGGGCACCATGCTGGGCGCAGCCGTGGCATCAGCCGTCGCTGGAGCGGTTTGTACAGGGACGGCCACACGCGGTTGGGGGGCATCAGCCGGTGAAGGCGCGGCCACCCACCGAGGCAGCCAGAATACGACTGCGAGGACACCGGCCACCGTCAGGCCCAACAGGGCGAAGGCGGCGCGCGGACCGAACTGCGGCGCCGATCTTGGTGCTACTGTCGGGGGCAAATCGAGACGCGTCGGAATCAGCGGCGCGTGATAGTCGTCGCGTGGCAGGGGCTCGTGCATCCGGGGTTTCCGCTCTCAGGGCGCGGCGGGAGCCGTGTCTGTCGTGATCACCGGCAGCCCACTGGTGGTGTCGGGGACGCTGTTCGGTAAGGCATTCTCACTGTGATAAATATCGGCCAGCAAGCCGCGCCATTGCGCGTACTGCTCATCGACGGTCCCCGACAGCGTGATCGAGCGGTTACTGAGTTCAATGTGATGCGGCTTCATGCCGGTGCCGAAAGAATCCGCGAGTTCTTCCAGCGCCGCCTCGTGAATTACCGCTTCACGGCTCTTCGCCACCCCGGTGCTGAACAGATAGGCGCCGCCCGCCATGCTCGCGATGCCGGCGGTGCCCACTGCCGCATTGTTGCTCGCGGTCATCGCGGCCAAACCACCGAGAACCGCCAGCGCACCGCCGATCTTGCGCAGCACGCCGGAGTTCTTCAGTTCTTTCATTTCAGTGACTTCAGTGTGACTGGCAGAGCGCCAGCGGTCATAGGACGGCTGCATGTCGCGCGCATAGTCGCCGACGTAGTCATTGATGCGATCAACGAACATCAAATCCCGCGCGCGTAAATCGGCCATCCGGAGCAGGGCCGGATCATCGAGCGCAGGCAGACGCTGAACGCGGGTGCCGCCCTTGCTATCCACCGTGAGATATTGACCGAACTGCTCAGGCGCGAAGCGTTGCCCAAATTGAAGTTGGGTGACGGCATGCACTTCCTGCAAGGTGCTCGCGGGTTGTTGGGCCGCATCACGCTGCAGGTCATCCGCGATCCGCTCGTACAGAGTCTGGAAGGGATCACGATACGGCGTGGTGGGATCGCTGTCGTAAGCGTAGCGCTCGACGGCTTCCTCGTATTTGCGCGTATACCACGGCCGCCCGGTGGCGTCGGTCACTTTAATTTCGAGCGCGACTTTAGTCCCATCGGAATGCAGGATGCGGCCATCGATCCACACATCCATCTCGGTCTGCTTTTGCGGGATCACCCGCACAATGCCCCACACGCCGCGGCGGCTGAGTGTCTCGGCGAGTATTTTCGGCATGTAATGGGCTTCCGCGCGCCGCACGCTCGGGGTCGTGATGCGCTGATCGGCGTCCAGGTTGTCGATGCCGGGGTCAAATACGTCGATGCCGATGTCGAGTACCACGCCAGGGGCGGACGCGGCGGTACCGGTGGCCGCAGGCGTGCTCGGCGACGTGACAGTCGGGGCGGGCGGGGCGAGCCGTGCATTCTGTCGATTGGGTGAGGTGTAGCGGGTCGCCTGATTGGCACAGCCGCTCAGGGTGATCGCCAGCAGCAATAAAACGCTGGACCACCAGCCACACTTGGCGCTCACGTTCAAAGACCTCCTTTGTATTTGCGATATTCGTCCCACAACTTATCGCGTAACACCGGATCAGTTTCGCGCTCCGCTGCTTCTCGTAATTGACGCGACACGATGTCGTCGTCCGCGTCGTCGGGCAAATTCGCGGCACTGTGGCCGCGCATCGGTGGCCGCGCACCACGCGTCTCACCACTCAGGTCGGGGGTATTGCCGAGGCCACTCGCCGCACGGGCCGCACCCCCTGCGCCGTCTTCTGGTGGCGTTTCCAACAGCCCACCGTCACCGCCCTGTGCGCTGCTGTCGGGACTGCCACCGCGAGCCTCGAGCGCGGCACGTTCACGGGTGGCATTTTCCTGTGCTTTGCGCATCAAGCCGTCGAATTCCTGCAATTTGCGCTGCAATTCCTGGTGCAATGCGGCGGCTTGTTCCGCGCCGGTACGGGCGGCAGTGGCGGACAATGCCTCTGCGCCGGGTGTCGAGGCTGGTCCGCTGAGACCCGCACCGCTGGATGATTCTGCGGCGGGTGGTGGGCCGTTGGCGGGTGCCCCGCTGGTTGCTGCAGCGCCAGGAGGCACCTGTCCACCCGTGCCAGGTGCTGGCGTCGGGGGCGCGGTAGACACCGTAGATTTTGCGGCTGGTTTTGTACTGCCGGCTGCCGTGACCGGGGTTTCGGTAATTTGTACCTCGGCGCCGTTTTCACTCGGCGGAAGATAACCCGCAGGCGGTGCGCCCTGGCTTGCAGCTGCAGAGGGTGCTGCGTGTTCAGTGGCGGAGGTTGCTGAGCTTGGTGGCGCCTGGGTCGGGGGCGCCTGCGGGGTCTGTTGCGCGGGATTTTCGCGCGGCTTCATTTCGCTGTGTACGGTTGGTCGGGTTTCTTCTTCCTTGCAACCCGTTAGAAGCGCGCCAACGCCTACCACGCTGGCGGCGAGCAGAACGAAAATTGCGGAACGCGCAGCGCTGATCACAAAGCGTATCTCAGGGTCGAAAATTCGGCTGGTACTTTACACCCTTCGGAGCTGAGCAGTGACTGAATAACCATTCCTGACGCGCCTCATTCTGACCTGCCAACCACTTTCGGCAAGCTGCTGCACGCGCTATCGTGCGTGCTTAAGAAAATCGGAGAGCCATGCATGGCGCACGATCCGCAAGCCTCACCGAGCAGCGTCCTGCGACGTTACCAAATTGAAATCTGGAATCAGGGCGAGGTCGAAAAATTGGCCGAGATCGTCGCCAATCCGTATCGTCGCCATTATCCCGGCAAGATTGAAATTCTCACCAACGCGCAGTTGGCGGAAAGGGTGTGCTTTTATCGCCGCGGGCTAACCGACGTAGTGTTTCACAGCATTCTTGAAGTCGCACAAGGTTCCTATGTCACGACCGCCTGGGAAACGCTGGGCACCACACGGAAGGGCCAGCGGCTGTGTACCGCAGGCATCGAGATCTTCAAAATCGAAAATGGCCTGATCACGGATGTGTGGAATGGTCACGCCCAGGACGGGCAGTTCGCGTGGAATCTGAAGTGGGACCGGCCGGTGCGCGACGCGGACTTTCTGGACGTGCAGGAGCGCGTCAAGAATTGGGGGATACAGACTGCGGCGGAGTAGGGCTAAGCCTAAGCGCTCACGCCGGAAGATATTCGGCAATACTCGCGCGCAGAATGTCATCGAACGGGACTGACTTGCGTGTCTCCAGCGACATCTGCACCAAGGTCGCATCACCGCGCGCGCACAATTCTTGCCCCAGCCACACATTGACCGCGTAATCGAGCGAGCTCGCGCCAAGCCGCGTGCATTGCAGTTCGAAACGCAGCACATCGCCCAGATAGGCCTGACGCAAAAATTCGGCGGTGGTTTTCACAGCAGGTACGCCGAGACGGCGGTGCCGGACATACTCGCCATAGGGACAGTTGAGACCAAGTGTGAACCATTCTTCCACCACTTCGTGAAATAACACGAAGTACTGAGGATAAAAAATGATTCCCGCCGGATCGCAGTGGTGGAAGTGCAGCGTTTTCTCGCGCACAAACAGCATGCGCTACTGCGCTTGCTGCTTAAGTTGCGCGGCTTCTGCCGTGTGAAGGGCATCCGCCAGGCAAGCCGGACAACGACAATCCACCGCCGACTCAATCAGTGTTGCCGGCAGCGGCGGCAGATTCTGGCACCAGCAATTGTCCCGTGCCGCCCCGCATTCGAATTGCGTGCCACAGGCACTGCACTGCTTAATCGCTGGTGGCGCTACGTTCATTGCTCGAATGCCTCAAGTTGGCCTAAGTCATCCAGCATGAAACTTGCCTCGGCCTCAGCGACCACGTGCTGGTTATCGCAGCGTCTGGCTTGCGAGGTGAGGACTATCAGGCGCCGTTTGCGCAGTTTGAGCGTGGCCTCAATTTCAATCTCGGTCCCCACCGGCAAGGGCTCGCGGTAGCGAATATCGCATTTCGCCGTGAAGCCTCGCGCGCCCTGCAGGAAAAACCAATTGGCCATCGCATCATCCAGCACACTGAAAACGATGCCGCCGTGGGTGATCGTCTCGAAACCCGCATGATAAGTGGCGGGGATGAACCGTCCGCGACAAACGCCGTTCTCCAGCCGGAATGCAACGTGTAGCCCGTGCGGATTCTCGGGACCGCACACGA
>CAMATU010000109.1 GCA_945861225.1 Klebsiella pneumoniae
CAATGAGCTCGCCATCCACCACTTTCTCGGTGAGATCGAACTTGAGCACCTCAGTCAGTAATTTGATGCTGCCGTCGAGATCGTCGCCGTACAGCAGACAGTGATCGAAGCGCTGCGCCTGCATCCCCTTGATACCTTCCACCCAGGGATCAGGATTCACGCGGCCGAGGCCATTACCCATATATTCCTTGTGCGCGTACAGTTCGAGCGCATGCCCCGTTGGCAAGGTAAACCGTACCCGCTCGCCACAATGATTGAGTTCACCCGCTGGAATCCGTTCGGTCTTGCAGCCAAACGCCTGCAGATCGCGCTCAAGCGCATCCAAAGCGGCGACGTTGATCACCTTGAACCCCATGTAATCCATGCCAGGGCGGTCGGCCTCGCGCAACACCACCGAGAACCAGTCCTGCTCGTCCCACCCTTTGAGATAGACGCGGCCGGTTGCATCGCGCTCAATTTCTTGAAGACCCATACGATCACGGTAGTGCACGACCGCGGCTTCCAAATCGAGCACGCGGAGACCCACGTGGCCGGGTCGCAGAACGGGAGACTGTGCCATGGTGAATTCCTCTTTAGTTGGATTGAGAAGGCGTTGGCGCACGCGCGCGTTGCGCTAGCACTGTTTTACGCAGCGCGCCCAGCACCTGTAATTCGAGATCGGTCGTGGGCAGTACTCGACACGCGAGGCCAACCCCACTTGCTTCTTCTTCCGCACTCACATGCGCGCGACTCATTTTGAGCGCGGTGAACTTTCCACGTCGCACCTGAATCTTACACACCCCGCAGCCGCCGCCGCGACAACCCACCGGAATCCCTTGCCGGTTCAGACGCTCCATGGCTTTCAGCAGATTCTCACCGGGCGCGCAGGTGAACCGCTCGCCGGTGTCGGTAATCAATATCTCTAGCGCGGCTAGCTTCGACACGCTGCGTCTCCTACAGGCGTTTAAACAACGGGCTGCGGGCAAGGCCCTGGGCGCCATCCGCTGCAGTCAGAAACTTCTCGGTATAAATGTCGCGTTCGAACAAGCGCCCCTGCATCAAGGTACGCAGGCAGGCCTCGATCATGGCCGGTGGTCCACACAGGTAGGCTTTGTGGCCCTCGAATCGACCATTAAAGTGGCGGGCGGCCGCATCGTGCACAAAACCTGTCTCGCCCGACCAAGCATCGCTCGTGGCAGGTTCCGACAGCACCGGAATATAAATGAAATTGGCGTGCTGCGCGGCGAGTGCCTGAAACAACTCGGCGTAGTACAGCTCAGCGCGCGAGCGCGCGCCGTAGAGGAGAATGACCGCGCGCGATTCAGCGCCCTCGAATAAATCCAGGATCATCGATTTGGGGCTCGATAATCCCGAACCGCCGGCGAGAAAAAGCAACGGCGCTGGCGACGACCCGCGCACAAAGAAGCGGCCTAGCGGTCCACTGCAGCGCACGCTCTCCCCCACTTTCAGCGTCTCGCACAAATAGCTGGTGGCCGCACCGCCATCCACCTTCCGGATATTGAGCTCCAGTTCCTGGTGTGCGCTCGGCGGTGACGCGATCGAGAACGCGCGCGGGCCTTCCACGCCGGGCACAAACACATTGAGATACTGGCCGGCCTGGAATTCGAGACCGGGGACTTCGAGAAATAACGCTTTGATGGTTGGCGTTAGCACCTCGATGCGCGCCACGCGCGCCGTGAAATCCCGGATCGGCAAATTCCGCGCGTCCGGCTCCGGATCAATATCCGCCTCGATCACGCAATCCGTCGCGAGTACCGCCGAGCACGCGAGGCATTTGCCTTCCTCACGCTCAACATCCATCAACGCAAACGACGACGCCTCCTCGGTGTGCTCGATCTCGCCTTCCAATACCTGCACCTTGCAGGTCCCGCACAAGCCATGATTGCACGCATAGGGCAACCAGATCCCCGCGCGCAGACAGGCATCCAGCACGCGCTGACCTTCAGCCACTTCGATGGTTTCGCCGAGGGGCTCGATGGTGAGTTTATAGGTCACGCCTTGCGCTCCTGCCTAGACCCCCGACCCTCCAACCCCATCTAATCCGGGCTGGTAGAAGCTGAGATAGCTCATGTGCGTGACTCCATTGTCACGCAGCGATTTATCGAGATCCGGCTGCCATGGTTTGCTATCCATGGTCCAGCGCAATTTTGCGGCGTCGAGCAGCCCGCTTTCGGGATGATGATCATGGTCTGGTTTGAACATCTCCTCCAAAAACGTGCGCAAGGAGATGTCCGGTGGCAGCCGGTACGCGGCCGGACAGGGCGCCAGTAAATGGTGTTCCCAACAACAATAGATGTTGATATCCCCACCGTAATTTTCGACGCGATCAGCGGACGGAAAATCGTAAGCCCCAATGGTCACCATGCCCATGCGCTAAGCCTCTCTACGCCGCTGCAGTCGAAGGCGTGGTGTCTTTGCCACCATGCCACTTCAACCAATTTTTATAATCATCCGAGGCGTAATAATCGCCAGCCTCCTGGCCCATCGGGCATTTCAGCCAGGCCGCGTATTCGGCCAGGGTACGTGCGCCACCGGCGTTGCCTTGGTAGATCTGTTGCGGCGGAATATAGGACTGGCAAAACTTCTCAGGCTCATTGACGAAGATGTCCTTACAACCATCCGAACAGAAATTGAACTTCATGCCGCGCCACTCATAATGCCGCACCGCCTGCTTCATCGGATTATCCACCTCGGTGAAGAAATCGGGCACTTGGCAGGTCTGGCACACTAACGGCAAGCGGTTGGTATAGAAGCGCTTGCCGGCCTTTTCCATCGCGCCGAACAACTCATAGCGCGGCCGATAGAAACGGTCGAAGGTCTCACCGTATTTCTCCGACAGCCAATCCATTTCGTACGGTTGCGGCAGCCACGCGTGAAAACCGGTGGCCGGGCACGCGGTGTAGAACACGTTCCATGCCTGATGCGTGATGTGCATTTTTTCCTTGGTGGCGATCTCGTGATACTTCGGTAACCGAATGCCGTAGCGGCTGAGATCGTTGAACAACGCAAACCCGTTGTCTTCCCAATAAATCCCCCACGCCTCGGCCCACGACATCACTTTTTTAGGCAACATGTAATCCATCATGGTGCCGACCAGCGCGAGCAGACGATAGCCGCGCCAAAACCATTTATCGATATAGCGCTGCATGATCGGCACATTGTCTTCGTGCTGCTCCAACACGAACTTTACCACTTCAAGTCCGAGTGTCATGTGGCGGGACTCGTCGGACTGCGCGGAAAAACCGAAGGTGGTGGTCGCGACATCGCCGTTGTAGGCGGCGCCGGACACAAAGGGCATGAACAATAAATTCGTGAGCACGTATTCGAAGGCAAACGAAATCGAGGTCACAAACTCAAAGGGTCCCGCCGTCATCGCGTCTTCAAAGAAGGATTTCGGGATCGACAGGTACCAGGCGCGATCACGCATGTGGTTAGCCTGATGGAATCCGTTGAAGTATTTGTTGTACTGGCTGAAGGCGTGCATCTGGGTTTGCGCGTGGCGTAGTTCATCGAGCGCCTGCATCTGGCAGGCCACGCGGGCACCGGCGCCGCGAAACTGGCGGCCGACATGCGCGAACCCGCGATGGGCGTAGTATTCGAGTGGCGTAATGCCCTGCAGCCACAATTTAATGGCGCTCATATAGCGCGCATCGGAGATATTCAGCTGGCCATTGTTCTGGCTGAAGCTGTCCAGAATTGCGTAGAGCTTGCGTTCCTTCTCGGCTTGATACTTCCAGTAGGCATCCATGGTCAGCCGGAAGGGATCTTCCCACTTGTCCCAATCCTTGATCTTGATGCCTTCGTACTTGTCGTAGGGAAAGACCTTATCCATCGGCTGATACGTCGTCTCCCAATCGAGACCGCGCGTCATCACCTGATATTTTTCCTTTAGACTCAGCTTTTTCTCAGCCATGTTCTGCTCCTTTCCTCGCTTAAGCGCGCGACGCGGGTCTGCCCCACGCGAGGATGAATTCATCCTCGCTCTCATCAATATTGCCGGAGAGTGAGATTAGATTAATGTGGATGCTCTGCAAATCGAAGGCGCGCCCGAGCTTCTCCTCAATGGTTGTACGCCGCACCACCAGACGCTGCGGCACATCGATTTTTATCATCGCCGGCATTTCGGTCACCACCGCCAGCGGGTTGTCGTCGATGATCGCTTCGATAATCGGTCGCGCTTCTTCGTTGTTCTGAAACGAGATGAAGACTTTGTCGTGCGCTGCGGTATTCATGCTGTCTATCCTGTCAGTCCGAGTTTGATCCGGCGCGCAGCGAGATCGGTAAAAATCGCCTGGGTAATGCGTGGCGCATCCAGCGCGAAAGCGCGCTCGACCAGCGGCGCGATGGCCTCGCGCACGCGAGGCTCCCAAGCCGCCACCCAGCCATTCAATAACGTGACGTTCGCAGGTGACGCAGCGGCGGCGACTTTGATCGTCGCATCGGTCCACCGGATGGATTCCGCCTGCCATTCCCGCATGAATTCGGTGGCGAGACTGTAACCAATACCCTCGTGGGAATTGATTGCCTGATCAAAATGTTGGTAGGCAAATGGGAACACCGCGCCATCGAGCAGGAAATTTTGCAGGACGTGGAGCTCGAACCAGTCCTTGGTCACCATCGCGTCTTCCACCAGGCGGCGCATAGGCTGCCAAGCGGGGTGCTGCAGCCAAGCGGCCTTAGCACGGTCCAGAATCTGTGGACTGCCATCGAGTACCAGTGCGAGGCGTGTGAGATATTGCGCTACGCCCAGGCGATCCATCGCCTGCATCAACGCCGTTGACGTAAACGGTGCGCCGTAGCCATACGCGCTGAGATAGCAGTTATTGGTATTGGCACCCCACTCCAGATGGCGCAACGGAATAATGAGTTCTTCGATATTGGCGCGCCATTCGGCCGCCAAGGAACCGAACAGATGGCGCTTTTCAACCAGCCCGAAATTGTTGTCCTGCGCTTCCTGCTGGCGGGCGCGCTGCAAGGTGTACGGCGCGTAGTAGTACTGGCGCGGATCGATTAATTGATCAAAGTCTTCAAGCTGAATCGCGGTCCGTCGCTTGTCAAATAATTCCAGCTCGGGTTGCCACGTGGGGCGGTAATGAAAGTTATGGGTGGCCTGAAAATCGTGCACCGCTTCCTGGTAGCGAGTCGCCGCCTTGCCTTTACCGATGCGGGCTTCAATATGATCGAAGGTGAGTCGCAGGGGTTCGATGGTTGTCGTCTTGATTTCGACAGACATTCCGCGTTTCTCCGAGTGGGAATTAGGGTTCGATTTCGCCGCCGCGCCATTTGGCGCGGTCGACATCCACTATCCTGCCTTGTTCAGCGTTGAGGTGCACCACGTTGTTGGTGGCGCAAAATTCCTCGAACGCCACTTGGGGCAGGATCATTTCCAAATACAAAGTCGGGTCGCCAATTGAAAATTGAAATTCAATGAAGCCACCACGCACTTCGCCGGTGATCCGCACAAAACGGGTGTGCACGTTGAGCGACGTGAGGGGGTGCGGTCGCATCGCAGCACGCGCTCAGATCAGGAGTCAGTCGCGAAGAAATTGGCGACCAATTGATTGAAGCGTGCCGCATGCTCAATCTGGGTCCAGTGCCCGCATTGCCCGAAAACATGTAACTCGGCGCGCGGAATCAGTGCCAGCAGGCGCATGGAACTCTGCAGTGGAACGACCTGATCTTCGCGCCCGTGAATTAGCAGCACCTGGTGAGGCAAGGCCTTGAGCGCAGCATCCGGCGTCGCCAGGGCCTCGATCCAGCGTTGGCGCGGTGCGGGAAACATCTGGCTGAAAGATTCCTGAAAACCTGGACGCACACTCGCGGCATAGCGCAAGCGCGCGAGATCGTCGGTCACCAGGCTGCGATCAAAGGCGAAGATATCGAGGAGTTTGCGCATGTTCTCCAGCGACGGCGTGTAACCCCAGGCTGCATCGAGACCGGCCGTTAATTCGAACGACGTGCCCGCGCTTCCCATCAAAACCAGCCGGCCCACTCTTTCCGGTGCCCGCGCAGCCAGCGCCAACGCAAGTCCCCCGCCAAAGGAATTGCCGACAATATCGACCCTCGCCAACCCGAGGGCGTCCAGAAAGCCTAGCGCGTGCTTGAGCCACAGGTCGAGCGTGTAACTCGCAGCCACCGGACGATCAGTAAAGCCGAAGCCGACCATGTCCGGCGCGAGCACGCGGAATTCACGTCCCAATACTGGCAGGCTGAGGCGCCAGTTCGCGAAGGCGCTTACCCCCGCACCTGAGCCATGTAATAACAGGACGGGTTTGCCCTGCCCGACATCGTGATAATTGGTGCGAATGCCGGCGGCCACCACCGTTTGTGAGATCTCTGGATTCTCCGTCATTGCAATTTCCTTCATTTTTCTCAACGGCGGGCGAGACGGTGTTCGAGTAAATAGTCGAGTACGAAATCGATCCGGTCATTACCCCAAAAGATCTGCTCATCGATTACAAAGGTCGGCACCCCAATCACGCCCTTGTCCTGCGCCTCCTCCCAATTCGCGACTAAGCGCTGCTGGTTGGTGGTTGAATTGACATAGTCCTCATATTCACCGACGTTCAACCCAACTGCCTGCGCGACGGCGTTACGCACTGCAACGAGTCCAATATCGTTGCCCGCCGCCCATTCCGCCCGCATCATCTCAACCATGTATTCGCGTAATACGCCGCGTTCCTCGGCGAGTAACGAACCCACTCCGGCGAGAGTCGCGTCGGTCGTGATCGGCGGCGGGTTACAGGGAATGCCGAGCCGCCGGCAGTGGCGAGCGAGATCCTGGCGGGCGATTGGCACTTTCACCTTGGCGCGATCCGGCGGCGAGCGACCATCCCAGCCACCCAATGGCCGCCACCTCAACTCGGTGTGGAAGTCGTCCAGCATCGGCCACAGGGTTTTAGACGCGAGATAGCAGTACGGGCTGCGGAAATGGAAATACAGGAAAACGGGTTTGGGGGTGGGATAGCCGAGATTCATTGGTTTCTTACCGCTTACGAAGAAGTCCGAAAAAAGCACCAGCAAGTTGCCAGGATGACCGAATTTAGATCTCTCCCAACTTCGCGGCTGAAGCCGCTCCTACAAGGTGCGGGAACCTTTCGCAGGAGCACCTTTAGGCGCGAATCCGGTGTCCTGCACGACCGCTCGATCACGTCACGACTTCAAAAAAACTCTGCCGCGGTTGATTGTCGATCGCGAATGCGGCGTGGCCGAGTTGGGTGGTATCCCAGGTCAGGTGCGGATGATCAGGGTAGTGAATATACCCGCCAGAAAAGACTTCGTTCCGATTGCCGGAAGGATCGTAGAAATAAATCGTCGCGCCGCGCGTGATGCCATGGCGGGTGGGGCCAACTTCAACCGAGATATTGTGCTTCCCCATGATGTCGCCCGCGTGATAGACATCACCAACCGATTCCAGGAAAAACGACATGTGGTGAAACTTGCCGCGGTCTTCGCGCAGCACAAAGGCAATGTCATGCGGTTTGTTTGAACAACAGAGAAAAGTGCCGAGCTGCAGGCCGCTGTCGTTATCGATCAGCTCTTCGCCGAGATCAAAGCTCAACACTTCGACAAAGAATTTCGTGGTTTCGGTGACGTTCGGTCCGGCCAGCAATACATGGTCCAGCCGGCTCGGACCCATGCCGCGAATCACGCCGTCATCCGGGAGCACGCCAGGATTGCGCGTCGGCAGTGAATTCCCGGTGCGATCCTTATCGGCGTAGAGCTGCATGCGATGTCCGCCAGGAAGTTCGAATTGAATGCGGCGACCGCTCCGCGGATAAACGCCAGCGGCGATCCGCTCAACCGGCATGCCATACGCTTTAATCTTACTTTCCAGTTCAACCAACGTGGCATCGTCGTAGACCTTGTACGCGACATAGTCGAGGCCCGCCGACTCGGCCGCCCGAATCACCACACTGTGATGATCCTGTTCATCCCAGGCTTTGAAATAAACCTTATCGCTTTCCCGCAGCACTTCATGTAGCCCAATGTACTGGCCGTAATGGGTGGTGGCGGCCGCGAGATCAAGCACTCGGACTGCCACTTCTCCGATTCTTAATACACCTCGGATTGCCATGGGATTCTCCTAAGATTTCTGCTGCGCTGACGGTTAGTCAGCAAATTTTCGTTGCGGTGAGTGCTACGCCCGCAACTCTTCCCCGTTCTGCCATAACAAAGGGAACGCCGGATCGACCGCCCGTGCACCAGGCTGCACCTGCACGTCGTCCTGGCCGATGATGGGATCCGTGCCGGGTCGCGGGTCCCAGTAGGCCTCATCACCCAGAAAACGCGTCGAGAGGCCAATCTTCCACCGGGTGGGATGCAAATTGCCTGGTAATTTATGCACGATTGCGCCATCGAACACGATGGCGTCACCCGCTTCAATCTCGTAAGTTATAAATTCCCAGCGCGCGGGATCCGCACCGAAGTCCGGCATTTCGTCCTGGTACGAAGCACCTACCCAATCCTTCAAATCTGTCGTGATCTCGCCTCCCGGGAGCACCGGGCGAAACCATTTCCCCCAAGTCCCGGAGCCACGCACAAACTCTATCGTGCTATCCGGCTCCAGCGCGATCCATATCGAACAGATATCGCGCCCTTTGAAAGGCCAGTACGGAAGATCCTGATGCCAGTCAAAATCCTGCGGGGTATTCGGGGCATGCATCCAGAGGTGATCGAAGTACGCGCGGATCTGTGCGACGCCCATCGCCTGGGCCGCCACTCTGCCCTGTCCGGACTCGAATAAGATTTCACGCCAGTGGGTCTGGTAGGCGTGCATGTGGCGATCCATAAAGAACTGGCCGGTGGAATCCTTCTCGGTGAAGTCACCGGCCCAGCGCGTCGGGTTCTGCTGCTGCGCATAGCTCGCTGTGCGCAGGCGTTGCAGAAATTCTTCACCAATAATCTGCTTCACACAGACCACTCGCTCGCGGCGAAAAGTTGCAATTTCAGTGTCGGTGAGATCTCGGCAGTGGGTGGTCATAGTGCATTCCTTAGGTTTACGGCAGACTCCGCGCGCTTCTCGTCCAGGATTTCCTCCACCGTCACGCCACCGACTTGCCGCGCGCTGCAACTCACCGCGCTCATGCCGCGTGGGTCTGCCACCACTGTCGAATCGCCCGATTCACTTCCTGGGCGTGGAAGCGCGCGGTGCGATTAGTCGGTGCAAGGGCTTCGTCGTAGAAGAATGCGGGAAGTTCGTCGTCCGCTTCCGTAAAACCGGCAGCCGTGTTGAAGTCTGCTTCCAGACGCAAGGTATCGCGGCCGAGCGTCGTGAAAAACGCAGGGGTGAGTGTGGTGGCGTGCGCATCATTGATCGCCTCCACCACCATCTGCAGATTGATATTCGTGACCGAACGACCAAACACGCAGAGCCCAAGCGAATCGGCCGCCGCACACATTACCTGCGTGTCCATACTGACCGCTACCAGCTCATCGATGCCCTTGCCATGGCAGTCGTACTTCGGCGCGTTGCCCGTGGTGTGATCAGCACCCTGCGCCGTCACCATCATCGAAATGCCGGTCACTTCAATCACGCGCGGATCATAGGCACTGATGGCTTGTCGCTTAATGACCGGGGTCCGTGAGACTTTGTAGTGCGCGCCCACCCGCGCCGTCCCTTGCGCCCACAACCGGCCTTGCGCGCTGCCCGCGCGGATTTCATCCAATACCGACTGCAAAAATTGCATATCGCCAAACGGCGCAAGGCCCGCGTCCATTAACACGCCCATCATGGCGCCTGTTTCAATCGTATCGATGCCGAGATCGTTGGCGTGAAAATTCAGCACGGCCAGATCGTCCGGATCAGTGAGACCGCAGTTGGTGCCCATCAGGCCCAGGGTTTCATACTCAACTGGCGACACAATTTCCTTGCCGTCTTTATCCGCATACACATTGCTGCATTCGATCATGCAGCCGGGCATGCAGGCATGCGCTATTTGTCCACCACGTGCGAGATTCTGGCGATGGATGAAATCGCCGCCCATCTTCATCTCCCCTTTAGTGGTATCGACAATTCTGCCTGCCGAGAAATTATTGACCGGCAGCGCACCGATGAGGTTGGTGTAATCGGCCATGGCGGCGGTACCGTAGTCGCGATACAGCGCAATGGCTTCGTCCGCCTTGAGTAGCTGGCCGTATTTCTTAACGCCCTGCAGCACTTTCTTGCGATCGTGGAAGGTCGGCATCTTGTCGAAGTCGGCCACGATCGCCTTCACTTTCTTGGCGCCCATTACAGCGCCCACCCCGCCCCGTGCGGCCAGCCGGGCCGGTCGATCATCGGTGTCACTAAACGCGATCCCCGCGAGCAAGCCAGCGTATTCCCCCACTGGCCCACAGATCGCGAGACTGACTTTCTTGCCGTACTTTGCGTGCAGCAAACGCGCGCATTCGAAATTCGCTTTGCCGAGGAAGGGTTCGGCGGTTTCGAAACTTAAAGTGCCGTCTTTGTGCAGATGAATAACCACCCACTCAGCTGATGCGCCCAACAGGGTGAAGCCGGCCAGGTGCAGATGTCCCATGGCCAGCCCAAAAGAACCGCCCGCGTTGGCTTCCTTGATACCGCCCGTGAGTGGACTCTTGCAGCCCACGCTGGTGCGATTGGCATTCGACCAATTGGTGCCCGCGAACGGACCGGCCGAGAAGATCAGAGGATTCTCCCCGGATAGCGGATCACATTGGGCAACCCCCATATCGACCAGGGTGCGCGCGATAAAATACCGACCGGCCCGCGCGATCTGTTCGCCAGTGAAGATTTCTTCGCGGACAGCCTGATTTTCTAAATCGATATGCAGATATTTACGCATTGCGATGCTCCTGATTCCTTACACGAACCGCATCCGAACTGATCCCAGGCTGTGGTAGTGCACCACCACCGAATCGCCTGCATGGACGTGAATCGCCGCGGTAATTCCGCCGGTCATCACCAGACATCCCGCCGGAATTTCGCTGCCAAGTTCGGCGCGCTGATTCGCCAACATCGCGATTGCCTCCAGTGGATTACCGAGGACCGCAGCACCTGCACCGACTTCGGCTACCTGGCCGTTGCGCGTGAGCACCACGCCTTCCGTCAGCAGATCGATCTCCGCTAAGCGCCGTGTGCGGCCACCCACCACATAACCGGCCGCAGAGGTGTTATCCGCCACTACGCTCAGCACATCGAATTTGAAATCGGCGAACCGTGAGTCGATCACTTCGATCGCCGGCAATACGAAATCTATTGCCGCGGCCGCTTTCGCCGCATCGCAGTGCGGGCCCTTCAGCGCGGTCTTCATCACCACGGCGATTTCTGCTTCGATGCGTGGATGGATGTAGCGCGCGACCGGGATCTCGGCGCCATCCGCATAGGCGCCATCATCACTGATGAAGCCGTGCAAGGATTCTGCAACACCCATCTGCAACATTTTTGCGCGTGACGTGAGCCCCATCTTGAGCCCAGTCACGCGGATCCCGCGGCCCTCCATCCGTGCACGCAGCGCGTTTTGCACGGCATAGGCATCGCCAAGCTTCATCTGCGGATAATCGGCCGTCAACATGCCGATGGCTGCGCGATTGCGCGCAGCGTTGTCCACCCGTTCCGCTAAAATTGCGACGGCTGCTGCATCCAGCGCACGTTCGTTAAGCATTGGCCACCTTCCGCTGTGAGGATTGTTGCTGTTGGAGTTCAAGCGCGACTTCTTCAATCATGTCTTCCTGTCCGCCGACTGTTCTTCGACGACCCATTTCGGCCAGGATGTCGCGCGATGACACCCCATAGCGTTTAGCGGCGCGTTGCGCAAACAGCAGGAACGTGGAGTACACTCCGGTGTAACCGATCAACAGGGAATCGCGATCAAGGCGGATTTGGTGATCCATGATCGGCAACACTAAATCTTCTGCGACATCCATGATTTGATACAGATCGACATTGGTCTCGATTCCCATCCGCTTACACACCGCGACGAACACCTCGAGTGGCGTATTCCCGGCGCCCGCGCCGAGGCCGGCCGCCGAGCCATCGATCCGCGTGGCACCCGCCGCCACTGCGGCAAGCGAATTAGTCACGCCGAGTGCAAGATTATGGTGGCCATGGAAACCAATCTCGGTCTCTGGACGCAGCACATTGCGCAGTGCCGCGATCCGCGCAGTCACATCCTCCGGCAACATATAGCCCGCCGAATCTGTGCAGTAAATGCAGGTAGCGCCGTAGTCTTCCATCTGCTTGCCCTGCGCCGCGAGTGCGGCGGGCTCGATCATGTGCGCCATCATCAGGAAGCCGACGGTATCGAGACCCAATGTTCGCCCACGCTTGATATGTTGTTCCGACACATCGGCCTCAGTACACAGGGTCGCGACGCGCACGGTATGAATGCCACACTCATAGGCCATCTGCAGATCGTCCACGGTACCGATGCCGGGAATCAGCAAGACCGAGACCTTGGTCTGCTTGAGCGCAGGGATCACATGCCGCAGATATTGTTCGTCTGAGAAGGCCGGGAAACCGTAGTTGATGGACGCGCCGCCAAGTCCATCGCCATGGGTAACTTCAATCAAATCGACTCCTGCCGCATCGAGGCCGGTCGCAATTGAGTGCATTTGCTCTAACGTGATTTGATGCTGCTTGGGGTGCATGCCATCACGCAGGCACATGTCGTGCACTTTAATCTTGAGCCTCAGTGCGGGCATTACGCAGCCTCCGTCTGGATTTGTGGAAAGGTGAGTGATCCATCCTGTAAGCGTTGCGCAAACATCTCACCGGTACGCAGCGCAGCCGCCGTCATGATGTCGAGATTACCGGCATATCTGGGCAGATAATCGCCAAGCCCCGCCACTTCGAGAAATACCGAGACGCGCCGGCCATCGAATACCGGCTTCTGCTTCAGCGTATAGCCCGGCACATAGCGCTGCACTTCCGCCACCATTGCCTCAATCGAGGCCGTGATCTTCGCCTCATCCGGTGCGTCCACCGTCAGGCAGTGCACGGTATCGCGCATCAACAAGGGAGGTTCAGCAGGATTCAGGATGATGATGGCCTTGCCCTTTTGCGCGCCGCCGACCCGCTCGATGCCGCGCGCAGTGGTGCGCGTAAACTCATCAATATTCTTGCGCGTGCCAGGGCCTGCCGATTTGGAGGCAACGGTGGCGATGATCTCCGCATAGCTCACCGCCTGCACCCTGGAGATGGCGTGCACGATGGGGATCGTCGCCTGACCGCCACAGCTCACCATATTCACATTGGCTGTCTGCTGCTGCATGTGTGCTTCGAGATTGACCGGTGGCACGCAGAACGGTCCGATAGCAGCTGGTGTGAGATCGACCATGAACACGCCCTGCGCAAGCACCTTGCGGCTGTTCTCGGCATGCACATAAGCCGAAGTCGCATCGAAGGCGATTTGGATTTGGTCAGATTTGAAGTAAGGCAGCGCGGCATCGAGTCCCTCGTGAGTCGTCTTGAGACCTGCCGCGCGGGCTTTGGCAAGTCCGTCGGAGGCCTGGTCGATGCCGATCATCCACACCGGGTTCAGCCATGGGCTGCGCAGCGCCTTGATCATGAGGTCGGTGCCGATGTTGCCCGAGCCGATTAATGCACAATTGATCTTCATCGCCATGACCTCTCAATTATCTTCCCGGGTTCGTGAATGGGGCGCCTGTGCGGAACTCCAACGCCCATGGATCCCGGGTCTTCGCCCGGGATGACGGGGATAAATTTTCGCGGCGACCTCAGCTTCCGTCATCCCGGAAAACGCGCAGCGTTTATCCGGGATCCATACGGCATCCGTCTCATCCACACTGCTGATTCCGCCGCGCTTGCACTCAAACAAATTTCGCCGTAAGCCGCCCCAAGCCACCGACCGCCAAGACCATCTCATCACCCGCTGCAATTGGAATTAATGGCACCAGCGACCCAGAAAGAATGATCTCGCCTGCTTTCAACGTCACGCCATGGCGCCCCAGCGCATTGGCGAGCCACGTCACTGCATTCACGGGCGAGCCCAAGGCCGCTGCACCGGCACCGGTTGCGACCAATTCGCCGTTCTTCCACAGCACCATGCCGCAGGTGACGAGATCAACCTGGTGCACATCGACCAGGGTATCGCTGGCCATGAACAAACCGCACGAGGCGTTATCCGCGATGGTGTCCTGGATTTTGATTTTCCAGTCGCGAATGCGGGAATCGACGATTTCGAAACACACTTTGACCCCGGCGGTGGCGGCCAGCACGTCGGCATTGGTGATTCCGGGCCCGCGCAGATCCTGTTTGAGCACAAATG
>CAMATU010000110.1 GCA_945861225.1 Klebsiella pneumoniae
GCGAATACGCCGGAGAACACGGCATCGGCATCAACCGGGAAGCGGCTCCGCAGTTCGCGGGTGGCGCGCAGGCGATCCAGCAGCGCATTGGGCAGACTTAAAAAACCCGCGCTGGTTTTTTCAGTGCGACCATCCACGCCAAACCCCACGCAGTCGCGGGCGCTTGGCGCGTTAATCTCGGCGGTGAACAGCCAGAATAAACTCTGCGGAGTGCGCTTACGAATCTCACTGGCAAGCACCGCGATGTCCGCAAAGGTTCGCCCAGGATCGGCAACCAGTGAATCGACCGGCCCACTGCTCACGTGATGGGCAATTTCCAGGGCGGACGCCGCCTCCAGGATTTCGAGCTGTGGATCAGTACTGCGCAGCGCGAGTGCGAGCAGCCCGCGATCATGCTTATCTTCATCGAAGATTATTATTCTGTATTTATAATTCAATGGCTTGTAATTAATTTTAGAGATCAGTAGCGTGCTGCCGCAGCATATTGCAAGGCCTACGGATTCTCAATTAAAACTTTGTCACCGCGCGTGTCGTACGCGTACCGCGCGACATGACAACGCTGGCCTGTTTATGGAACACTTAATGCGCTTCTATGTAACTGGGAGATAGCGCATTGGCTACGCAAGCTTCAGCGCCGGCAGGCGGCAGCAAAATTACAAATTCTAACGGTCGTCTGGTGGTCCCGGCTGACCCTATCATTCCGTTCATCGAAGGTGATGGCATCGGCCCGGACGTGTGGCGAGCCAGTCGGCGCGTGATGGAAGCAGCCGTGGCTAAGGCCTATGGTGGCCAACGCAAAATTGTGTGGCACGAAGTCCTCGCCGGTGAGAAGGCCAATAATCAAACTGGTTCGTGGCTGCCTGATGCCACCCTGGACGCCTGTCGTGAATACCTGGTCGCGATTAAAGGCCCGTTGACCACGCCCGTGGGTGGCGGCATCCGCTCGTTGAACGTGGCGCTGCGCCAAATCCTTGATCTCTATGTTTGCTTGCGTCCGGTGCGTTGGTTCAAAGGCGTGCCCTCGCCGGTGAAGCATCCTGAAGCGGTTGATATGGTGATCTTCCGTGAGAACTGCGAAGACATCTATACCGGGATTGAATTCGAACTAGGCTCGGCAGACGGCAAGCGTTTTATGGCGATGTTTCAGGAAGCGTTCCCGTCCCTCTATAAGAAAATTCGATTTCCAGAATCCTCCGGTATCGGCATCAAACCAGTATCGCGGGAGGGCAGCTCGCGCTTGATGCGCGCTGCGGTGCGCTATGCGCTGGCCAATCATCGCCAGAGTGTCACCTTGGTGCACAAGGGCAACATCATGAAGTTCACCGAAGGTGCCTTCAGGAACTGGGGTTATGAAGTCGCCGAAAAGGAGTTTGGAGATCAGACCTACACCTGGAACCAGTGGGAAAAAACGGCCGCCGCCCAAGGCAACCAGGCGGCGAACGCCGAACAGGATGCCGCACTCGCAGCCGGTAAACTCCTGATCAAAGATTCCATTGCCGACATCACCCTCCAACAGGTCATGACTCGCCCCAAAGACTTCGATGTCATCGCCACCTTGAATCTCAATGGGGATTATCTGTCCGATGCGCTGGCGGCCCAGGTCGGCGGTATCGGTATAGCACCCGGCGGCAACATCAACTACGACACCGGCCACGCGATTTTTGAGGCCACCCACGGCACTGCGCCAAAGTATGCGAACCAGGACAAAGTCAATCCCGGTTCGTTGCTGCTGTCGGGAGAAATGATGTTCCGCTATCTGGGCTGGACAGAAGTCGCGGACATGCTCCTTAAAGCGATGGACCGCACGATCGAAGACCGGATCGTGACTTACGATTTCGCGCGCCTGATGGACAACGCAAAAGAAGTGAAATGTAGCGAATTTGGTAACGCCCTGATTGAGCGCTTATAACCGCGAGCGGTAAGCGTGGAAGACCTCGCCGAGCGCCTGCTCACGTTTGCCGCGGGTAAGGGAATTCACGAAGCGTTCGCCAAGTACAACGACAATTTCGGCCGCATTACGCGCCGTGCCAAAGAACGCTTCGAAACCCGCGACTGGCGCGGCGCCGAACGGGATTTCGCCGAGCGACTTGAGCTCTATACCAAATCAGTCGAGCGCACGATTGCCGCGATGAACCGCCTCCTGAGCGCGTCGGGGATCAATAAGCCGCGGTGGGTCGAGGTCAAGCGATCCTTTAGCGATCGCGTCAGCGGCATCGCCGACGGCGCATTTTGCAAAACCTTCTTCAACTCGGTCAGTCGCCGTCTTTTTCATACGGTGGGCACGGATTCACTGACCGAATTCCTGGATATCCGGTTTAACGTGCGTGATGCCCAACGCTACGCGATAGACCATAAGTCATTCCTGATCTGGGGTGAGTTAGCACCAGCCCTGCACCAGCTGCTGCAGGATTTCTCATTTGACGCCGCGTACAGCGACCTGCCGCGCGACGAGGCGCGTATCGTGGCGGCCCTAGTCGACCACGCCGCGACCAACGCTGATGGCGCCGAATTACTGCGCCTCGATTTCCTGCCGGCCGTGTTCTATCAGTCCACCGGCGCCTATTTGATCGGGCAGGCGTTCTGGTCGAACTATAACGCGCCACTCGTGGTCGAGTTTCAGCACCCGGAAGCGGGCATCGAAGTCGGCCAGATTCTGATGGACGTCGATGACATCAGCATCCTCTTTGGCTTCACGCGCTCGTACTTTTTTGTGGATTTAGAGCCGGTTGAAGGCGCCATCCACTTCATCCACTCCTTGCTCCCGCACAAACCTATCGACGAGTTGTACACGGTGCTTGGGCGGGTTCGACAGGGCAAGACCGAGCGCTACCGCCAATTCACCAGCCACCTCGCGAATTGCCAGGATCGATTCATGCACGCCCCGGGCGATCGTGGCCTGGTGATGATTGTATTCACCCTGCCTTCTTACGACCTCGTGTTCAAAGTGATTAGAGATCGCTTTGGCTATCCAAAAAACTCCTCGCGCGATGAGGTCATGGCGAAATACCAATTGGTCTTCAATCATGATCGCGCTGGCCGTTTGATCGACACTCAGGAATTCACCCATATCGGATTCCCCTTGGCTAAATTCGATCCTGCAGTGATCGATGAGCTCATGTGCGAGGCGGCGGAGTCGGCGCGCATCGACGGCGATCAGCTGGTGATTAAGCACCTCTATGTCGAGCGACGCCTGCACCCGCTGAATTTATTTCTGCGTGAATGCCCGCGCGCTGCCGGCAACGCTGCAGTGCTCGATTATGGCCATGCACTGAAGGATCTCGCGCAAACCAATGTGTTCCCCGGCGATCTGCTGCTGAAGAATTTCGGGGTAACCCGCCACGGCCGAGTCATTTTCTATGACTACGATGAACTCTGCTTGGTGACTGATTGTAACTTCCGCGAAGTCCCACAGCCGCGCGACGACGAAGACGAAATGCGCCAGGAAGCTTGGTATTACGTCGCTGGCAACGATATTTTCCCGGAGGAATTTCTGCGTTTTCTGGCGATGGACGAAGCTTATCGGCAGGTGTTCCTCGCTGAGCACGCGGAACTGTTGACGGTTGATTACTGGCAGTCGGTCAAGGACCGACACCAACTGGACGCCGCCCTGGCGCGCGCCGGTGGTTTCAAAACCGGGCCGGGTAGTCGCCAGACTCGTCATGTGACTCCGCGCAGCTAGAATTTCCGTCATGCGCTGCGGCACGCGCGGAGGCGATACAATGCCTCCCGCCCCCGCTGCCAGACCCAGGAGTTCGACGCAATGTTCCAGATCACAGACGACGCTCGGATCGTCGGCTACCGCCCGCTTTTGCCGCCCGCAATTCTGATGGAAGAATTGCCGCTTACTGAGCACGCGTCAAATACGGTCTCGCGTGCACGCCACAGTGCCGAGCAGATCATTCGCGGCCAGGACGACCGGCTGCTGGTCGTGGTCGGGCCGTGTTCAATTCACGATCCCAAGGCTGCGCTTGAATACGCCGATAAGTTGCAAGGCACGGCCGAGCGTCTCAAGGATGACTTGATGATTGTGATGCGCGTGTATTTCGAGAAGCCGCGCACCACCATCGGCTGGAAAGGGCTCATTAACGATCCGCATCTCGACGGCAGTTTTGATATCAACAACGGCCTGCGCGCCGCACGCCGTCTCCTCCTTGAGTTGGCAAATCGTGGTCTCGCCGCAGGCACCGAATTTCTGGACGTCATTACACCGCAATTCATCGCCGATCTCATCGCCTGGGGCGCAATCGGGGCCCGCACCACCGAAAGTCAAATCCATCGTGAACTCGCCTCAGGCTTGTCGATGCCCGTGGGCTTTAAAAACGGCACCGACGGCAGCGTGCAAATCGCGGTTGACGCGATCGACGCGGCGCGCAATCCGCATCATTTTCTATCGGTCACCAAACAGGGGATTTCCGCGATTGTGACGACCACTGGCAACGCACACTGCCATGTGATTCTGCGCGGCTCAAATACCGGCCCCAATTATGATCAGCAAGCGATTGCCGCCTGCACTACAACGCTCGACAAAGCCGGCTTGTCAAACCGCATCATGATCGATTGCAGCCATGGCAATAGCCGTAAGGATCATACCCGGCAACCGTCGGTCGCGGCCGACATCGGCGCACAGGTCGCGGCAGGCGCGCGCATCATCGGCGGCTTGATGCTCGAAAGTCATCTTAAGGAAGGTAAGCAGAATCACCCTGCGGGAACACCCCTGGTCTACGGCCAAAGCATTACGGATGCCTGCATGTCGTGGGCGACCACCGAGCCGGTGCTGGAAACACTCGCGGAGGCAGTGCAAGCACGGCGCGCTCGCGCGTGAAGGTCCGCGGGGTTGACGGCTGCGCACAGCGCCTGCGGTGTGGTGCGCTCGCGTTACTGCTCGCGGCCGCAAATTCCGGCGTAGCCGCCTCCCTGCCGCGCATCGCCTCGCTCAATCTGTGTACCGACAGCATGCTGCTAGAGCTAGAGCCGATGCTCAATATTGTCTCAGTCACGCACTTGGCTCAGCAGCCGGCACTTTCCCCCTTTGCCGGGCGCGCCAAGCAAATTCCCATCAACCACGGACTCGCTGAAGAAATCGTCGCGCGCGCACCCCATCTTATTTTGACCGGCACTTCGACTGCCGATGTCACAGCCGCGTTGTTGACGCGTCTCGGCTTCAGAGTTGAGCACTTCCCAAATGCGAGCTCGTTGGCTTCCTTCATGCAGGATTTCCGCCGACTTGGCCGCCTGCTCAGGCGTGAACGCGAAGTCGAGGCACGCTTGACCAAATTGAAAGTGCGCCTCGGCGAGCTGTCTTCGGCGCACGCTGCGAGGACTGAATCCGCGCTGCTAATCTCAGGTAACGGTTATGTGCCGGGAGCGGAAACGCTGGCGGATGATCTCCTCGCGGCGGCTGGCCTGCGTAACGCCGCCGCCGATTTCGGTTTGCAGAATGGCGGCTTTCTGTCGCTCGAACGGCTCCTGCAGAAGCCGCCGCAGTGGCTCCTGATTGGAAGCATCAACCGCACTGAGCCGGCGCTTGCTGAGGCCTACCTCCTGCATCCAGCCGTGCGTCGCGCGGTGGCCGATGAGCGTCATCTCATCGCCGTGCCCGAAGCCTTGTGGGCCTGCGGTGGAACCTATTTTGCGGAGGCAGTAACGATCATCGCGCGCGGTCTCGCGCAAGTCCGCAGCCCAGCGCGGCCATGAAGTGGCACCACCACACCACAGCCTTGCTCGCGCTTAGCGTACTGACCGCAGGCCTGTTCTATGCGGCGCTCGCCTTCGGCGTTACCACCCTCCCGTGGGCGGCGGTAATCGGCAGCCTAAGTGGTGCAACGGATACGGCGGCCACCATTGTGCGCGAGGTGCGACTACCCCGCGCCCTGCTCGCACTGCTGATCGGGAGTGGGCTCGGCATCTCGGGGGCGGCGCTCCAGGCGTTGTTACGCAATCCCCTCGCTGAGCCGGGGGTGCTCGGAATTTCGGCCGGCAGTGCGCTTGGTGCCGTGATCGCGTTCTATAGCGGACTGAGCCTGCAGTTTGCGTTTGCGCTGCCTCTGGGCGGTCTGCTGGGCGCCGCCGGCGTCACGGGTGGACTGTATCTCCTGGCGCGCCGTCAATTGAGCACCGTCGGCTTGATCCTGGCCGGCGCTGCCATCAACAGCTTCGCGGGTGCCTGCATTGCGCTGCTGTTGAATCTCGCACCGAACCCCTACGCGGCTTACGAGATCACCTTCTGGCTCATGGGCTCGATCACAGATCGCTCGCTAGTGCACGTCTGGCTGGTCGCGCCCTTCATGCTCGTTGGCATCACCATGCTGGTGCGCCAGGCGCCGCCACTCGATGTGCTAGTGCTCGGTGAGGAAACTGCGCACAGTCTCGGGGTTGATATTGCGACGCTCCGCCGGCGCATCATTCTGGGCACCGCGCTCGCGGTAGGCCCTGGCGTGGCGATTGCGGGGGCGATTGGATTTATCGGCATGTTGGTGCCGCATGTGCTCCGCGCGTGGCTCGGCAATCAACCGCGTCTCATTGTGCCGGCGAGCGCGCTCGGCGGCGCGGCGCTTACGCTCGCCGCAGATCTGCTGGTGCGTGTCACCTTGACGCATGGCGAACTCAAACTCGGCGTGATCACTGGCTTGCTCGGCGCGCCGCTCTTTCTGCTCATTGCCATGCGCATGACCGCTGAACGGCACGGGCGATGATCACGGCCCATAACGTGGTAGTCACTGCTGGCAAGCAAGTGTTGCTGGATGCTTGCTCATGTGCCGTGCGCCGTGGGGAAGTCCTCGGGATCTGTGGTCCGAACGGCGCAGGAAAATCCACTTTGTTGCGCGTCCTCGCCGGATTGCAGTCCGTAACCGCCGGTCAAATCAACTACAACGGTCAGGCCCTGCGCACCTTAAGCCTGCGCACGCGCGCCCGGTCGCTCGGCTATTTACCGCAAGCGCCGACGCTCGCGTGGCCGATTACCGTGCGCGAACTCGCTGCACTTGGCCGCTTTCCGTACGGGTCAGAGCCGCTTGAGACCCGCACCGCCATGGTGGAGGCTGCGCTCAGCGTGGTCGGTCTCACCGCCCTCGCCGAGCGTCCAGTCGAAACACTCTCGGGCGGCGAGCGCACCCGCGCGCATCTCGCCCGGCTTCTCGCCGGACGCCCGCAAGTCATTCTCGCGGACGAGCCGACCGCCGCGCTCGATCCGCACTATCAAATCGAAATTCTCGACTTGCTGCGCAGCTTGGCCACGAATGGCACGGCAGTCGCCCTCGTCCTGCACGATCTGGCACTCGCAGCGCGCTACTGCGATCGCCTCCTCATCTTGCAAGACGGCAAAATGGTGGCGTGCGAGCGACCTGAGGAAGTGATGACCCCCACCTTGCTCGCCAGTGTCTTCCAGATCCGCGGCACGTGGGATCGGGATACGCAACAATTGGTCGGCTTCACGCGCCTAACCAGCGAAGCATAAGGATATTCAACTTCGGACTTATTTCAGCGCAGCCCGACGAGGAATAATGGCGTCCTCGCTAATGGCCGGGGATAGCTAGATGTCTGCGCAACTGTTCCGGATTGAAGAAACCGGCCACCCGCTCGGGGCGCCGGGTGAGAATCTTTCGCCTGCCGTGACTGCGCCGCGTGAAATCATTCAGTGGGCATTCGCGCGTGCCCAGGCGCCGGTCATCTCGACCAATTTTCGGCCCCACAGTGCAGTGCTGCTGCATCTGGTCACCCAGGTGAGACCTGAGATTCCGGTGATCTGGGTCGATAGCGGCTATAACACACCAGCAACCTATCGCTTCGCGGCAGTCCTGAACGCACAGTTGCGGCTAAATTTGCAGGTCTATACCCCGCGTGTTTCAGCCGCGCGCCGGCTGGCCGTGATGGGTGGAGTGCCCGGCTTGGACGAATCCAGCCATGAACGCTTTACACAGGAAGTGAAGCTTGAGCCCTTCGAGCGCGCGTTCCGTGAACTTCAACCAGACCTGTGGTTTACCGGCATCCGCGCCGACCAAACCGCCTTTCGAAAATCGCTGGGCGTGGTCTCGAATGGCGTGCTCGGATCGTTGAAAATCGCCCCGCTCTATCATTGGACGGAGGTCGATCTTGAAAACTACCTGTACGAGTTTGGTCTGCCGGACAATCTCGATTACGCCGATCCGACCAAAGTTCTCGATGATCGTGAGTGCGGATTACAACATTTAGGCAGCGGGATCTAAGCCAGAAAACTTAATCGGTCGGATAAGCGCAGCGCAATCCGACGCAGAGCCGATATCTCGATGTCGGATTACGCTGCGCTTATCCGACCTATAAACGCTCTCTTCGTTGGAGCGAGTGCCTAACCCACCACCGCGACCGGAATCTTGCCAATCCTCTGCCGCCATTCGGCCGGCCCGGTTTTATGCACTGATTCACCATTCACATCGACCGCGACAGTCACCGGCATATCCTCCACTTCAAATTCGTAAATCGCCTCCATCCCGAGATCGGCAAAACCCACCACTCTGGATTTGCGGATCGCCTTCGACACCAGGTACGCTGCCCCCCCCACCGCCATCAGATAAACCGCACGGTGTTTCTTGATGGCCTCGATCCCGAGTGGTCCGCGCTCCGCTTTCCCGATCATCCCCAGCAAGCCAGTCTCGGCCAGCATCATCTCGGTGAATTTATCCATGCGAGTCGCCGTCGTCGGTCCTGCGGGTCCCACCACTTCGTCGCGCACGGGATCGACCGGGCCCACGTAGTAAATAAAACGCCCGTGAAAGTCGACGCCCGCGGGCAGCGCTTCGCCGCGGCTCAGAATTTCCTGGATCCGCTTGTGAGCCGCGTCGCGGCCAGTCAGCATCGCGCCGCTGAGCAGCAGCGTCTCCCCTGGCCGCCAGGTCGCAATTTCAGCGGCGTTCACGGTGGCTAAATTCACCCGCCGCGCAGTCGCGCCGGCGGACCAGGCAATCTCTGGCCAATCGGATAGCTTGGGCACTGGCAGCTCCGCCGGCCCGCTCCCATCCAGCACGAAGTGCGCGTGACGAGTCGCTGCGCAATTCGGAATCATCGCCACCGGTTTCGACGCTGCGTGCGTCGGAAAATCTTTGATCTTGACGTCAAGCACTGTAGTTAGACCACCAAGCCCCTGCGCACCAATGCCAAGTGCATTCACTTTGTCATAAAGTTCGAGGCGCAGTTCCTCCATCCCGTTTTGCGCGCCGCGCGCCATCAACGCCTGAATATCGATCGGATCCATCAGTGCTTCCTTGGCCATCACCATCGCTTTCTCGGCAGTGCCGCCGATACCGATGCCGAGCATGCCAGGTGGACACCACCCGGCGCCCATCTGCGGCACCGTCGCGAGCACCCAGTCCACGATGCTGTCTGACGGGTTCAGCATCACGAACTTCGATTTGTTTTCCGAACCGCCGCCTTTCGCGGCGACCGTGATTTCAAGCTCAGCGCCCGGCACCAGTTCCATATGGATGACCGCCGGGGTGTTGTCCTTGGTATTCACGCGCTTGCCAGCGGGGTCGGCCACAATTGAAGCGCGCAGTTTGTTGTCAGGATGGAGATAAGCGCGACGCACGCCTTCGTTAATCATATCGGTGAGACTGGTCGTCCCCTGCCAGCGCACACCCATCCCTATCTTGCAAAACACGGTCACGATGCCGGTGTCCTGACAGATCGGCCGATGCCCCTCGGCGCACATGCGAGAGTTGATCAGGATCTGCGCCATGGCGTCCTTGGCAGCCTGCGACTCTTCGCGTGCGTAAGCCGCCGCTAGGCTCTGGATATAATCGGTTGGGTGATAATAGGAGATGTATTGCAGTGCATCGGCCACACTTTGGATCACATCGTCGTCGCGAATCATGGTCATCTGCAGTTCCTCGGTAATCTTAGTTGTCTTCTGCGTGCCGCTCGGGATGCGCGCGTTGAAAGGCTCTCAAGGTGAGACAGGTCTCTTCGATCTCACACAAACGCGGAAAATCTTCCAACGGTAACTTGAAGCGCCGGGCGCTATACAGCAGCGGTACCAAGCAGATATCGGCCAAAGTCACCTCCTCGCCAAGGCAGAACCGGTGAGCCTGTCCTTCAGCAGTCAACCACAGCTCGAGTGCATCCAAGCCTTCGAGCAACCAATGGCGAAACCACAGGCTGCGCTGGACTTCGGTCGTTTTGAGCGTGGTACGCAGATAGGCCAGGACCCGCAGATTGGTGAGAGACTGGATATCGGAGACGATGATCTGCGCAAACTGCCGCGCACGCCCGCGGCGCGCCGGCTCGCTCGGCAGAAAAGGCGGCGTTGGATGGGTCTCGTCCAGATATTCCAGAATAGCCAGCGACTGCGAAAGAATGAACTCACCATCGGTGAGGGTCGGTAACAGTCCCTGGGGATTTGCCGCACGGTATTCCGCGCCAAACTGTTCGCCGCCACCCTTGGTTAAGGACACCGGCAGACTTTTGTAATCAAGCCCCTTCAGCGCGAGCCCAATGCGCACCCGGTAGGACGCCGCAGAAAGAGAGAAGTGATGCAGTTCCAGCATATCCGCGCGCTCCGCCGCTTAAGAGGTGGGTCACCATTTCCGCACTCCTGTTAAGTCATTGCAAGCGCCCCTCCTGACGCCCGACCTGTCGTTACCAGGAGTGCAGCGACGCCGGGACGCACCTCAGTCGTTCTTCGCAACGTGGATCACTAATCCTTCGAATTCCGGTTTCACCACCACTTGGCAGGTCAGGCGACTGTGCGGTTTACGATCATTGGCCAAGTCCAGGGTCGCGTCCTCGATTTCGTTAGCGGCGCCCACCACCGCCGTCCAGGCCTCATCGATATACGCATGGCAGGTACTGCAAGCGCAACTGCCGCCACAAATGGCGAGTATCCCCGGCACGCCATTGGCGACCGCCCCCTCCATCACTGATAAACCATTGGCGACCTCACATACGTGAGAGGCACCTTCGAGATCGATATAGGTAATTTTTGGCATGTCTTGTTACTTGTTAAAGGATTGATTTGAGGTCCGTTGCAAGATCGGCAACCTGCGCCTTGGTACATTGGCCACCTGCCGCAATGAGCTTACGGGCCGCCATATGTTCGGCGGGTCGATTGATCGAATCGACCGCGATCACGCGTTCCCCGGCGAAATAAAAGGCGGAAAAACCATCTCCCCCAGGTACTCCGCGTAATACCAAGTCGTCGTAGCCCGTCGAGATTCCGACCATCTGCAGCTTCACCGCGTATTGGTCGGACCAGAACCACGGCACCTGCGCGTAGGCGAGTGGTGCGCCGAGCATAGTTCCCGCCGCGACCTTCGCCTGATCGACAGCATTCTGGACGGACTCGAGCCGATGCGGAAGCGCGTACAACAAATTCCGGTGACGGGTACAGTCGCCAGCGGCGACGATTGCGGGATCTGAGGTGCAAGCGAATTCATCCACCACAATGCCCGCGTTGCAGTCCAGGCCTGCGGCCTCCGCTAATTCGACATTCGGCACCACGCCGATTCCAACGACAATCAGATCAGCTGCCACTTGGGTGCCATCGTTCGTCACCACGGTCGTGCACTCGGCGGTGTGCAGCAGGTGATTGACCTGCTGATCGAGCAGGATGCGCACGCCATGGCCGGTATGTAGTGCGTGAAAGTAACTCGAGATCGCGGGCGCCACCACTCTTTGCAAGACGCGGGATTGCGCTTCGATAACCGTCACTTCTTTACTCAAGTGACGGGCAATCGCGGCGACTTCGAGGCCAATGAACCCGCCGCCAATAATGACCACGCGGCGCGCACTGGCCAACTGCAGTCTAATCCGTTCCGCGTCCGCCAGCCCGCGCAGATAACACACGCGAGAATCTGCCGCACCGGGCACGCTCAGCAGGCGCACGCGCGCGCCAGTCGTCAGCGCAAGGCGGTCATAGGTCACGCGGGTTCCATCGGCCAACACCAGTTCGTGCGCCGCGCGTTCGAGCCTGATGACCTGCGTCGCGAGTCGCACCTCTACCTTGAGCTTGGCAAAATGTTCCGCCGGGCGGAACAACAGGCGCGCCGCGTCAACTTCATTCAAGAGGTATTTCTTGGATAGCGGTGGGCGTTGATAGGGCAGCGTGGGTTCATCACCGAGCAGCAGCAAATCACCCTCGAAGCCACCACGCCGCAGACTTTCGGCAATTTGCAGGCCCGCCTGGCCCGCACCCACTATGACGCAACGGTTCATCGCCGCCGTGTTCGCTGTGTCGCTCAGGTCTGCCGTTCGGGCAGGTGCACGACCATCCCATCAAGTTCCGCAGACAACTTTATCTGACAGCTCAGCCGCGAATTGGTTTGTCTGGCAACCGCCGTACACTCGAGCAGATCCGTTTCGCTCGGCGCGCTCGCGGGGAGTTTCGCCAGCCACGGCTCGGCGACAAACACGTGGCAAGTGGCGCACGCACAGCCGCCACCACATTCGGCGACGATACCAGTCACATCGTTCTGCACCGCGCCTTCCATTAACGACCACCCGCTCGGAATTTCGATCTCACGGCGGGTTTGGTCAGCTGAAATAAATATCACCTTGGGCATGGGCGTCACAATCTCGCTTACATATTCGGATAGTTAGGGCCGCCGCTACCTTCCGGCGTCACCCAATTAATATTCTGAGCGGGGTCTTTGATATCGCAGGTTTTACAGTGCACGCAATTCTGTGAATTGATTTGTAGCCGCTGCGTGCCCGCCTCCTCCACAAACTCGTACACCCCGGCAGGACAGTAGCGCTGCTCAGGGCCGCCATACACCGCCAGGTTCAACCGGATCGGCAGACTCGCGTCCTTTAACGTTAAATGACACGGCTGATCTTCCGCGTGATTGGTGTTGGACAAGAATACCGAAGAGAGCTTATCGAATGTGAGCTGGCCATCCGGCTTTGGATAGTCGATGGGTTTACAAAGCGCCGCCGGCTTAAGACTCACATGATCTGCGGTGTGATGAAATGTCCACGGTGCCTTGCCCCGCAACACGTAAGTGTCCAACGCAGAGTAGCCGAGCGCGGGCCACAGTCCCCAATGAAATGAAGGCTTGATATTGCGCACGCGATACAGCTCATCCCACAGCCAGGTGCTCTTGAGCCGATGCGGATAATCGACCGCCTCGCGCCCAGTCTGCTCACCGGCACGCAGCAGCTCAAATACCGCCTCAGCGGCTGTCATCCCGGACTTCATTGCCGTATGGCTGCCTTTAATCTTCGGCAGATTCAAAAACCCAGCGGTGTCACCAACGAGCAGGCCGCCGGGAAAGGTGAGTTTCGGGATGGACTGGAAACCGCCGGCGCTGATCGCGCGCGCACCATACGAAATGCGACGCCCACCGGCGAAAGTTTCGCGCATCGCTGGATGGGTTTTAAACCGCTGCATCTCCTCGAAAGGGCTTAGGTAGGGATTCGCATAACCCAACCCGAGCACATAACCCACCGCCACAAGATTATTTTCCAGATGGTAGGTGAATGATCCACCGTAGGTCGCCTGATCAACCGGCCAGCCGATCGTATGTGTCACGCTTCCCGCACGATGCTGCGCAGGTGTGACCTCCCACAGTTCCTTAATGCCAAGCCCATACACCTGCGGATCAACGCCGCTGCGCAATTGGAAGCGCTCGAACAGTGTCTTGGTTAACGAACCGCGACACCCTTCAGCGAAGATCGTCTGCTTCGCATGGAGTTCCATGCCAGGCGCGAAGTTGGGTCCTTCAGCACCGTCCTTCGTGCGTCCCATATCGCCGGTCGCCACACCTTGCACGCTGCCGTCGGCGTGATACAGCACTTCAGCGGCGGCAAAACCCGGGTAGATATCCACGCCGAGTGCTTCGGCCTGTTGCGCCAGCCAGCGGCACACATTGCCAAGGCTGACGATATAGTTCCCGTGGTTGTGCATTTGCGGTGGCGTCGGCATCCGCAATGCCCTGGTCTTGGTGAGGAACAGGAAGCGGTCTTCGGTCACGGCAGTGTTCAGGGGTGCGCCTTGCGCGCGCCACTCCGGCAGCAATTCATTCAGCGCGCGCGGCTCCAGCACCGCGCCGGACAAAATATGCGCGCCCACTTCAGAACCCTTCTCCAGCACGCACACCGAAATTTCGAAATCGTGTTCGGTTGCGAGTTGCTTTAGACGGATGGCGGTGGCGAGGCCGGCCGGTCCACCGCCCACCACCACGACATCGAATTCC
>CAMATU010000111.1 GCA_945861225.1 Klebsiella pneumoniae
AACGGCGGAAGGCGCTGCGCTTTTCCGCCCTATTTAATAATTAGATTCCACATTCCTTGGTATCGTCATCCTCATCGTCATCATCATCGCTATCGTCGCCTCCAGCACCGGTGCCCTGATCCAGCATCGACAGAATCGAATTGACAGTGGGTTCCTGGAAGAGGCCGGCGATAAAGAGTCCGGTGGTAGGACCATCCTCAAGGAACGGATCGGTGAAGAGCAAGGTCTCGCCGCAGCCAATGCACTCATCGAAGGTGAATTCCCCGAGCCCACCCAGACCTAGGAATAGCGCATGTGCGCCTGGTGCGGATCCGGCAGTCAGGATGATCCTGGACGCATCCACGGTGAATTCACCACCGGACACCAGCGCAGCAAAGGCCCCGGGACTACTACCCCCGACCAGTTCCACTTCATTGGCGACCACGGACAGACCCTCAAGACCGAACACGAAAGTCGCAGGTGAAGTTAACTTGCCATCCAATAAGAAGTTCTCGAAAAACTCACTGGTGGTCTGCAGCACATTCGTCGCGGCGGGATCACTGCCACCGAACAGGCGCACTGACTCGGCTGAAATTTCGATGGTTTTACCCACCACCTGCGGATCTTCCAGGATGAAGTCGCCGCTGCCACTGCCGCGGTTATCCAAGTCCACGCCATTGGCAGCGGATTCGTTGGCGATTAACCTCAACGCCGTCTCCGGCATATTCAGCAAGCCGTTCACTAAAATTGAACGACCTGCCTGCAAGGTGAGGCTGCCGCCAGTGGCGGTGAGCACGGTGCCCTTCTCGATCACGATGTCGCTATTCGCCTGCAGAATGAGATTGGCGCCGCCGTTCAGCGCGTTCTGAATCGCGCCGGTGGTCACGATGAAATCGCCATCCGGCGTATTGCTGAACAGCAGATCAGTGGCGGTACCGTTGTCATTCGCGGCAGTCGGATCGAAAAACACCAAACGCCCGGCATCCGTCACCCCATTCACATCGGCCAGTGGGCTGTTGAAGCCCACTCTGCCACTCCCAAGGAAGAAGAAGCCGAACGCACCCAGGCGCTCATTTGCGCTAATCCCGACCACGCGTTGAATTTCGAGGCCGGTTTTCGTATCGATCTGGACGATAGCGCCAGCTTTCGTGAAGCTGCCTACATCGGCATCCGGACTTTCAATCGCGATGCCATTGTTACCTAACCCAATTACTGATTGTGCGCCAAATTGCTCGTCAGCCGTGGTTCCCTTGGTCTCGCCGATCAACGTGCCGGTGGTGCCGCTTACCAGCTTCACAGTGCCGGCATCCACCAAACCATTCACGTCTGCAAACTGGCTGCGATAGAGCAGATTGCCGTCGGTCACTACATTAAAGAATTGATTACTGAAACGCTCATCAGCGCTGGTGCCGTTGGTGCGACCGATTTCCTGCAGTTCGGTGTTGATGAGAATTGCGGTGCCGGCGTCCACTATGCCGCCAACATCCGCATCCGGTGCGCGCACCACGCCGGTCGTCCCAGTGATGAAGTTGATCCCAAGGGCGCCGATGCCATCACCCGCCGTCGCGCCGAGCAGTGAGGCCCGCACGATATTGCCGCCGCCGAAATTTTGATCGCTGGTCGCGAAAATCGCACCCGCACCACTGCTGTGCAGCGGTGCGAACACCCACATGTCACTGTTACTGCCCTGGAACTGGAAGCTCGAGCTGAGACGCTCGTTAGTGGTGTTGCCGGCCAATTGCCCGAGTACATTGCCTGCCGAGTCGGCCACGATCAACCGCCCGGCGTCGGTCACACCTCCCACGTCGGCAAACTGATTGCGTAGAAACAGGTTGCCGTTAGTCCCTTGGAATGGAGACTCGCTGCCAAGAAAATCATTGGCGGCCCCGCCGTCGATTCGATTCGTTTGGGTGCCAGTCGCGATGTTTACAAAGTAAATCGAACCAGCGCCACTCGCACCATCGCTCACTGCAAAGTAATGCAGCCCATCCGGCGAGGTATTGATCCCGTTCCTGCCGAGTAGCTCGTTGGCATTCGAGCCGTTGATACGGCCGCGAACGATGTTGCCGCCGCCCAAATCGACGTCGGCGACTTGCACGATGCTGCCGGAATCTAGTGGTCCGCCAATATTAGAGTTCTCGCTGAACACCAGAATATCGTTGGCCAGGGAGGATTCGTCGATGTTGCTACTGAAAAATTCAGACGGTGCCGTGCCATCAACCAGCCCGATCTGCGTCCCGTTGGTGCCGTTCGCGAGGTAGAGGGTGCCTTCATTATTGACGCCTGCGGAGGACGACTGCACGAAGTAATTCCCGTTCGCTCTCTCGCGCACAAAGCCTACACTGCTGAGATTCTCGTTATCAAGCCGGCCGTAGAGGCGGCCGAGTTCCGCGCCGGTTAGCGCCGCTAAGATGACCGCACCTTCCTGATTGCCGTCGCCAGGTGTGCCAGCCGGGTTATCCGCGGTGGGATTGAACAGCACGAAGTTACCGGAGGACAGCTGCTGAATATCGGCACTGCCGCCAGCACCGAGAAAGTCGTTGGTTTCCAGGCCGGAGATTGCGCCGAGTAACGAGACACTTCCACTAACGCCGTTCATCAGCAGTACCGCGCCAGCGTCGGTCTTGCCGGAGACATCCCGGTCTGGCGTATGAATCAGGAAGTGACTTCCGCTAAGGCTATCAGTGTTGATGATCGTGCTCGCACCACCCAGTTGTTCGTTCGCGGAGATGCCCGTTACCAAGCCGGTATCCGTGAAGTTACTGAACGCGTTGACGAAGCGGATTGAGCCGCCATTCGCGAACGCGCTACTGTCGAATGGACTGCGAATCGCGATGTTGCCGCCCTGCACGACTTCAAGTTGGCGCGTCCCCAGGGTTTCGGAAGTGCTCCCGTCGATCTGGCGGGTCAGCACGCCGGCTTCGCTGTTCACAAAGAACACCGCGCCTTCCGAGTTCGCCCCGTGCCCCGGGCTCAAGATCGCAAAGGTGTCCGCCAGGGTGCCGCCGAGCGTGTCGAAGATATCGGTCTGAATGTTCGCGCCCAAGCCTTCATTCGTCTGGTTGCCGTCGATCCGGATCAATGTGGTGCCGGAAGCATCGTCAACTGCGAAGACGGAACCGGCGTTGACCGTGCCGCCCACGTCCATGTTCGGTGCGGTCACGAGGTAATTGCCGAAGGGCCGCACCACGATGTTGGCGCCGGTCAGGTCGCCCACGACGAGCCCCTGCACGCTCCCCGCCACGATGTTTCCGCTGCCGAGATCGGTGATCGCGAGTTGAGCCGCGATGCCTGCGCCGCCATTGTGGCCGGTCGACAGCACCACGAGGTTCTCGTTGCTGTCCAGTACGAAAAGCACATTGCCGACCTGTTCGAAGGCGGTGTTGCCATCGAAGCGGCCGATCAGGTTGCCGGTCGCACCATCTGCAAGGATCACGCTACCCGCATCCACGACGCCGCCGCCGGTATCGAACAGCCGGCTCCGGATGAAGTAATTGCCGTTGCTGAGCGGAAGTACCGTGGCCTGGCCGAGCAGTTCATTGGTGCTGGTGCCCGCCACCCGGCCAAGTTCGGTGCCGGTGAAGCTGATCAAGACCACGGCGCCACTATCGGTGAAGCCTCCGCTGTCGCCGGTCGGGTTGGCAAAAATAAGCCCGGTGCTGGTAGTCCCCGCCACGCCACTGCTACCGAAGAAATCGTCCTGACTCTGGCCCAGGACACTGCCGCGCAGAATATTCCCGCCGCCGAGATCCACATCAGCAACAAAGAAAACGCCGCCCGCGCGATCATTCACCGTACCAATGCCGGGGTTGTCATGGTCTGAGTCCGTCAACAAGACGTCGCTGGCCCCTAAGATGGAGGCATCGACACTGCTGCCCTGGCTCAGAAACTCACCCGCTGCCGTACCATCCACTGAACCAATCCGCGTGCCGGTCGTGCCGCTGATCAGCACCAATGAGCCAGCGAACGCATTTCCACTAACGGTAGCGTTGGGCACGCGCAGGAAGTAATTGCCGCTGGCTCGCATAATCGGCGAGAGAGAGCCAAGACTGTCGCCTGCCGTAAGACCGCTCGTGCGCCCAACTTCAATTCCAGTGACTTTGTCCACGAGGACCACAGTGCCTGCGTTATCAAAGCCGTTACCGGTGCCACCGAGATCTGCGGAGGCACTCGAGACGAGCATTTTGCCAGTAGGCGCCTCGCCGAACGAATCGAAAAATATGTTGCTGCCGTAGAACTCGTTATCGCTTTGGCCGGAGGTGCGACCAATTTCGAGACCGGTGAGGGTATTGCCGATAATCACCGTGCCGGCATTAACTATCCCGCCGATGTCGGCACCTGTCGCAACGATGCGGAAGGTGTTGGCTGCCGCCGCGAAGGTAGCGACATTACTCCCGATTTGATCGCCAGCTGCGGCGCCCGTGATGCGCCCGATTTCCAAGCCTGTTAAAGCGCTGCCGGTAATGACGGCCCCAGCATCCACATTGCCACCGATGTCCGCGCCTGACGCAATGATGCGGAAAGTATTCACCCCGACGGTCGTGACATTACTGCCAAATTGATCTCCCGCCGCCGCGCCGGAAATGCGCCCAAGTGCGAGGCCCGTGGTGCCGCTCACCGTCACCACAGATCCAGAGTCTGCGCCATTCACGTCCGCGAGATTGCTGCCAATGACAAAATTTCCGGCGAGCGAATCGACGGTCCCGGAAAGACTGAAAAGTTCATTCGCGCTGGTGCCGGAGGTGCGCCCGATTTCTTTGCCGCTGACGAGATCGAACAGAATAAAGGCACCCGCCTGCGCGAGGCCGCCGGCAGAGGCAAAGGGACTTGCGAAGAATCGATTGCCGCCCGTCGTGGCGAACTGACCAAAGGCCCCCAATCGCTCGTTCGCCGCGTTGCCCGCCAAACTGCCGAGCTGATTACCGAAAGTATCGAACAACAACACCTTGCCGGCATCGGTAAGCCCACCCACATCGGCCGCTTGATTGATGACGAGGATGTTGCCATTCGCCAAGGTGGAGACACTCGTGAAGCTGCCGCCGAGTTGGTCGCCCAGCGCGGCAGTTGCGTCGCTGACGGACACGGTGGCGCCGCCGTTCACGATAAAAATGAATCGAGGATCGAGTAACAAGGTGCCCGCCTCGCCGCCGGGTGCACCCACATCTACATTGCCGGTGAAGCGCAGGATCTCTTTGCCAGACACTTCCACCAAGCCGCCATTACCAGCCTGCAGGCCACCGCGCGTGGCGGCACTACCCTTGAAATCCGTCTCGTGGTCGGACCACACGACAATCTTGCCGCCATCGCCGTTCTCACCGGCGTTCGCCGTCAGGCGGCTCGCGCTATCTACCTTGGTGGTCTCGGCCGCGCGCAAGGCCGCCCCGCCTTGGTATTCGCCACCCACGCGGATCTGGCCGCCGGCACCGTGCGTGGCATCTGCCGAAAGCGTGGCGCCCGTCAGTTCAACTGCGTCACCCAGCACATGGATTGTGCCGCCTGCCGTATCACCCGAGACATTCACCTCACCACTGAGCGCCACCTGCGCCCCTTCGATTTCTACCTGCCCGCCAGCGAGCCCTTCAGCGCCCTGTGCGGAGATCTTGCTTTCCGCGGTAGAGGTCACGCGGGTGGACGCGACCAGCCGCACATGACCGGTGTCATCCACAGATAACGAATCTGCGTTGATCTCGCCCGAATGGCGGATGGTCCCGGCCAGCACACTCGCCGTGCCGCCCTTGGCCAGCAATTGGCCGATGTTGATGACCTCATTCTCCGGCGCCTGCACCTCGAAGCTCACGTCCGGATCATCCAGACTCGAAATGGTCAACGCATAGCCGGCAGCGAGGACGAGATCGCCATTTTCGCTTTCGATGAGGCCGCTTTTCTCGTTACCTTCGATCGGCGAATTCAGGATCTTGGGCGCGATAAGGATGATTTCGCCGTTCGGCGCGGATTTGAGATAACCATGGTTGGCGATCGTGCCACTCGTGGCATCGCCTTCGAACTTGTAATGCCCGGCGGTGAAATCGGCATCCTTGATATTCAACGTGGAGAGCACCATGCCGGCGGTATCGACCACTGCATCGCGGCCGATCAGGATGCCTGCGGAGTTGATCAGGAACACCTGCCCGTTCGAGAGCAGCTGACCAAAAATCTCTGAGGAGTTCTGCGTGGTGACTCGGTTCAATACCGCGCTGGCGGTGTCCTGCTGAATGAAGCGTGTGACTTCACCGGTGCCGATATCGAAGCCCTGCCAGTTCAGGATCGCGCCTGGCGAGTTGGTGATTTCCAAGGTCTGCGTGTTGGGCGTGGCGCTGGTCACCGTGCCGGTGACAACCTGCATGCCTTCGGGATTCGCACTCGCCGGACTGCAGGCGAGCAGTCCCAGCGCAAACGAGAAGGCGCGATTAAGCAGCGCGCTGCTGGGCTTTATTGGACGAAGCATTCGGAGCCTCCTCCCTCGAGCGTGTCGTCGAGGAAATTGAGCGAAGAGTTATCTTCAACGGTACGTAGGGCGGGATCTTCCGGCATGAACGGCGGAATTTCCGGTAATTTTTCTGGTGCGCTGCCGTCGTTGCCCGCAAAGGCCGCTTCACCCGGCGCGAGCTCCACGGTTTTCTCATCGGTTTGGACTGAGCAGTTCCCGACATAACAGGCGACGATCAGGCCGTCCTCGGGAGCCGCTGAACTTGCCGGCGGGGCCAGCCCAGCGTCTGGCACATTGGCCTCGGCAGGAATATCGAACGGGATGGGCAGATCGGGCATCGTGACACCGGGCAGACCAGGACCGCCAAACATCAGCACGCCTTGGTCGGGGGTAATCGGCGCGCCGTCATCGGCCACAATGGCACCGTCAATCACGCGCGAAAAGAGCTGATTGTTCTCAATTGCCAGGTCGTATTCGGTACCGCGAATGCCGATGGTGGCGACCGCCGTGCGCATTTGATAAGCGCGCGGACCGTAATGGCCGATTGCGCCGCTTACTGCGCGCAATCCCCCGCGTAACAGCGCGAAGATGCCGCGACCGGCTTCGGGTTTGGCTTCTTCGAAAGTGAGCTGCTCCACCCGAAACTCAGTATTCGGCATCAGGGTGACGCGGCTCTTGTCCTTGAATGTAAGTACAGCAAAAGACGCGGCATTCGTGACTAAGGTGTCCCCGCTATACACCGGCGCACCGGCTTTCATTGCGCGTGCACGATCCCCATTGCCAGTGCGTGCAGTCACATCGCCTTTGATAAAGCCGGCGCGGCCCGCAGGTTGCGCGCGGGATTTCGCTTCCAGCGCGCAGTCTGGTCCACACAGCCGCGCATCGAATTCAGTGCCACGAATGCCGATGGTGGCGACCGAAGTTCGCAGGCGTACCGAGTTAGGATTTTGTTTGCTCAAGAAACCGGTGACCGCACGCAAGCCGCCCTGGAACAGACGATACACCGCGTGCGGATCCTCCTTCTCAACACTGAACTCTTCGACTTGGAATTTGGTTTGCGGGCGCAAAGTCACGCGGGTGCCATCGCCGAGCTTGAGTAACGCAATACTGCGTGGGCCGGTCGAGATCACATCGCCTTCGAAGAGGATTGAGCCAAGACCGAGAATACGCCCTGGGCCACCGCTACTCTGGGCGGTCGCGATGCCACGTGCGATCACGACTTCGCCGGCCTGGGTCGCGGCCTGCGCAACTTGCGTCGCGAGCAGCAGCCCTAACCCGAGCAAGGCGCCCAGGGTGGCTAATATCGGACTTGTAGATTGACGTGCCATTTTGATGTGCCTCGATCCGCTGCCTCGCCATCTGCGGTGGCGATTGGTTGTCCGTAGTCAACTGAAAGTGCCAGAGTTTCGCGCCAGTTCCAGCGTGCACCGACGCCGATACTGGAGATGGTGTCTGAGCCGCGCTGCTGCGCGGCTGGCTGCTCGAGCTTCTTGTGCCCGGCATCCAGAAAGCCTAAGAAACGCACGCCGGCCAATTGCATGACCGGTGGCGTCCAGAGCTCCAGATTGGCGACCAGGCCGCTATCGCCCGCTACCGTGCGCTCGTCATAGCCACGAATGGAGCGCTCGCCGCCGAAGCCGAATTGTTCGCCGGGAATCAGGGGATCCTTCGAGTATTGGCCATTGATGCGGAAGACACCCAGGAAATCGCGTGGCAGGCGCTGGGTCGTCAAGGTGCCAAAACGCACCACTTTCCAATTCGAGTCGGCGACTCGCCGCACGGCGGCATAATCCGCATCGTCGTTATGCCCGCCAAAACTCAGGTTCTGCGTGACATCCACAAAGAAATCGAAACTGGTCGAGGCCCAGTTGTAGCCGCCGTCGTAGCGCAAGGTGAAGGGGCGACTACGCACCACTGTGCTGATCCCACGAATCGGCAGGCCCGTTAACGCATTCGAAATTGCGGTATCGAAGTTGCGGTCCTGGAGCCCCGCCGTGAAACTGTGCTTATAGCGCCCCACTGGGATCAAAGACCGCTTGAAGCTCACGCCAATGAATTCGCCGGAGCCGCTCACATCAAAGAAATTCTGCACGTTCCCGACATCCACATCCGATCGCACATAGAAGCCGGATAACCAGCCGGAGAGCCAGTACACGGGGATTTGGTAGAACGCACCAAACTGGAAGACATCGTCGGCGTTATCGGGAGAGGTGGTGATAGCGGTCGTCAGGATATCGTCGTGTCCGCTGAGATCGCTGTATAGGCCGCCGAACTGCAGCCGCGTGCGGCCCGTTATCTTTGGTGCCGATGTTGTTGAGGTTGGCGAAAACATTCCAGGGCCGCTGGTCTTTCACTTTCACAATGGCGTCAAGCGTATCCGGCTGCTCTGCGCTATCGCGAAACGTGACTTTGAGTTTTTTATGCGGATGTTGATTCGCCACCGCGAGCGAGCGCGAGACTTCGCGGAGGTTCGGCGCACCGCCGCCGATCACCTTGGGCAGACTGGCGCGGATGTTGTCGGTGGAGAAATGTTCGTTGCCGGTGATTTTCACGTCGCCGACGGCGAAAGTCGTGACATTGAGCACGACGATCCCGCTGTCCAACTCCTGCGGAGGCAGCGACACGCGATGAAAGTTGAAGCCGGCAGAAACGAAGGCCGCTTCGAGGCCGTCACTGGCGGCAAGGAGGCCATCGATACCCGCATATTCGCCAAGGAATGGCGCGAGTGCGGCCTCAGTTGCCAGCGCGTCCAGCGGATTGTCACCCGAAACTTCAAAGCGCTCGACTTTAAACGTGAGCGTCGGCGGCTCCTGTGCGAAGGTCCGCCCACCGCACAACACCAGCAGAATGAATAAACAGATACGCCCCACGTTCACCCTCCCAGGAACCCACTTTGGGGTTGCCCCTGATGATCTTATTGCGGCCATCATAAGTTAATGAGTCGAACGAAGAAAGACGTTAAGGTGTCTGAGTAGAAGGAAATTTTCGTTTCACAGGTTCATGGTGGCGCACTGGTGTGGGGCATAAATGGGCGTCACCCAGGGTCCCGCCTCATGTACCGCCCAGTAGCGCTGGCGCAGGCGCTGGGTCACCGGGCCGGGTTTGCCGTCTCCGACGGGATGCCCGTCCACCTGAGTGACCGGCATCACCCCGCCTGCGGTGCTGGTCATGAACACTTCATCCGCGCCGAGGAGGGTCGCGGCGTCGAAGCGGGTCAAACGGGTTGGGATCCCCTCCTCCACTGCCAGCTCAAGTACGGTCTGGCGCGTGATGCCCTGGAGTACCCCCTCACCGGGTGTGAGCAACATCCCCTTGGTGTAAATAAACAGATTGAACCCCGGCCCCTCGGTAAGGTTACCGCTGGAATCGACCAGCACGGCCGAGTGAGCTTCCCGTTCGTAGGCCTCGAACTGCGCACGTACGAAGTCCCCCCACTGGAAGTTTTTTACTGTCGGATCGGTCGCCCGCGACGCCACTCGCTCCACCCGTGCCGCAATCGCGAGCGAAATACCCGTCTCCTGTTGGGCAGGCTGCGCGATCCACACATAGGGAATGGCGAAGGCGTAGAAGCGGTTCGCCACTTGGCGCGGATCGCGCTCGCCTGCCCGCGGCACGCCGCGGGTGCAAATCATCTCGACATACGCGTCCTGCAATTCTGCCCGCCGCACGCACTCGGCGAGGATTGCCGGCATTTCTTCGAAGCGCACGGGTGGCGTGAGTTCCAGGCACAGGCAGCTGCGCTCAAAGCGTGCCAGATGCTCCGTAAGCCGAAAAAACTTGCCGTGCCAGGCCGCGACCACATCGTAGGTACAGTCAGAGCGCGTGAAGCCCATGTCGGTGATCGGAATTCGCGCGTCAGCGATCGGCACCAACTGTCCTTCGATCCAGGCGCAGCCCAGTGCATAAGGATTGCTCATTGTCACTCCTGAAGTTGCGCCAGCATGCATTGTGCCGGGCTTTGCCTGAACCTGGAAACGACAGTTGACACGTCGCGGGTCCCCGCATAGGTTCGAGCGCAAGATTTCAGATGATTATTCAGCGAGGACACCCAGATGAATTTTCTGTTCAACGACGAACAGCGCGCGATCCGCGATGCGATCCAAAAACTGTGCGCCAATTTCAGCGCCGAGTATTGGCTGGCCTGCGACAATGAAGGCCGCTTTCCACAAGAATTTGTGGACGCCATTGTCGAAGCAGGCTGGCTGGGAATTGCCATGCCGGAAGCCTACGGCGGGGCCGGGCTGGGGATCACGGAAGCGACCATCGTGTTGCAGACCATCTCGGAATCCGGCGCGGGCTTGAGTGGGTGTTCCGCCATCCATCTGAATATTTTCGGTCTTAATCCGGTGGTGGTGTTTGGCAGCGAAGAACAGAAGCAACGCATGCTGCCGCCCTTGCTAAGGGGTGAGGAAAGCGCCTGCTTCGGCGTCACGGAACCCAACGCGGGGCTGGACACCACCCAGCTCGACTGCCGTGCCGAGCGCACTGCCACCGGCTATGTGATTAACGGGCAGAAACACTGGACCTCGGGTGCGCAACGCGCGAAGAAAGTATTGCTGCTGGCGCGCACCACGCCGAAAGATCAGGTCAAACGCAAAACTGAGGGGCTGAGTCTCTTCTATACCAATCTCGATCGGCGTTATGTCGAGGTGCGCGAGATCCCGAAAATGGGCCGCAAGGCGGTGGATTCGAACGCGGTGTTCTACGACGGCTTACCGGTACCGCAGGAAGATTTAATCGGCGAGGAAGGCAAGGGCTTTCATTACATCCTGCACGGCTTGAATCCTGAGCGCATTCTGATCGCCGCCGAAGCCGTTGGACTCGGGCGTGCCGCGTTGAACCGCGCCGTTAACTATGCCAAGGAGCGCGTGGTCTTCGGGCGCCCGATTGGCCAGAACCAGGGCATCGCCCATCCGCTCGCGAAATGCTGGACGGAATTGGAGGCCGCTGAGCTGCTGGCCTACAAGGCGGCCTTCCTCTATGACGCCAAGATGGAATGCGGTGCGCAGGCGAACGCCGCGAAATATCTGTGCGCCGAAGCCGGCTTTCATGCCTGTGAGACTGCAGTGCTCACGCACGGCGGCATGGGCTATGCCAAGGAATATCACGTTGAGCGCTATCTGCGGGAAGTGATGATTCCGCGCATCGCGCCCGTCAGTCGCGAAATGATCCTGAATTTCATCGCCGAGAAGGTGCTCGGGTTGCCGCGCTCGTTTTAAAGGTGGAGGTTTTGTCGCCCCGGAAATCCTAACCGCCGTCATCCCGGAAATCCCAACCTTCGTCATCCCGGAAACCGCGCAGCGGTTATCCGGGATCCATCCTCAAAATCGAACGCCCATGGATCCCGGGTCTTCGCCCGGGATGACGAGGTTGCGGGTGCACGGCCACCCCTAACCTCCGTCATCCCGGAAATCCTAACCTCCGTTATCCCGGGAATCTCAACCTCCGTCATCCCGGAAACCGCGCAGCGGTTATCCGGGATCCATCCTCAAAATCGAACGCCCATGGATCCCGGGTCTGCGCCCGGGATGACGAGGCTGAGGCGCCCGGGATGACGGAGGTTGAGGCGCCCGGGATGACGAGGCTGAGGCGACCGGGGTGGCGAAGTTTTAAAGATCGCGTGGACCTCCCACGAAAAACCTGACTACACTTAGGCGTCGGGAAATCATCAGCAGCACAACAAACGGTCTCAACCGGGAGGGTCGAATCCATGGCTACCAAAGTCGCGGCGGACGTCGCAAAGATCATCAAGGAAAATAACAAAATTCTCGGCGCCGAAGTAGCGGCAGGCAATGCCGCCGCGGTGGCCAAGATGTACGCAAAGGGTGCGAAACTTATGCCGCCGAATGCAGGCATTCTAAAAGGCAAGGACATCGGCGGGTTCTGGCAAGGCGCCATTGCAATGGGGATCAAAGGCGCCAAATTGAAAACCCAGGAAGTAGAGGTTGCGGGCGGAACCGCAATCGAAGTTGGTACCTATGTGCTGTCCGCCGCGAACGGCGCGGCCTTGGATGAGGGCAAGTACCTGGTGGTGTGGAAGAAGGACGGCAAAGCCTGGAAGCTTTATCGCGATATTTTCAATACCAGTCGGCCGGCGAGTTAGATTCGCAGGGTTGGGTTAACGCGACGTAACCCAACCTACGACCTACGGAAAGCGCTGAGAGCAAACTCCGGCGGAAGGCGCTGCGCTTTTCCGCCCTATGCGATCCGGAATGCCGCGCCGCTACGCTCGTCGCAACGACGGGTTTAGGGTCCGGCAACAGGCGCCGACGCCTTTTCCTGCGTCTTCCGCTGCTCGGCCTTGGCCGCTTCCTTGGCTTTGCGATCATCGCCGAACCAGCGGTATTTGAGATTTCCAATCAGGCCTGAGATAGGTCGCAGGATCGATCCTTGCAAAGTCCCGTCACCGGCCTTCTCGACGATCTCCTCAAAATTCGATTGCGGCTCATCGGCGGTGCCCCAGATTCGAAACTCGGGTCCACGCCAGTAGCCAAAAGCGTTCTGCGACTCCTGCATCAGATCCATGCTGTAGAGGATCGCAGCGCCGCGGCCGAGCATATCGAGGTTCGCGTTCAATTCGAGCGGGCTGTCGAGAATGTCATGCCCGGCGAGATATTTAATGCCGCCGGTCGCAGTCAGCGCGATGGTTGGGCTGAGTACCAGGAATTGCTCCACATTCACATTGCGCGAGGCATCGCGCACCAGATGAATGTCGATGGTGTCGTAATCGATTTCCGCGATGTAATTCACCAGCCGCGCGACTGCCCCTGCGCCGAAGCCGCCGGTCGGCACATAGGACAGACCTTCGCCGACAATGCCCAGCACGTCAGAGGCTCCGAGCATCAGACCACTGTCCGGCGGCAAGGGTCGAAACAAACCTTCACGGCTTTGCATTTTGATATCGAACAAAACGCGGTTCCGCAGTTGAGAGAGATTTGGAAATTGACCAAAAGCCTTGAAATCGACGCCGAACAGCCCTTCAACACGTGACGTCTCGTTCGGGATGAGGGCCGTGAAGAATTCGTTGAGATTGAAATCCGCAATCTTGCCTGCGAGCTTCAGATCGTACGGATCAGGCGTGTTCGCCTTGAAGTTGGTCACGCCGTCGAAAGTAATCACACTGTCATGGAAGCGCGCTTTGATCCCATTTAAAGCAAGCTTGCGCCGTCGTAAATCCAGCGCGCCGCCCACTTCGGTAAACGCGAGGTAATCTGAATAAAAGAGCTTGTCGATGTGGAGATCGATAACCACCGCATACGGAATTAATTTCCACGCCGCTTTCTCATCGGGGGTCTCGTTGAGCGCGATTTTGACCCGCTTGGTTTTACCGCCCACGCTGACGACAGCGACCCTTGGCGGACTGATCGCGGCGAGTGAGGCCAGGATGTCATTCAAGTAGAACACGTCGCTGTTGATGTCGAGACGCAACACGCGCGGTTCGTCCGGTTGCGGTGCGTAGTGGCCGACGACTGTGGCATTGGTCAGCCCCGATTTGCCGCGCCCCACCAACGGTGCAGTGAAATCAAAACCCCCACCATCGGCCGCCAGCTCGCCTGTCATCGGCAGTTCGAAAGTC
>CAMATU010000112.1 GCA_945861225.1 Klebsiella pneumoniae
ATTTGATGCCAGACTTCGGGGTCAAGCAGCGAAGCCAGTTCCAGCGATCCCTTCACATCTGCAAACAGCACCGTGACTTGCTTGCGTTCGCCTTCGAGTGCGGATTTCGACTGCAGGATTTTGTCGGCGAGATGTTTGGGCGTGTAGGCCCGTGGCACACGATCAGGTGTTGGCGGCGCTTGCGCTACTGTCTGCAGCGGCGCGCCACACGCACCGCAGAAACGATGGTCGGGTGGATTGTCGTGCTGGCAAGCGGGACATGGATGGTTGAGCGCCGCGCCGCAACCACCGCAGAAGCGATTGCCCTTGGGATTCTCGTGTCCGCAGCCAGCGCAAGCCATCTAGTCGCCTTCGTTTATTCGTTCTATTCAGAGCCGCGCGACGGCAGCGCCACCACGGCCGACCCTTCCGCCGTGGTCTCGCCAAGTTGATTAACGACTGCCAGTTCGAGATCCACCACGTGCACGCGTTCCTCTAGGCGCTTCTCGACCACGCGCGCCTGGCACCAAGAAACATCGCCAAAAATGTTCGGGCGCCGCACCCGGACCTTGAGGTTGCGCAGAAAGCCTGCGTCGCCCATCCAGTTCGTCAGCAGCTGGCCGAGCCACGAGATGCGCTGGGGGCCGACGTCATAACCGCCCGGCATGCCAACTTCGCGCGCCATTGCGCTCTCCGTGTGGCCGCGCGCGGCACTGTCCTGCGCGCCAGTCGCGGGGTTGATGAAGGCATCTGCCGGGTGTTTTTGGCGCTGTAGATGCGCGCGGCGATGCGCCTGATAGCTGTGGCCGCCGCCCGCGTACCAGCAGATCATGTCGGTAATGTTGAGCGGGCCTTTCAGCATTGGCTGCAGCGCACTGCCCACTTCGATCTCCGCCCAGTAGCGCGGCACTGCGCCGCGCAGCTCTTCGCTATCGAGCGCGTGTGCAAGGTGTGCGAGTTCTTCCGTGCTGTAGTGGTGGGTCGCGCGCGGTGCGTAATTCAGGCCATCCTTCGCTTTGGCGCGCGGGGTGCGCGCAGTGTGGCCGAGTGCGCGGCACACCAGCTGGCCGCGTTGATTCGTATACAGCACTTCACCGGTCTGGATAATGAAGGCGCTCGCCTTGCTGCCACGCTTTTCAACTGCATCCAGCAGTCGCGCACGGACCGTGAAGCTGTCGCGTTGGCGCAGCGGCTCAAACCATTCCCAATCGGTGCCGCCGTACAGCCACTGAATGCCGCGCAGCTTCGGCGCGACGACCGTGGTATCGACGGTGTACAGGAAACATCCGGGTGCCAGACCGGTTTGCCAGGCGGTGGCGGCGCCGTACGCGGGGTCACAAAACAACGGATTCTCATCACCGATGCCCCAGCAAAAGTGACGCACGGCGTCGGGCGTCGCTTCGGTATTCCAGCACTGGCCGGTACGCCGCAGATCGACGCCGATCAAACTGCGTGCTTCGTGCAGTGCGCCCGGCCACAGGGCAGGGGTTTGCGTGGAATTTTCGTGCGCAGTGGCTGGCTCAGGATTATTCATGCATCGTCCGTTAGATGTTGCACTCAGGCGATCACGCCACTGGCTTTGAGTTCAGCGATTTCAGCCGCCGGCAATCCCAGCAGTTCGCCGAACACGTAATCATTGTGCTCGCCGGTGGTCGGTCCGCAGCGTTCGATCTTGGGCACAAAATCTGAGAAGCGCCATGGTGCGCAGAACAGATCTTCCTCGCCGTAGCCTGGAATCGTCACGCGGTGTTTGATCTCGCGCGCCGCGAAGTGCGGATCGCGCCACTGCGCTTCCACCGACAACACCGGCGACGACGCGATGCCGGCTTCACGCAGCTGGGCGACCAACGCATCGCGCGCATGCGTGATGGTCCAGCTGGCCAGTGCGGCGTCGAGTTTGACCGCGTGAGCGCGGCGATCCGCCGCTTGCGCGTAGCGTGCGTCACTGGCCCAGGTTTCACCAGGTGCAAGGCGAGCGAGCTCCTGCCATTGCGCGTCTTCCGCGATCGCCAAGGTCAACCAGCCATCCTCCTCGCGCGCCGGATAGATGCCATGTGGCGCCAGCACCGGATGTGAATTACCCAGCGGCGCGGGCTGTTGTCCGTCGATCTGCGCCGCGAGCAGATATGGCCGTAAGGTGCCGGCCAGCGCTTCGAGCAGCGACAAATCGATGTAGCAGCCCTGGCCCGTCGCCCGCGCACGGCGCAGACCGGCGAGCAGCGGCACCAACGCGTGGACCGAGGCATTCGGATCGGCCAGGCCAAAATTGAGCGCGCCGATCGGTAGCTCGTCGCGATAGCCGATCATCGCTTCCAGCCCCACAAAGGAGGAAATGGTCGGCGCATACGCGCGCATGGTGGACAGCGCACCGAACTGCCCGCCACCGGACATCGCGAGCATTACCAGCCGTGGATTGATCGCGCGCAATTCTTCAAAGCCGAGCTGCAGGCGCTCCATCGATCCTGCGGACATATTCTCGATCACGATATCACTGCTGCACGCGAGTCGTGCGAGCAACGCACGCGCACGGGGATCTTTCGCGTTCAGCGTAATGCCGAGCTTGCCGTGATTGATCTGGTGATACATCGGCGACATTTCTTTACTCGATCCCTCAACAAGCTTGCCGGCGCGAAAAATCCGACCAGACAGTCGCAGGTTATCGGGACGTGCTGCGTGTTCCACCTTGATTACCTGTGCGCCAAGCTCGGCCAGGATGGTGCCGACCCACGGCGCGGACCACACCCAACCGAAATCGAGCACGCGCACACCGGCGAGTGGCTGGCGCGGCGTGCAATCCGTGGCCGCCAATTGCGCCGGCGCGGGACCGGCGAGCAAGCCAGCCGCGATATCGGGCGCTGCTTCATGGCGCGTTGCTGTCACCCGGAACGGCAGCTCAGGCACCCGCACTTCGTGGCCCGCCGCACGGCCCTTGGCCAGGAAGCCGCGGGCACTGAAGTGTTCGGTCGCGAGCACTTCAGCAAAGCCGCGCACCGGCGAGACAATGAGATTGTGCTCGAGTGCCAGTGCTTCCAGCTCGGCCATCGTGTGTTGCGCGAGCCAGGGCTGAACTAACGCATCGACTTCCTCTGGATACTGCTTGCCCATCGCGCGCAGATCCTGATAGCGCGGCTCAAACGCCCAGGCCGGCTTGCCCATCACCTGCACCAGTCGATTCCATTCGTCGCGCGTGCGGCCGCACACACAGACCAGACCATCTTTGCAGGGCAAAATCGCATACGGATAGGCGCCGCCAGATCCCGATGGCCGACGGCCATTGCGGTGCCAGGGCAAGCCATGATGAATGTAGAGCCGGCAATTGCCGGCAACATAACTGGCGAGTAGATCCGCGAGTGAAATATCGACGAGTCGTCCCGTGCCCCGCTCGTCGCGTGCACTGAGCGCCAACAGACACCCTGCCGCCAGCATCGCCCCGCCTTGATGTTCGGTGACGCCGGGCGGCAAGGTCAGCGGCGCGCGCGCCGGTTCGCCGAGCGACCAGGCGACCGCGCTCAGTGCCTGCGCATCAAGCGCGGTGGCGGGAAAGTTCGCATAGGGGCCGTCGAGACCGAACGGCGTGACCACGCCGATGATGAGTTGCGGCACCTGCTTGGCAAGTGCCGCAAACGATCCAGCCTGGGTGATACGCGCGGCAGGCGCATCGCACAGCAGAATATCGGCGGCGCCGAGTGTGGCGACGAAATCGGCCGCGGTGCGCGGCATTTCCAGCGAGCGCTTGCCGTCCGCGAGCACTTCGGCGGCGAGCTGAAAGGGATCGGGATCGCGCCTTGGCGACGCCTGCAGGATAGCGGGGGAAACCACGCGCGTAACCTCCGCGCCCATGCGCGCGAGTAACCAGCCCGCATAGGCGGCGGCGAGTCCGCTGCCTGCGCCCGCATACTCGAACACCCGCACACCGGTGGCGGGCTTTGAGGTCTGGGAGTTGTCTTGCTGGGACATAGGCGTGACACTTGCGCGGGCTCAGCAGCGAGATGACTACCAAGCGCGTGACTGTTGGTTGAGCAATGATTCTGGAAAATGATTCTACCCGACCAACCCGCTGCCGAGAGATTGCATGGAGTCGAAAGCCACCACCCCATTCGCCCCGCTCGCGGGCATTCGCGTACTCGATTTCTCGAAGGTACTGGCCGGTCCCCTGTGCACGCAGTATCTCGCCGACCTGGGCGCGGAGGTCATCAAGGTCGAACCGCCGAGCGGTGACGATACCCGCAAATGGCCACCCTTTGAAGGCGGCGACGGTACGGTATTTCTGACCGTCAATCGCAATAAGCGCAGCCTCGCGCTCGATCTGAAAACGCCGGAAGGACTTGCGATCTGTCAACGTCTCGCGGCGGACGCCGATGTGGTGATTGAGAGCTACGGTCCGGGGGTGGCCACGCGCTTAGGCGTCGGCGAGGCGCAACTCCGCGCCCTTAATCCACGGCTTATTTACTGCAGCATCTCGGGCTATGGCACCCGTGGTCCGTTGAAAGCGCACAAGGGTTTCGATGTCATCGCGCAGGCCTTCACTGGCATGTTGTCGTTTACCGGCGAGCCGGACGGCGCGCCGGTGCGCAGCCCCTTCTCGCCGATCGATCAGGGCACCGGGCTTAACGCGGTGATCGGCATTCTCGGCGCGTTGCTGCAGCGGGCACAGACTGGCGTCGGCGTGCAGCTCGACGCTTCCTTGTTCGATACCGCAGTGGGTTTTCTTGGCTATTTCCTGCAGAGCTTCTGGCAGCGCGGCACCGAACCGCTGCGCGCGGGCTCCGGTCACGAATCGCTCTGTCCTTATCAGGTGTTCGAATCCAAAGACCAGCCGTTCATTCTCGGCGTTGCGAACGATAGCCTGTGGGTGAGTTTCTGCACGGTTGCCGGCGTCCCCGAACTGGCCAGCGATCCCCGTTTCGTAACCACCGCGCAGCGCGTGCAACACCGCGCGGAAACCGTCGCCACGGTGGCGGCCATTCTGCTTAAGCGCCCGCGCGATGAATGGCTGGCCCTGCTTGAAGCGCACAGCATTCCGTGCGCGCCGGTGCACACCTTGGGCGAACTCGACCAACATCCGCACACTGCCGCCTCCGACATGATCCTCGCCTATCAAAATCGCGCCGGTCGTGAATTAAAAGCGGTGGCCACGCCGCTTCGTATCAACGGCGAACGGCCGGCACTGCGCACCCCGCCGCCGCGCCTGGGCGAACACAGTCGCGCGATTCTTCATGAGCTGGGCTATACGGAAGAACTTGTGGCGGACTGGGTGGCGCGCGGAGTCGTCATCGATGGCTAAGCCCCAGAGTGAAATCCGCAGTGGCTGGTGGCTGATTCTGAGTGCCTGCGCTGGTGTCGCCTGCTGTTCAATCACCCTGCCGTTCTATTCGATTGGGGTGTTGATGGGACCGGTGACCGCGACTTTCGGCTGGAGTCGCGCGGAGTTTCAGAGTGCGATGCTGCTGAGCTCCGGACTCGGCGCGCTAACTGCGCCAATCGTTGGCTGGTTATGTGATCGCTACGGGCCGCGCAAGGTGGCCTTACCCGGCTTGCTCGGCCTCGCGCTCGCTTTCGTCGCCGCCAGCCGCATGAATGGAGAGTTGTGGACGCTCTACTGCGCCTATGCCGCCATCGCGCTGCTCGGCGCCGGCACCATTCCGGTGACGTGGACGCGCACCATCGCGCTCAGCTTCAACAAGCAACGCGGCCTCGCGCTCGGCCTCACACTGACTGGCACCGGGATCGCGGCGATCCTCCTGCCGCACTACGTGGTGTGGGCCATCGAGCGCTTCGGCTGGCGCGGCGCCTATGTCGCGCTGGGACTGCTGCCAGTGCTACTCGCGGGGCCGCTGGTCTATTGGCGATTTCACAGCCGACAGCCGGGCGGTGGGCAGTCATCGGAATCACTGCCCGCGAGCTATGGATTGTTGCCAGCACAAGTATTGCGCGGACGCCGCTTCTGGATTCTGTTGGGCTCGGTGTTCGCCGCCTATGTCGGCATCTCCGGCATTGGCGCGAACCTGTTTGCCTCGGTAACTGATCGGGGCTTTACCTCGTCGCAAGCGGCCACGGTGACCAGCGTTTTCGGTGCTGCGATCATCATTGGTCGCATCGGCGTGGGACATCTGGTGGACCACTTCTGGGCGCCTGGGGTGGCGGCGCTTGCATTGTGCCTGCCAGTGGTTGGCTGCCTGTTGATCTATGGCAATCCACCGTTCTGGACGACCTTACTGGCGGTAATTCTGATCGGCGTCGCGGCCGGTGCCGAACTCGATTTGATGTCATTTCTCGCCGCGCGGTTTTTCGGCGTGCTGCACTATTCAAAAATATACTCTCTGCTCTACAGCGCGCTCGCGCTGTGCGGCGGTGCCGCGCCGATGCTGTTTGCCCATCTCTATGATCGCACCGGCAGCTACGAGCAAAGTTTCCTGATGGCGGCGGGCTCTTTCTTAATCGGTGCTCTGCTGGTGTTGATGCTTGGGCGGTATCCGCAACCTGTCGAACTCGGTGCTCGTGCGTAATATTCGATTATGCGGCCTGTGAACTTCTGAACTTCGCTTCGCAGTACGCGGCCAGCGCTTCGAGTTCGCCATCGCAATCGCCCTCAAAGCAAGAGCCATGCATCACCGCGAGACGCCGTGGCCCAAGTGCTTTCAGCGCACGAATGGTCGGGGCGGTAGCGGCAGTCATCGCCGTTGCATGAAACCCTTCTTCCGCAGCAATTGCAGGGGCAACGATGCTGTTTCCGCCTATCGCCGGACCATCGCCCAGATGCGTAAATAAATCGCCGGTGAATAGCGTCTTGGTGGTCTCTTCAAAGATCAGCCCAGACTCCCACGCATGCGGCACGTGCGGCGTATCGATGTACCGCACACGTTTGCCGCCCAAGTCGAGCACCTCTCCATTGGCGAGCGCGCGCGGTGGACGATCAGCGAGGTCGTTGAGCGACACCATGCAGGCGATCGCACCGTGTACCACCTGCGCATGGGGTGCCACCGCCAGCCACTGGTTCATCGATCCACATTCGTCGGACTCTACATGCCCAAACGAAATCCAGCGTAATCGCTCGAGCGGCATAATCGTTGCGACAGCTGCCGAGACAAGCGGAAAGAGTCCGCGTCCACCGCAGTGAAATAGCAGCGGTTGCTCGGCTTGGATGAGGTATTGGTTAAAGGTGAAACCGAGCGGTGGAAAGTCAGCAAAAAAAGTGGAGAGCCGGTAGATTCCGCTGGTAATTTCATCGACACGTGTTTTCATGCAGGGTCTCTCCAGATTCTCGGGTGGGTGGATTCGTGCTTCCAAACAATCTAAATATTCAAATTTCTTATTGCGAATTCAGCGGCATGCCTCTTCGCTGCCCGCGGGGAACTTGCCGAACCAATCTTCGATCGTGATAGGACCGCCGGCTTGCTCGGCCTTCCCTTGACGACGATCAGGTCGGTCGCCTATTGCTGTTCTCAAGCGCGAGAGGTGCGAAGGCTAGCCGTAACGCTGGTCACCGCGCAATCCGCGGTGTCATGAGAAGCGAGATAAACGAGATCACTGTCACCACCAAGCTCCACATCGTCGCCAGTAGAAAAACGAGATTTCCACTGTTGAGCAAATAACCCAGCGCGCTCATCAAGCTGACGATTCCTGCCACCGCCCCGACACCGGACATCACCCACGCGCGTTGCACACCAGTTTCGCCACGCCGAGATTCAAGCGCAAGCCGGCTGGCCCCTGCCACATGCAGCAAGCCGCCGAGGCCATTCGCAAGTCGCCACACGAAGTTTTCATGGTCAGCGACACAGACCAATAACAGCGCAGTAAGCAAGCACAAAAAAAGCCCACTGAGCCCCGCAAACATGAAATGAAACACCGCGGAAGAATCGCGGACGCTGAGATGCCCCTGTGAACGCTCTCCAAATACGAAAACAACACCGATAAATCCGCAGAGCGCTGCCGCAATCTGCGCATAGCCCAGAAGAATAATTATCTGCATCTGGAAAATGATGTCATGCGACATGCGAGGCGGCTCCCGTATATTTCTTCGAACAGAGAATCCTGGGAAAGGAGAAACTGGTCAAGTAGTCGACCGGGAGCGTCCCGGTAGTCCGGGACGGTTTATCAATCAGGGTGTGCCAAGCCTTCAAATTAGTAGACTGTCCGTGGAAACCAGAAATGACATCAGCGCCGGTATGGCATGCATCACGGGCTGCTGGGGGCTAGACGATTTTCCGGCGCCGCAGGAATCCGAGGCAGGCTTCGGCCAGCCTCTCGGGCGCTTCCATCATGATCAGGTGACCCATCTTGCGCGCGATACCGCCTTCGGCAAGGCCGTGCGGGATCTTGGCGATAGTGTCCATCACGGCCTGCTCAGGAACGTGATAATCAGCTTCGCCTTTGAACAGAAAAATCGGGCACGTGATCTTGTGCAGATGCTCGCGGACATCGTGATCGTTCCAGGCATCCATGTCGGCGACGCAGGTTTCCTGATAGGTCGCACGATGTTGCCATTTCGATTCGAGTACCTTGCGGGGATCGCAGGGGTAGTACATGGCCGCAGTCGAGGCGTTGTCGGTCAGCGCATGAAAGCTTGGAAAGGTGTGCGGATCTGCGTAACCGGAAAGGAAGGAGATCGAGCCCGTGCGCGCCGCAGATTCGAAAGCCATGCCGGCACGAATGCCGCTGGCGTGATGACACGCGAGCTGCAGCGTCATGTCGCCGCCGATGCCACTGCCGCAGACGACGGGTCTTTCACCCGGGCATACCGTCTCAATGAAATGCCAGACCCACTCGGCATAGTCTTGCATTTTGCGGAACGGCTGCCAGTTCACGGGCATCGACTTCGCGTGGCCCGGCAGATCGGGCGCGATAACCTTGAAACCGGCCTCAGCCATGAGCGGCATGAAATAATGCCATTGCAGCGAGCACGCCCAGCCCATGTGAATGCAGATGAGCGGAATGCCGCTGCCACACACGTCGTAGTAGACTCGCGCGCCGTCGACGATCACATAACGTCCGGTAATTTCGTGCGCCATGGCGGGTGTCCTTCAGGGGTCTGCTTGCAGATCGCGAACCGCGGAGAGCATGAGATGGGTCGATTCGTAGAGGCGGTTGGCCTGGAGAAGATCGCCGTCGATCGCGATAGCGCCCGTATCAAGCAAGTGACCGAGGGCGCGACTGCCATCACGCAGCGCGCTCCAGGTCTCGCTCGGCGCGGCGATCATGTAATCCCAACCCAGCGGATTCGCCATGGGGAAGTAGGCCATCACGTCGATGATTTTGCCGCCGTAGAGCTTCAACCAATAGCGCTGATCGCCCAAGCAGAGCAGCACCTTCACATCGGACCATCGGCTGGCGGTAAAGAACGCCGCATCAGCGTTCAATTGATCCCGCAGCGCGTGCACGAACTCGATACTGGAAAATTTCATCGGACGTCCCTCGCTGGTCGCGGCTGAGTCTACACGGGCCGGTGTCCAACTGTCAGCACGTGACGGCCGCACTCGACCCGGCAACTGGGGCCCGGGAGAACAGATTGCGCCGCGCACTCAACAGACCTGGATCGGAACGAGGTTCAGAGCTTGCGCTTTGCTTCGGCGCATTCGCCTCCTCATAGCGGGGTGCGCTAGCGGGTTTCGCAAATCACCCGGTATTACGCAAGCCCGCCGCCAGGCCATTAATGGAAATCAGGATCCCGCGTTGTAGCCGCTCGATACCCGGATCGCCTGCGCGCCGATCGCGATAACGTCGCATCAATTCAACCTGCAGGTGGTTAAGCGGGTCGAGATAAGGAAAACGATGCGCGATGGAGCGCGCGAGCGAGGGATTGGACTGTAACCGCCGTGCCTCACCGGTGATCTGCGACAAGGCTTCCTGGGTGCGTTGCCATTCGGTTTGAATCAGGCCAAAGATTTTTTTACCGAGGCGCTTGTCGGCGACGAGTTCGACATAGCGCGCGGCGATGCCGAGATCGCTCTTCGCCAGCACCATATCGAGATTGGATAGCAGGGTTCGAAAAAATGGCCACTGCTTATGCATTTTCTGCAGCAAGGCCAGGTGTTCTTTGCGCTTACTTGCATCTCCGCTGAGAAAACTCTCAATCGCAGAACCAAAGCCGTACCAACCGGGCAGTGCCACGCGACACTGGCCCCAGCTAAAGCCCCACGGAATAGCGCGCAGATCTTCAATCGCACGTGAGGCCTTGCGCGAGGCCGGTCGCGAGCCGATGTTCAGTTCGGCAATTTCGCCAATGGGCGTGGCACTGAAAAAATACTCGGTAAAGCCCGGCGTTTCATACACGAGCTTGCGGTAGGCCACCATGCTGAGGTGGCTTATCTGATCAGCCGCCGATAGGAATGTGGGCGCTGCGCTCTGCGTGGGATTCAACATCGTGGCTTCGAGCGTGGCCGCCACCAGGGTCTCCAAATTGCGCAAGCCGATTTCCGGATGGGCGTATTTCGAGGCGATCACTTCGCCCTGTTCGGTCAATCGAATCTGGCCATTCACGGTACCAGGCGGTTGGGCCAGAATGGCCTGGTAGCTCGGGCCGCCACCGCGCCCCACGGTGCCACCGCGACCGTGGAACAGGCGCAAAGTAACCCCGTGCGCGCGACCGAGTTCGGTGAACAATTCGACCAACGCGATTTCGGTGCGATACAGCGCCCAGTTGCTGGTGAACATGCCACCGTCTTTATTGCTATCGCTGTAACCAAGCATGATGTCTTGCTCAGCCCCTGAGGCCTGCATCATCGCGGTCACCCCGGGTAGCGCGTAGAACGCGCGCATGATCGGGGCGGCCTGGTGCAGATCGGCAATAGTTTCGAACAACGGCACCACGATCAGATCAGTTACCGCTAATTCGCTAAGCGTACCGCGCACCAAACCCGCTTCCTTCAGCAACACCAGCACTTCCAGCAAATCACTCACCTCCTCAGTGTGCGAGATGATGTAGTGACGCAGTGCCTCGCGGCCGAAACGCTGGCGCAAAGTAGCTGCCGCTTCGAAAATGGCGAGCTCGGCAAGCGCGCGCTCACTGTAGCGAGCGGTGCGCACGCGCAGAGGTCGCGCTTCTTCCAATAAGCGGAGCAGCAACGCGCGACGCGCGTCCTCACTCAGCGCGCTGTAATCCGCCTCGATCCGCGCGACCTTCAGCAATTCCGCGATTACCAACGCGTGTTGGTCGGAACTCTGACGGAGATCGACGGTGGCCAGATGAAAGCCGAACACCTGCACCGCACGCATCAGTGGTGCCAGGCGCGGCGCGACCAAGGCCGCGGCATGGTGTGCCCGCAATGAAGCCTCAAGCGTGCTTAGGTCGGCCAGGAATTCGCTGGCCGCGCCATAGGGATTTTGCGGGGGTACCACATGACGTAGCGCTTCGGTGCCGGTCAGCGTATGGAGGGTGGCAGCGAGTCGCGCGTAGACGCCGATCAACGCGCGCCGATAGGGTTCGTCCTCACGATGTACATTCTGGTCTGGTGAGCCGGCGGCGAGCACCTGCATCTCCGCGGTCACTGCACACAGGGTGGCGGACATCGACAGCTCAGCACCCAGTTGGTGAATTTCCGCCAGATAAAAACGTAGCGCCGTTTCGCTCTGACGCGCCAACGCCATGTGCAGGGTATCCGCAGAAACATTCGGATTGCCATCGCGATCGCCACCGATCCAATTTCCCATGCGAAAGAATGTGGCGATCTCGTGACCGGGAAGCGCAGTTTCGATCTCGCGATACAGACGGGGAATCTGGCGCAGAAAAGTGGTTTGATAATAAGACAGCGCATTCTCAATTTCGTCTGCCACCGTGAGCTTGGCGGTGCGCAGCATGCGGGTTTGCCACAGCTGCGTGACGCGCGCGCGCAGCAGCGCTTCGTTCTCGGCAAGCTCGCGCACGGTCCGTAGATCATCGCGCGCGCCGATCAGCTGGGCGATGGCGTGCTCGGCATCGAGAATGCTCTTACGCTGCACTTCGGTCGGGTGTGCGGTGAGCACTGGCGCGATGTAGGCATGCTGTAGGGTCCGCGCGATATCGACAGCACGGATATCCGCTTCTGCGAGACGTTCAAAGCAAAACGCGAGCGAACCTTCCTGTCGGTGTGCCTGGCGTTCATGATGTTCGCGGCGGCGCACGTGGTGGCGATCTTCGGCAATGTTCGCAAGATGCGAAAAATAACTGAACGCGCGGATCACGCTGACGGTTTGGTCACCACTCAGATTCTTCAGCAGCCGATTCAGCGCGCGCCCGGCTTGCGCGTCGCGCTTGAGTCGATAGGCGACTGAGAGCTGGCGTACCCGTTCAATCAGCTCGAACGCATCCTTCCCCTCTTGCTCACGGATCACCTCGCCGAGGATCCGCCCGAGCAGACGGATATCTTCAACCAGCGGCAGATCCTTACTGGCAGTGGTGGTCGATCGTGGCGCAGACGCGCGGGGCATGCGGTGCTCGCTTATCCCTTAAGGATGCGGCCCCCACGGCGCTGCGGTCAGCAGTTTGACTTCCTGCGACACGAGTAGCGGTCGAAATTTAGGTGCGAAACCTTCCATGAAATCCGGATTAGCGTACAACGCCGCCCAGTGCGCCCGACGCTCCCCATCGTCGTTGAACTTCCAGAGATGAATGAGTTGATTGATGACACCAGTATCGGCTTGAAAATAACCGACGAGCTTTTTGTCCAGACCGCTTTTCTGCAGCACCGGATAACCGATTTCGGTGTAGAGCTTGACTGCCTCGGCCATCTTGCCAACCTGTAAGGTGTAGGTGCGCATTTCGTAGAGAATCATTGGTTAATCTTTCAGGGTTGAGAGGGCTTCGTTTTATCACGAAGGCGGGGGGGTGAGCTATCCGACGCTGTGACTCTGTCGTTGCGAGGAGCGTGGCTTTGTTGCAATCCAGGTGGTCCACGATCACTATTCCGATGCCGGCCCACGCCACACCTTGATCTGCGCGCGCTTTGATTTGTCTTCCAGACGTCGTTCCTTGGAACCTTTGGTCGGCCGCGTCGGCTTGCGCGCCTTGGGCAGCACCGCAATCGACAGGATCAGGGCGACGAGCCGTGCGCGTGCGTCCTCGTGATTCTGCTCCAGACTGCGGAAGCGTTGCGCTTTGATGATAACCACGCCGTCGCCCGTGATCCGGCGATCACGCAGCGCCAGCAAACGCGCCTTGAATTCTTCCGGCAACGACGATGCTTTTACATCGAAGCGCAAATGCACGGCGGTCGAGACTTTATTCACGTTCTGGCCGCCGGCGCCCTGCGCGCGCACGGCTTGGGTATTCAACTCACTGTCGGGAATGGAAATTCGCGAGGAGATACGCAGCACGAAAATCTAAACCGCGATGGCCAACGTCGTAAATCGTTCTATCTCAATCACAGGCGGATAGCCTGTGCACGGTTTTCCGCTCATTCAATCGCCGCTATCACTTCAATCTCAATCAATAAATCGGGCGTCACCAGGGAGGTCACGCCGACCATGGTGCTGGCAGGGAACGGCCCGTCGCCGAGGTACTTGCGGCGCACCTCGCGCACCTCGGCAGCTTTCTCGGGAGTGAGGTTGACCACATAGGTAACGAGCTTGAACACATCGCTTAATTGCGCGCCAGCAGCGGCCAGTCCCGCGCTCAAATTGGCGTACACCTGTTCAGCCTGCAGGCCAAGAGAGCCCTTGCCGACCAGTTCCCCGGCCGCATTGAAGGCCACCTGGCCCGCAAGATAAATCTGGCGCCCGCCACTGACTACAGCGACATGCGAATACCCGGTGGGCTTTGAAAGCGAAGGCGGACTGATGAATTCTTTGTGCATGGGAGTTTTCCATTGTGCGGCAGAAACCGGGAGTGTACGCGCGTGAAACCGCCTGGTCAGCAGGACAAAAAATGGCGACACCCAAATTCATGTAGTGCAGTGACGAAAGACGAAGGTGACACCGCTACCGCTTGCAGAACTTGATATGCCCCTGGATC
>CAMATU010000113.1 GCA_945861225.1 Klebsiella pneumoniae
CGACGTGGAAATGGATACAGTCAGGATACGGCCACACAAATTTCACGGCGAGTGGAACTACACCATAGAGCCACACTCGCTATGACGCACGCTGGATCTGATCGATTTGTTTTGTCACGGGCCCTTAGTCATCTTCCATCGTCGGATAACGCTGCGCTCATCCGACCTATAGGATGAAGCGCAGCGTTATCCGACATTGCATCTACTGAAGACTTAACTCAATCACGCACCAGGCGTGTCGCCGAGACCAGGTCGTGCCAGGTGCGCTGCTCGTCGTCCCATAAGGAGCGCCAGTAGCCCATACCGGCGGGTAGCCAGCCCAGCAGCGCGACTACAAAGCGCAGCAAGGTTTGCCGCCAGCTCACGGCGTTGCCGGTCGTTGCATCGACTACACGAAGTTTCCAACTGCGCATGCCGAGCGTGCGACCGCGTCGCCAACTGTGCGCAAAGTAGCCATAGCAGACCAGGCCAAGACTGGCCGTGAACCACCAGGAACCGTTGGCGATGGCCTGCCCGTGATGAAGTGCCACTGCAATCCCGCTTGCCACAAAGCACACCGCAAAGACCGCGAAGCTGTCGTAAACAATCGCAGCCAGGCGTCGCCACAGCGAGGCGGGACGAAATTCGCGGGATGCGACAGGCGTGTGGGTCATGCGGGAAACTCGTGGCGGAAACTCAGGCCCCATGAATCTGTCACAATGCTGACCAGTCCGGCAAGACACTATGGCCATGCATGTTTTCGAACACCTTGCTCTAGGCCGCCGCCTGCGCGTGATTGCAGGGGTATGGCTGCTTGCGGTGTGCGCGATGCCGGTGGTGGCCCATCCGCTGGGCGCACCACCGGGGAAGCTGATCGACGTTCACGGCACGCGTCTGCATTTGTACTGCGAGGGGCGCGGCGCGCCGACGGTAATCCTGGATGCGGGGCTTGGTGGCGCGTCTTTGGAATGGTTGCCCGTGATGCAGCAGGTCGCGCGCTTCACCGAGGTGTGTGTGTATGACCGGGCAGGGTATGGCTGGAGCGATATGGGGGCGTACCCGCGCACCAGTTCGCAGGAAGTCGAAGAACTTTACGAGTTGCTGGCGAACACGGGCCGTCGGGGGCCTTATATTCTCGCCGGTCATTCGTTCGGCGGGTATAACGCGCAACTTTTCGCGCGCCGTTATCCGCTTCTCGCGGCAGGCCTGGTGTTGGTCGATGCCTCGCATCCGAGCCAGGTGGAACGCTTTCAGGCACCGCCGTATCGCGTCAACACTGCGCCTTCAAGCCGTTTCGGCTTGGTCCAGTTTGGCGAGATGCCGGCGCTGCACGCCAACCTCTCGCGCCGCGCGCGACTGTTGATGCTGTATCAATTTAAAAATTGGAAACCGCGCCGCACGATTTCCTATGAGCTGCTCGGGTTCCGCGACAGTGCGCGTGAGCTGCGCAATGCGCAGTCACTGCCCCCGCTGCCGCTGGTGGTGCTCACGCGCGGCAAGCGCGCGTGGCCGCCCACGCCGCATGGCGATCTTCTCGAGCAACTGTGGATCGATCTGCAAAGCGAGTTGGCAGCCCAAAGCCCCGAATCTGCGCACCTAATTGCGCGCGACAGCGGCCACATGATCCACCTTGAGCAGCCTGCACTCGTCGTCTACGGCATCGCGTTAGTCCTCGACACAGTGCGCGACGCGCAGGTCGGGCGCACCAGCCTGCCGCTGGGCACGGCCACACGGCGCTTGGTAGGCGCCGTCGAACATGCGGTGTGGTTGCGAGATTCGTTGGGCGTGCGTGCGGCGAGTCGCGTATCGGCGAGCGTGGCCCTGCGCAACACAGCCGCGCAGCCCGCGCAGTTACTCCGCTGAACATCGGTTAATGGTCAGCCCGATCCGCGAATTGCGCGCAGCGGCCGCGGAAGCCTTCGCGCTCGCCGATCCCGCCGCCAAATGTGCGACTGTGGCGGCGCTGCAAAGGGCTGCTGCACAACGCGTGCTGAGCGTCGATCCCGCGCACATGTTTAACAGCCACCAACAACCCGGTCGACCCGCCCGACCGGTGCTGATCCATCCAGCGCGCGTGCCACGCCGCCGGCTTGGTACGCCGGCAGGGCGCGCCGCGCTCATTCACGCGCTGGCGCATATCGAGTTCAATGCGATCAATCTGGCACTGGATGCCATTGCGCGCTTCCCTGCGCTGCCTGAGGCTTATTATTTTGACTGGCTGAAGGTCGCCGCAGAAGAGGCCCACCATTTCGAGTTATTGGTCGCACGCTTGGCGGACTTCGGTCATGGCTATGGTGATTTTTCGGCGCATGACGGCTTGTGGGAAGTCGCGGCCAAGACCCGCCACGATCCGCTTGACCGCATGGCGTTAGTGCCGCGGATCCTTGAGGCGCGTGGCTTGGATGTGACGCCGGGTTTGCAGGCACGGTTGCAGGCGGTAGGGGATGCAGAGACGGCCGCGATTTTGGCAATTGTGCTGCGCGATGAAATCGGGCACGTGGCGATCGGTAATCAGTGGTTCACTTTTTTGTGTCACCAACGCGGCTGCGCGCCACACGCGACATTCCTCGCGCTGTGCAAAACACATGCGATTAAGCTGCCGCACCCCCCGTTCAATTTACCGGCGCGTCGCGCGGCAGGCTTCGACGACGAAGAACTCAGCGCGCTGGCGGCTCTCGCACAAAACTGAGTTCGATGCGGTTGAAGTCACCCTGCCGTGCGTAGCGTGCGCTGCTCGCGAGGCCTTCGACCAACAAGACGCCGAGACCTCCAATGCGGCGACTATCCGCTGCTTCCAGCAGAACGGTGCGATCAAGCGTCGCAAAGGGGTCGTACGCGGTCCCGTTATCCTCATATACCAGCTGCAGGGTCTCGGCGGTAGTCTCGATACTGAGATAGGCCAAGGGTTCCACCGCCGCGCCACCCCCGTGCTGGACAGTGTTCAAAAACAGCTCTTCCAGAATCAGCGCAAGTCTGTGGGTCAGGTCCGAGCTAAGCTTCATTTCTTTTGCATGCGCAGCGACGCGCGCGAGTAACGAACTGAGTTCGCATTCGTAAGCGCGAAATATCTGTCGCTCGATTTGCATTTCAGAACCCTGTAAATGGGATGGCCAGGCATTATTATAAGCAAGCGCCATGCGGGCGCCGGGAGAATACGACGATGCAGCTGCACCTGACGACTATTTCATGGTTAGCGATTATCGTGGCGCTGGGTGGACCCGCCCGCGCGACGGAGACCACCGGCATCATCAAGACCTTGCAGGGTACGGTCTCGGTGGAACGCGCTGGCACTACGATTCCAGCGCTTCTCGGGGGATCAGTCCTGGTAGCCGATCAAATCGTCACCGGCGGTGACGGCAGTGTGGGGATCACCTTTCAGGATAACTCGTTGCTTTCGCTGGGCCCGAACAGCCGACTCGCCATCGATCATTTCAAATTTGATTCGACCACCCACGAGGGCAATTTTGAGAGCGTGCTCAAACGCGGCAAGCTGGCCGTGATCTCGGGCAAGATCGCAAAACACAAACAGGATGCGATGAAGGTACGGACCCCGTCGTCTATCCTTGGGGTGCGTGGCACTGAGTTCCTGGTGGAGGTCACAGCGCAATGAAGAATTTCTTGCCGGTTGCCGCGCTGCTTATCCTATTGACGGGCTGTGCCAGCGCGCCCGTCGAGCGGGTCGTGTTGCTGCCCGGCCCCGAGGGTAGACTCGGCAAACTTGCGGTGACGTCAACGGCTGGCGCCACCGTGCTCGAGCAAGCCTTTGGCACGGCTGTGGTCAGCACGGCCGGCAAGGTTGCGAACAGCCGTGGCGAGGAGGCCGCCATTCGGCGCGACTTTGCGAGCGCCCTCGCTGCGTTGCCGCCGCGCCCGGTGTCACACACGTTGTACTTTGAGCACGATTCGGATCAGCTTGTCCCAGAATCCGAGGTCGCAGCGCAGGCGATTCTGGTCGAGATCGCGGCGCGGCCGGTCGCCGATATCATTGTGATTGGGCATACGGATAACGTCGGCGAGCTCGGGTATAACGATCAGCTGTCCCTGCAGCGCGCGGAGGCCGTGCGCGCGCCTGATTCAACTTGGCGGCGCAGCAGAACGGATTAGCGTCGCCGGGCGTGGCGAACGGGAACTTGCAGTCGAAACCCGGGATGAAATGCATGAGCCTAAGAACCGACGGGCCGAGCTGAATGTGCGTTGATTGGCGCTATTCCGAGCAGCACTCAACGGCACTCAATGTAGGAGCGGCTTTAGCCGCGATGGGGCGATTGAACGCTGTTCGCGGCTAAAGCCGCGCCTACGGGCGGTGAAAGGAATGCGTGTCTTATGTCCGACGCAGACACAACAACGTAATGTCGTCGGCTTGCTCAGTGGCGCCCACGAAGGCTTCGAGCGCCACCGTCACGGTGCGAATGAGTTCGGCCGCGGTGGCCTGCGGCGCGGCCTCTCGCAGACACGCATGCCAGCGCGCGGCACCGAATAGTTCGCCGCTTGCGTTGTTGGCTTCCGTCACACCGTCTGTCATCAGGCAGATCGCAGCGCCTGGCGCGAGACACGTGTGCGAAGACTCGTACTGGTAGTCGTCCAACGCGCAGAGCGGGGGGCCTGAACCGGGGAACGGGGTCTCCAACGCCCCCTCCACCAATAGCGCCGGGCTGTCATGTCCGGCGTTCGCCCAACGCAGCGCGCCGGTCTCGAGGTTCAGTTCTGCCGCGAATACCGTGAGGAACAAAAACTCAGGGTTGTCGTGGGCGAGCGCGCGGTTTGCTTCGCTGAGCGCGCGCCCCGGATCGCCCTCGGCGCGCAGCACCGCGCCGCGGATCTGCGCCTTGGCCAAAGCCATAAACAACGCGCTCGGCAAACCCTTGCCCGACACATCCCCCACCAGCACAAATAAGCGCCGGTCGTCGAGCAGAAAAAAATCGTAGAGATCGCCGCCCACTGCCTTCGCGGGCACCATTGCACTGCCGAGGGTGAAGCGATGATCGTCTGCAAACTCTACTGGGTCGGGCAGCATGCCGAGTTGGATGCGGCGCGCGGCATCCATTTCGCCCTGCATGCGCACTTCTGCTTCACGCGCCTGGGCCAATTCACGGCGCAAATTTCGGCGTTGCGCCTGGGTCTCGCCCAACACCGCGCCTAAGGTAGATAACAGGACCAGCGCGCCGCCCATGCTGGGGTTGGCCATATCGAGCAGCCAGCCGCGCGTCACGAACGCTGCCATCGCGCCACCCGCGAGCGCGGCGCTGGTGAGCGCAAAACAGAGGATCGCGAGCAATGGTGGCCAGTAGATCACACTCGCGATCGCGCAGGCACCGAGCCCCAGCAGCACACTGATTTCCAGCGCTTCCAGGCGGCCGGTGCGCGTTAGCAGGCGCCCAGAGAGCGCGTTTTCAAGGGCTTCAGCATGGGCCTCCACGCCGGGCATGCGTCCCAAGGGGGTCGTCACCGTATCCTGCAGGCCGAGCGCGGTGTAACCGATGAGTACGATCCGCCCGCGCAGGTTCTCGCTGTCTAGATTGTCGCGCAGCACGTCAGCGGCGGAATACGCCGGGCGTTCTTCCCAGCGCGAGAAATGCAGCCACCATTCACCATTCGCCTGGGTGGGGATGCGGATACCCGCCACCTGCACGGCACGGATGCCACGGCCGGACATTTCCACGCGCAGCGGTTCGCCGCCGCCGAGATAGCGCAAGGTTTCCACTGCGAGGCCGGGCACCAGGTGCCCCGCCGCGGTCCCGATCAAGGTCGGCAGGCGGCGCAAAATGCCATGCTCGGCATCTGCATTGAGTGCCCCGTGGCCACGCGCGGCGTTATCCAAAACGGAGAGATTACGTAGCAGCCCGGGATAGCGGCGCACATAATCCAACGCGTTACCGCCTTGTTGGAGGATCGGACTCGCGGCAGTTGTGGTAGCCGGCTGGGCGGTGGCTTCCGGGATGCCGGCCACGCCGAGCACGACTGGTGCGGCGGCGAGTGCACGCGTCAGTTCCACATCGCCGTCGGGCAACGTGGCGACCAGGCGCGCTGCGTCCTGAGGATCGAGGCCAAGCTGCAGGGAAAGCGCGCGTGGCGCGTATTGATCCGGTTCGACAAACAAGGCGTCGATGCCGATGACGACAGGTTCAGCAGACGCGATTTGCGCGATGAGGCCAGCCATGCGCGCGCGCGGCCAAGGCCATTGGCCGAAGGCCGCCAGGCTGCGTTCGTCAATCTCGACAATCACCACCGGCGCGGTGGTCCGTGCGCGCGGAAAGAGACGCTGATAGACGTCGAACCACTCGGCGCGTAGCAGGCTTTCGAGACGGGTCTCGCCCACCGCCAAGGTCACGGCGGATAAGGCCAGAACACCCAGGCCGATCAGCGCGGCGCTCCAGGTGGGGCGGGCGCGGCGCTCTACGGTCACTGCGCTGCGAGATCGATTTCGAGACCGTCGTAGGCGGTGGTGACTTTCAGCGGCGGGCGTCCATTACGCGAGATTTCTTCGAAGCGCCGGGTCTCAGCTTCGACGCTCGCAATGCGGGTGTCGTCGAAGATTGGCTCATGATGAAACAACGCGAGATGGCGGGCGCCGGCCATCTGACACAGTTCAACCCCGGTGACATTGCTGGAGTGGCCCCAATCCTCCTTCACCGACACCGCTTCGGCGAACGAGTACATCGCATCGAAAATGACCAGATCGGCAGCGCGGAAAAAATCGACAAAACGCTCGGTGATCGCGGGTTCATCTAGCTTGTGTTCGGAATCGGTCGAATACACCAGCGTGTGGTGCGGGGTCTCGAAGCGATAACCATAGGAATCGCCCACGTGGAGTTGGCGCAGCGGCGTGACCTCCATGCCAGCGATGGCGTGGCGCTCACCCGCCGTTAAAGGAATGAACGCGATGCTCGCGCCTAATTGATCGAACTCAACCGGAAACGAAGGCGCCCCATGTTGTCGCCGGAAGGCGGCTTCGAGATCGGCATGGCAGCCATAAATGCGAATCCGGTTGCCGGGAATATAGGCGGGCGCAAACAACGGGAAACCCATGATGTGATCCCAGTGCACGTGGGACATGAACACATGGAAAACATTTGGCGTGTGTGCGCCATGCTGGGCGAGTACTGCGTTACCAAACGGGCGCACTCCGCTGCCGAGATCGCACAGCACGTATTCATGGGAGGCCTGAGTTGGCGGCGTGAGTTCGAGCTCCACACAACTTGAGTGACCACCGTAGGTTTGTGCGAGATGAAAGGGCAGAGTCAGCGCGAAGTCTTGCGCCTGCTCAAGGTTGGCAAATTGACGACCTTGAGCAGCGAGTAAGGCGTGGCCAATTTTACGCGCCACTTGCGTTGCGGTCAGTGCGACCGGTAACGAACCTCGTGTCCCCCAGAAGCGCGCACGCATCGTTCACGCTCCCAGCTGACTGCCGGGCGACAGGGCTTGCAGCCCGTCGGCCACGGTGGCGTACACCGGAAACACTAAATTGAAACGGGTAATTTCCAGAACTTCACGTACCACCGAATGAGGCGCCGCAACCGCTATTTCGCCCCCCACAGGTTTCGTGCGTTTGGTCGCGATCATCAGTACGCGGAGGCCAGCACTGCTGATGTAGTCGAGCGCCGAGAGATCGAATAACAGGCGATCGCCACCTGTTTTGCAGTTCTCGAGATGCGGGGCGAGTGCGGTATTGAAGGCGGCAGCCGCTTCGTGATCGATACGCCCGGCCGGTTTAAGCACGATCACATCAGCGCGGCGTTCGCACGACAGTTCCATCATTGCTCCTCTCACGAATGATTGCAGGCGCCAATTGCCCGCAGCTCGATTCTAGGCGGTGCACAGGATTCACAGCAAATACCCGTGCTCAGCTCAACCGGCGCTTGCGCAAATCCCGGATGGCCTTGCGCTGGAAGGGATCCAGCTAACGCGCGACCCGCCGCAATAATTAAGTGCTGCGCACTTTCCGGGCTGACGGGGATAGCGGCTGTCGGTATCCCCAAGGCCGCGTCGAATCATGCGTGTGTCTCACTACAATTCAGGCCAATTAGTACAGCTTGGCCCTCTGCCAACGTACACTTGGGGCCGTTTCCAGGATGATGGCCCACCCGCGAACGGCACTAAAAATGACTCGTTGAAACTTAACGATGATGGACCCATCTAAGCGACTGACCCCACCAGACCACCCAGAAGGAGTGATGATATGAAACGAGTCGGCTTATTCCTGCTCACCAACCTCGCCGTGATGGCAGTGATTGCCGTGATGTTTAACCTGCTTGGTTTCGACCGCATGGCAGCGCGTGGCGGTGCCATGGACCTTTCAAGTTTATTGGTGATGTCGGCCATTATCGGATTTGCCGGATCGCTGGTGTCGCTCGCAATGTCCAAATGGAGCGCGATTCGGATGATGGGTGCGCGCGTGATCACCAATCCCGGCAACGCCAACGAGACATGGCTCGTGGAGACTGTCCGGCGGCAAGCTGATCGGGCTGGGATCGGTATGCCGGATGTCGCGATTTTCGACGCGCAGGAACCAAATGCGTTTGCGACGGGCGCGCGGCGCGATCATGCGCTGGTGGCAGTCAGCACCGGCCTACTACAGGCCATGAGCCGGGATGAAGTCGAAGCCGTACTCGCCCACGAAGTGAGCCATGTGGCCAATGGGGACATGGTGACCTTGACCTTGATCCAGGGCGTCGTGAATACCTTCGTGGTGTTCTTTTCGCGCCTGGTCGGCCAGGTGCTTGATCGCGCGATTTTCCGTTCGGAGAATGGTCACGGCCCCGGCTTTTTCATCACGTCTTTCGTGGCCCAGATCCTGTTCGGCATTCTGGCCAGCGCGATTGTGATGTGGTTTTCGCGCCAGCGTGAGTTTCGGGCGGATGCCGGCGCCGCCACCTTGGCCGGACGCGCCAAGATGATTGCCGCGCTGGAGCGTTTAAATGCCGCGCATAACCCGCACGACCTGCCCGATCAACTCGCCGCCTTCGGCATCAATGGTGGCGGCGCGGGCGGCCTCAAGGCGCTATTTCTGTCGCATCCGCCAATTGCCGCGCGGATCGCGGCGCTGCGGGCGCGCGCCGAGTGACTGTGAGCGATTGTAGGAGCGGCTTCAGCCGCGATTGGGCGTTGAATCGCGGCTGAAGCCGCTCCTACGAGGAGGGAACTCAGCGACCAGAATTTTTAAGCCACCCGTTGCGCACGCCGCTCCGGCACCCAGTTACCGCGGCGATGGTTTTGCGTGGCCACTTGGTCCGGCGTGAACCGCTCACGCAGAAGCTCCACGCATTTTTTCGGATCGGCTTCGCCACACATGAAGACATCGATCGCCGCATAACCCACTTCGGGCCAGGTATGGATGGTGATATGGCTTTCGGCGAGCACCGTCACGCCGCTGACCCCCTGGCCATCACCAAAATGGTGATAGTGCGAATGCAAAATCGTGGCACCAGCGGCGCGCGCGCCATCTTCCAGTGCACGGCAGATGTATTCCGGTTCCATCAAATGCGCAGCACCCCAGAATTCGACCAATAGATGATCACCGGCATAACGCGCGCCAGTGGCGTCGGTCTTGAAGTGATCCAGGGAACTGTCGTTCATGCCAATCCTCCCGTAATGTCATGCATCCAGCGCGGTAAAACAAAGCTCGCGCAGTGGAGCTCTGGTGTGTAGTGTTTGGTCGCGAAGCCCGCCGCCGTGAAGCGCGCCTGGAGGGCGGGCAGTTCCGGCTGCAGAGAACTCACCTGCTCGCTGGCGAGGCCGAGCGTCATCGTGCCGCCGTAATAGGTTGGTACCGCGATGCCGTAGCAGCGCGCCTTCAATCCCAGGTCACGCAGCAACTGCATGCTTTGGCGGGACTCCTGTGGCTGTAGAAAAATCACGCCATCCTGCAGCGCGAGCACGCCGCCCGGGTTCAACGCGTTGCGGCACAGGTTGTAGAAGGTGCGCGAGAACAGCACTTCAGCCGCGCCGACGGGATCCGTTGAATCGACCAGGATCGCGTCGTACTTGCGGGTTTCCCGCTGCATGAACTTGAACGCGTCTTCAATCACCAGTTCAGCGCGGGGATCGCGATAGATGGCGCCCGCCAGGTTTAGTGTGGGCATGTGGGTCACGCAGAAATCCACCACGGTGCGATCAATTTCGACCATATCGACATGGTCAATGGGGTGCTTCAGCACCTCGCGCAGGATTCCGCCATCGCCACCACCGACGATCATCACGCGCCGCGGTTGGGCGGTGGCGAACAGTGGCACATGCGTCAGCATTTCGTGATAGACGAACTCATCCTTCTCGGTGGTCTGTACGATGCCGTCGAGCACCAACACCTTGCCCCAGCGCTGGGTTGCAAAGATTTGCACCTTTTGATAGGGCGTCGCGCCCTCAAATAGCAGTGCATCGGCGGTAAATCCTTGGAACACCTCGTCGCCGTACAAGGATTCTTGGAAGCGTATGCTCACTGTGGTCATACCGCCTGCGCGAGCGCAGGCGCGAATCGGCCGCGTTCCAGGACCTGGGTGACCACCGTCTCGGGTGCGAAATATTTGCGACACACCTGGGCCGCGAGTTCGTTGTCGAAGCGCTTGCAGGAGAAGATGTCGATGTAAACCTGCCCCAGATTCTCGGCGAAGTGGGCGCAGATATTGGACGTTTCGATGAGCTGCAGCAGGGTATAACCTGCCGCATCGAACGAGTGGGTAGCGAAATGCTCGAGCTGTGGCTCGCCGTAGGCTTTCATCCTGATGGCATCGATCAAGTCTTTGACCCATGCGCGGAGATGATCGGCGTTTACCAGGCGGTCGCGGGGACAACCGGCGAGATCCAGGACCAGATGCTGACCCCAAATCGGTGCGTCTTGATTCATGTACAGAAACCCTCGTAGTTAAAAGTTGAGCATGACCCCACCACGAGTACAGCGCCTCTGCCAGCACTGCTGAGTTTCTAACTAGCCGCTGACTATGTGAGGAGCCTCCTCGACAGTATGTTTGTGTGACTACTGGAACAACTCACAAAGCCTCCGACCTATTGCAGAGCGCGCAATCTACACTTTTCGTTCTTGAATGCAAGAAAAAAAGCGGCGCCAGATTGCGCCGCTTTAAGCGCTGGCCGTGAGTCATTTCGGCAGCGCCGCGCGTGGTAGCCAGGCGAGCAATTCACGCAGCGCCGGGCGGTAGCCACTGATATTGAAATGATCGATGTCCGGCAACACCGTGAACTCTAACGGACAGCCACTCGCGCGCAGCGCCTCTAAACGCGGCTGCAGGTTCGCGCTTGGAAACAGGCGATCAGCGTGAGAGTGCAGGACATAGGTGGGTGTGCTAAACGCCATCAAAGCATCAGGAATCTGGCCCGCAATAGGTACGACTGCAGTAAAAGTCATTTCGGCCTGCGCAAGTAAATGCCAACACCCAATAGCCCCCAGGCTATACCCAACGAGGTAACGTGCCTGCGGGTCGGTCGCGTAATGCGCAGCGACCTGCGCCAGGAGGCAACGCACGGCGCGCGCATTGCTGGGCGTCTGCCAATCACCACCCTGACTGGTTGGCGCCACAAAAATGGCGTTCAAGGTCTGCCACGCAGGGACAATCAATTGCTCTAACAGTCCACGCCCGTAGTGGCCTACGGGCGCTCCGCCATAATGCAGCACCATGACTAATGGCGCGCCGTGCAGGATGGCGGGCAGATGCAGGGTGACGGCGACTGGCGTGCCGTCCACTTCCAAGGTGAGATCGTGATAACCGGGTGTCGCTGGGAATTGGCTGGGGTTTGGCATGCTAACGAGCGCTCCGTCCTGTGATCACAGTCGGGGCGAGCGAACGCGCGCAGTGCGCTTTATAAACTGGCTTGCGACAAAGCTGCGCTCCTCGCGACGACGTGCTGGGGGCACTCGCAAAGCTTGCAACAGCGATCGATGATTCCTCACCATCAGGCGGCCTTCCACAGCGACTGCAACGAGCAGGGCAGCGGCTGGCGGCGGAGCACTTCGGCGATGCCATATGCGGCGTGCTCGGCAGTGTCACGGCGTACCGGACGGGGATACACACTACCCTGGGGTGACTTGAAACAACTCACCAGGGGTTGGCTGGCGCGCTGCACACCGCGCTGGAGGACGACGCCAATTTCGCCATTGTCCAAACGCACGAAAATTCCGGGCGGGAAAACGCCGAGTTCATTGATGAAATCGGCGGCCAAGGCGGCGTCGATCTGCGACCCGCGCTGCAGGAAAATCTCGCGCAAGGCCTGTTGCGCGTGAATTCCATCGCGATAGTGACGGGGTAGAACCATCGCCGTATACACATCTGCCAACGCGACCAGACGGGCGGGGCGACACAGTGCCTGGCCGCGCAGTCCGTGCGGATAGCCAGCGCCATCGGGCCGCTCGTGGTGTTGCGTGACAATCGTTAGCCATAAGGCATCCGTCACCCCGGCGGCTTTCAGCAAGGTCGCGCTTTTTAGTGGATGCTCGCGGGCGACGGTTTGTTGCTCAGGTGACAGTGCGCCGGCTTGCGTCGCCGCGACTTCGTGCAGCGCGAGCATGCCGATATTGCAGGTCAAGGCCGCCGCGATCATCGTCTGGCGAGTCGCTTCGTCGAAGCCGCAGCGCGCGCTCAGCAGCGCACAAATTGCCCCCACCATCATGGGGTGTACCTGCGCGTAGGACGCTGTTTCATCGAGGAGCAAGCTGTACAGCACGGCATCCGGCGTGCGTCGTACAAGGTCCGCAAGATCCTGCGTTACGGTACGGATCTGCGCGGGCAGCGCGGCCGCAGGCTGCGTGAAATCTTGCGTGAGAAGCTGCCAAATCTGCGTGCGCAGCGCCGCCAACGCCTCCAACGCGCTGCCCTCAGCACGGTACTGGGTTTCGGCCTCGGCTTGCTCAATCCACATGTTTGGACGGTGAGGTCGGAATTTTCTAGCCCGCGGTCAACGCTGCCAGCACGGCGGCCGGATGGGTCTCGGCCTTGGGCACTTTCCGCCAGTGCTTGCGGACCTTGCCATCGGCGCCGATCCACACCGTAGACCGGATAACCCCCACGGTTTTTTTGCCATACAACAGCTTCTCGCCATAGGCCGCGTATTTTTCCATGACCTTACGCTCGGGATCCGAGAGCAGAATGAAGGGCAGACCGTACTTGAGCGCAAAGGCCGCATGGGTTTCGCTGCTATCCGGGGAGACGCCGAGCACCACCACGCCGTGCTTCTTGAGCGCCGCCCAGTGATCGCGAAAGCCACAGGCTTCCTTCGTACAGCCTGGGGTATCGTCCTTTGGATAAAAATAGAGGACGACGTCATGCCCTTTAAACTCAGCCAAGGTGCGCGCGGTGCCGGTGTGATCTTTAAGCGTGAAAGCCGGCGCGACTTTGCCTTCTTCAAGTGCCATCAGGGCCTCCTTTTTTGATGGAGCGACGATAACTTTGGGTCATGTATTCATCGAAATCTGCGGGCGCGATTTCTTCCGCATCAGCCGTATCGTAGACTTCCATATGCTCGCCGCGACGAAACATGCGTTTGCCGAGGCGTGGAAAGTCCGCAATATCTATTTCGCTGCGTTCGCCGCCGATTAAACACACCAGGCTCCGGGTGAAGGGATTACGCAATTGATGCGGCAGCGAAGGCGCTGAGAAGCCGACAAAGTCACCGACGCCCAGCAAGTGCTCAGTGCCGTCGATTTCGATCACCCCTTGGCCCTGTAACACGTAAATCCATTCTTCTTCGCAA
>CAMATU010000114.1 GCA_945861225.1 Klebsiella pneumoniae
GGCTGTTATCGGCATGGTGATGCTCGCCTTACTGTGGGTGGCGAGGCTGCTTTATCTGCAGGTCCTGCATCACGATCACTACACCACGCTATCGCAGGAGAATCGGCTGCGGGTGCTGCCGATTCCACCGACGCGCGGACTTATCTATAGCCGAGAAGGCATTTTGCTGGCCGATAACCGACCGTCATTTGCCCTCGAGCTAATTCCAGAGGAGGCCGTTGATCTCAAGCGCGCGCTGCGTGAACTTGGGCAGGTCATTTCGCTGGATGACGATCAGATGGAGAGCTTCCGGACGGAACTCCATCAGAAGCGGCGATTTGATTCGGTGACCTTCAAAAACAATCTCACGGAAGAGGAGGTCGCGGTTTTTGCGGTAAACCGTCAACGCTTTCCGGGCTTTGATATCAAGGCCCGACTGACGCGTTACTATCCATTGGGGTCACAGTTTGCGCATCTGGTCGGGTTTGTCGGACGCATCAATGTCGAGGAATTGAATCGAATCGACCCCGGGAATTACAACGGGACGACCCACATCGGGAAAGAGGGCGTGGAGAAAGCCCAAGAGGATTTGCTGCATGGCGTGGCGGGTTACCAGAATGTCGAAGTGAATGCGCAGGGCCGCGTGTTACGTGTGGTCGAACGGATGCCGCCGATTCCAGGTCAGGATCTCCACCTAACTGTCGATACCGAGCTTCAGGCGGCGGCGGTTAGCGCACTGGCTGGCCAACGCGGTGCGATTGTCGCGCTCGAACCTGCGACTGGCGCTGTGCTCGCGTTCGTCAGTAATCCAGCGTTCGATCCGAACGAGTTCGTGAATGGCATCAGTGTCCGGCTGTACTCCGCGCTGCGGGATTCCCCGGATCGTCCATTATTCAATCGCGCCTTGCAGGGGCTATACCCACCCGGCTCCACGATCAAACCTGCCATGGCCATATCGAGCCTGCATTACGGGGTGCGTACCGCGAGTGATCGCACGTGGTGCCCAGGCTGGTTACGGCTGCCGGGCCATGCCCATCGGTATCGCTGCTGGCAGAAGAGCGGACATGGCGAAGTAGATCTCATGCGTTCGATCGCCGAATCCTGCGATGTCTATTTTTACGCTGCGGCGAAGGATCTCGGCATCGACCGCATGCACGAAATGTTAGGGCAGTTCGGTTTGGGAAATCTGACAGGCATCGATCTCCCCGGCGAACTCGGCGGTTTGTTACCCTCGCGAGAGTGGAAGCGCCGTACGCGCAAGTTGCCCTGGTATCCCGGAGAAACGCTTATTAGCGGGATTGGGCAGGGGTTCATGCTCACTACACCAGTGCAATTGGCGCAGATGGCGGCAATTTTCGCCAACCGCGGCGAAGTGCTGGTGCCGCATGTCGTCGCCAAGGTGGAGGATCCCCTCACTAAGAAACTCACCTCGACTGCGCTGTCGCGGCACCCACCCGTGCAGATCCCCAGCGCAGAACATTGGCAGCTGGCGATTGCGGGGATGCACGAGGTCGTGCAAGGCAAACGCGGCACTGCGCGCGCGACTGGCGCTGGTGCGCAGTACGAATATGCCGGCAAAACCGGCACGGCGCAGTTGTTCAAGATTGCCCAGAATCGCACCGTCAAAAATGAGGATGTGATCAAGAGGTTGCGCGACCATGCACTGTTTGTGGCCTTTGCCCCGCTCGATCAGCCGCGGATCGCGCTGGGCATTATCGTCGAGAACGGCGAGAGCGGCAGTCATACCGCGGCGCCAATTGCGCGTCAGCTTTTCGACTTCTTTCTTAACCGCCAGACGGGCGACGATGCGCACGGCTAGCGAACGCGATTTACTCGCGCGCTTGCATATTGATGGCGCACTGCTTGGTGGCACATTGTTGATTTGTGTGCTCGGTTTGGTCGTGCTGTATAGCGCATCGGGAGAATCGCTTGAGGTCGTGACGCGGCAGGGGTTACGCATGCTACTCGGGCTTGCCGCCATGTGTACGATCGCGCAGATAAGCCCGTTGCGACTTGCTCGCTGGGCACCCATCTTTTATGTGCTCGGCACAGCGTTGTTGTTCGCGGTGTTCCTGTTCGGGACGGGTCGCGGCGCGCACCGCTGGTTGGAAATAGGCGTCGTTCGCTTCCAGCCCTCGGAGATTATGAAACTGGCCGTACCCCTCACTGTGGCCTGGTTTCTAAGCGACAAAATCCTGCCACCGAAACTGCCGACAATCGCCATTGTGTTCGTGCTGGTGTTGATTCCGGGCGCGTTTGTCAGCGAGCAACCCGATCTGGGCACCGCTATATTGATCGTGACCGCCGGACTGCTTGTGCTTTTCTTCGCAGGCTTGAGTTGGCGTTGGATGGCCGCCGCAGCAGGTGTCACGGTGGTACTCGCGCCAATCGGTTGGTACGCGATGCACGACTATCAGCGACAGCGGATCCTTACTTTGTTGGATCCCGCTAAGGATCCCTTGGGCGCGGGTTATCACATCATTCAATCAATAATTGCCGTGGGTTCAGGTGGCTGGTCGGGCAAAGGCTGGCTCAACGGAACTCAATCCCATCTCGAGTTCCTGCCTGAGCGCGCCACTGACTTTATCTTCGCGGTGTATTGCGAGGAATTCGGGTTGCTCGGCGTGCTCATCATGCTTGCGGCATATTCGCTGGTCCTAGCGCGCGGCGTACAGATTGCGTTCGATGCCCAAGAAGTGTTTGGACGGTTAGTTGCCGCCAGTCTTAGTGTCACCTTGTTCATCTATATTTTTGTGAATATGGGGATGGTGATCGGACAGTTGCCGGTGGTTGGTGTGCCGCTCCCGATGGTGAGTTACGGCGGCACCTCATTGGTCACCCTGATGACGGGCTTCGGTATTTTGATGTCGATTCAAACCCATCGGCGCTTTATTGTAGAATCTTGATGCTAGCAGCCCGTCGGACTTAGGACCGTCCTACTGCGGCGGTGTTAAATCGGTGCATTTTTGGGCGAATTTTCGTTACATAGAACCACTATGCTCCTCAAATTCGCACAAAACTGTCCTCGATTTTCCACTCGCCTCGCGACGGACGCCTAAGTCCGACGGGCTGCCAGCGTATTTCTACCAATTCGATCAAGGCTACGAATTCAGGCGTGGTCAAGCACGGAGTTTGAGTTTTTCATGAAGCGAATTGCAGGGCTGCTCAGTTTCGCGCTTTTTGCCTATCTTCCGCTGTGCTCGGCGGCGCAACTCAATCCAGCAGAGATCGAAAAATTTGTCGCTGAGATGCAGCGCGATCATCAGTTTGATCCGGTTCCCTTGCGCGCCATGTTGTCGCGTGCCACGCGACTCGATAGCGTACTCGCGGCAATCGCCAAGCCAGCAGAATACAAACCTTGGCACCAGTATCGACCGATCTTCATGACTGACCTGCGAATTCGCGGCGGTGGTGAGTTTTGGCAGAACAATGCGCAAGCGCTCGCCAAGGCGGCCGCCGAATCTGGCGTGCCGGCCGAGATTATCGTGGCGATAATCGGCGTGGAGACCGCCTATGGCCACAACGCTGGCAACTACCAGGTATTGGATGCCCTGGGGACTCTCGCGTTTCACTACCCGCCGCGCGCCGCGTTTTTTCGGAGCGAATTGCGCAATCTGCTGTTGCTGGCGCGTGAGGAGCATCTCGATGCTGCAGCGTTGAAAGGGTCTTACGCCGGTGCGATGGGGATCCCTCAGTTCATGCCGAGCAGCTATCGCGCCTATGCCGTCGATTTCGATCACGCGGGAGGACGCGATATTTGGTCCTCGCCGCAGGACGCAATCGGCAGTGTGGCAAACTATTTGCGACGGCACGGCTGGCAGGCCAATCAGCCAGTGGCATTTCGCGCGTTGGCGGCGACGGCGCTTCAGACCCACAGCAGCAAAACAGTTGAGCTCGATAAGTCGCTGGCAGAGTTGGCGACACTCGGCATCAAACCCGATGGCGTAGCACCAGCCACCGCGCGCGCTGTGTTGCTGGCGTATGAAGGGACACAGGGCAACGAATATTGGCTCGGCCTGCAGAATTTCTACGTCATTACGCGCTACAACCGCAGCCCAAAATACGCACTTGCAGTGTTTCAGCTCGCGCAAGAAATTCGTCAGCGCCACTTGCGAGCGACCCCTTGAGCAAACGCCAAGGCGACATGGTCGCGCGGGCGGTTCGCCATGGGATGCTTGCGCTGCTCGCGATCCTGCTGACCAGCTGCGGCTACTGGCAACGTGAGGAACCTGCGCCGATCCCTGCAGCAGCCCAACCGCTGTCGAACGTGCGCGCACCAACTAAGCCGGCAGAGCCCCTGAGCCGCTACGGCAACCCGCAATTTTATGACGTGTTGGGTAAGCGGTATTACCCGCTAAAATCGGCGCAGGATTTTCAGGAGCGCGGCATCGCTTCCTGGTATGGACCTGATTTTCACGGTGGGTTGACCTCGACGCGGGAGGCGTACGATATGTATCAAATGACCGCCGCGCACAAGATCCTGCCGTTGCCAACCTGGGTGGAAGTGACGAACTTAGGAAATGGCCGCAAGGTTACCTTGCGGGTAAATGATCGCGGTCCCTTCAAAGACAATCGCGTGATCGATCTTTCCTACGCGGCGGCCCTGGCACTCGACGTCGTAGGGCCGGGCACCGCCTTTGTTGAAGTACGTGCGATCAATTCCCCCGCGGTTCCTGGTGCGTCGGCGGCCCCTGCGTCGCGCGCGCAGATGTACCTTCAGGTGGGTGCGTTTGGCGAGCGCGGCAACGCTGAGCGCATGAAGGCTGAACTCGACCAGGAATTTGGCGCGGAGATCACCATCTTTGCCGAGCCACCCGAGGCGCCGCGACTATACAAGGTGCAGCTCGGCCCCATCCGTGACGTGGCACACGCTGATCGCGTCGTCGCGACCTTGGAATCCCACGGCATTAACGAGCATCATTTTGTCAATCATTGAACCCACGGTCCGGAATCGCATGGTTAGATTAGTTATCTGCGTGCTTGCGCTAGGCTGGCTCATGCCATTGCAGGCCGCGACCTTCCAGGGCATTCCTGATCCACCGCAATTGCCAGCGCGTGCGTACTTTTTACTCGATTATGCCAGCGGTGCAGTGCTCGCCGAGAATGCGGCGGACACCAAAGTAGAGCCCGCCAGTTTGACCAAGATCATGACGGTCTACACGACGGCGGATGCGCTCAAGAAGGGTTTGATTAAATTGACGGATCAACCCGTGATCAGTGAATACGCATGGAAGCAGGAAGGTTCGCGCATGTTCATTGAAGTGGGCAAGCAGGTCTCGGTCGATCAGCTCCTGCATGGCGACATTATCCAATCTGGGAATGACGCGAGCGTGGCGCTGGCCGAGCATGTATCAGGCTCTGAGGACGTATTTGCGACCGTCATGAATGGGCACGCCGCACGACTCGGTATGCGGGCCAGCAAGTTCGCCAACAGTACCGGCCTGCCGAATCCCGAAACCTATACCACCGCACGTGATCTCGGCACCTTGGCGCACGCGTTAATCAGTGACTTCCCCGAGGTCTACCGCATATTTGCCGAGCCGGCGTACACCTATAACGGGATCACCCAGCAAAATCGGAATGGTCTGTTGCGCCGCGATCCAAGTGTGGATGGCATGAAAACAGGACACACGGAAGCTGCGGGTTATTGCCTGGTGGCATCGGCGATTCGCGACGGCATGCGTCTCATCTCGGTGGTGATGGGCGCAGAGTCAGATGGCACACGCACCCAGGCCAGTCAGGCCCTGTTGAACTATGGCTTTCGGTTTTTCGAAAATCGAGAGCTTTATGCTGCGGGGGCCACCGTGACGGACGCGCGGGTCTGGCAAGGCGCTACCGAGACTGTCTCAGTCGGTGTCATCGGCGCGTTAGCGGTGACTGTGCCACGTGGTACCCAGCCGCAGGCGGTGACCGCCGTGGCGGAATTGCAGAAGCCGCTGATAGCGCCGGTGGCGGCACGGCAGGTGGTCGGTGAAGTGTTGGTGTCACTGAACGGCAAGGAACTCACCAGAGTGCCTTTGATCGCGCTCAATGCGGTTGCTGCAGGTTCGTGGGTGCGGCAGGCTATTGATGCCGCGAAGCTACTTTTTGAATAGCGCTGACGACGCCACCCGCATGTCGGTCTGTTACCTGAACGGGGTATTTCTTCCGCTCGCTGAGGCCCAGATCCCGGTGCTCGATCGTGGCTTTATTTTCGGCGATGGCATTTATGAAGTAATCCCGGTCTTCGGCGGTCGACCATTTCGGCTGGCGGCCCATCTCGCACGGCTTGGGCAAAGTCTCGCGGCGATTGCGATCCCTGCGCCACTAGACGTCACCGCATGGACTGCCGTGCTGGGTGAATTAATCTTGCGCAACCCACAGCCGGATCTTTCTTTGTATATCCAAGTTACCCGGGGCGTGGCGCCGCGCAATCATGCGGCGCCAAACGGCGGCACGCCGACAGTGTTTGCGATGGCGTCACCATTGGCGACAAACGCAGATCAAGCGCCTGTCCAAGTGATCTCTATGGTCGATATTCGCTGGCAGCGCTGCGATATCAAGGCCATCTCGTTATTGCCTAATGTGCTGGCGCGGACAGCGGCCGTCAGCGCAGGCGCCTACGAGGCAGTGCTGTTTCGCGATGATTTCCTGACCGAGGGGGCCGCGAGCAATGTGTTCGTCATCAGTAACGATCAGATTAAGACGCCACCGCATTCAGGTTACATTCTGCCCGGGATCACCCGTGATACCGTGGTTGAAGCCTTGGCAAATAGCCCGGACGCCGTGCAGGAGGTTGCGATCTCCCGCGCGGAAGTGTTGCAGGCAAGCGAAATCTGGCTCACCAGCTCCACCCGTGATCTCGTCCCCGTTAGCCATCTGGATGGATGCCTGGTTGGCCGGGGCGCGCCCGGCCCCGTTTTTCGGCGGATCAGTGCGCTATATGAGCGTTTCAAATCTGCGGAGCTGGCCGCTACGCGGCAATCCTAAAAACGGCAACAGCGCTAAAATTTTTTCAGGTCCGTAAGCCAGTCCCCAGTCGCATCATCCGCAAGGCCGTGACAAACAGCCCAGCGATAAAGAGCACGATCACGCCGAAGGCCAGTCTGACATCGATATCGCTGACGCCGAGCATGCCCTGGCGGAATGCATTGACCATATAAAAAATTGGATTTGCCAGCGACACGGTCTGCCAAAACTTTGGCAGGAGATCGATCGAATAGAAAACGCCCCCGAGGTAGGTCAGCGGGGTCAGGATGAAGGTGGGGACGATGGAGATGTCATCAAATTTCTTGGCGAATAGCGCATTGATAAAGCCTGCCAACGAAAATAACGCCGCAGTCAAAATAACCACCGAGAAGGTGATCGCGAATGACTGCACCTGCAGTTCAGTGAAACACAGGGCAACGATCGTCACGACCACCCCGACCAAAATCCCACGCACGATACCGCCGGTGACAAAGCCCGCGACGATTAGAAAATCCGGGATCGGAGCCACCAGAATTTCTTCGATATGGTGCTGAAATTTGGCCCCGAATAACGACGACACCACATTCGAATAGGCGCTCGTGATCACCGACATCATGATGATCCCGGGCGCAATGTACTGCATGTAATTGAAGCCATGCATGGACCCAATGCGCGGCCCTATGACGTGACCGAAAATAATGAAATAAAGACTCATCGTGATTGCCGGCGGCAGAATGGTTTGCAGCCAGATCCGCAGGAAGCGATTGATCTCTTTGCGCAGGATGGTCTGGAAAGCGACCGCATAGCCACGCGTAAGCGCTGAATTGGCGTGATTCATAAAGACTTTGACGCACCGTTTTCCTGCACAAGGTTTACGAATAACTCTTCCAGTCGATTGGCCTTGTTGCGCATGCTGGTTACCCGCACACCCGCCGTAGACAGCGCTTCAAACAAATGATTGAGGGTGTTCTGCTGATCGACACTCGCCTCAATGGTGGTGGCGTCGAGCTGGCGGAAAGAAAACCGCGCGATAGGCGGCATCTCGAGCAAGGGTTCGGCCAAGTCGAGCACGAAGGTCTCTGTATGCAAAGTGGCCAGCAATTGCTTCATGGTCGTGTCTTCGATGATTTTCCCGCCATCGATAATTGCAATATTGCGGCATAGCCGTTCGGCTTCTTCCAGGTAGTGGGTAGTCAGAATGACCGTGGTGCCCTGGCGGTTCAATTCGCTCAGGAAATCCCACATCGTGCGCCGTACTTCAATATCCACGCCCGCCGTCGGTTCATCCAGAATAAGCAGGCGCGGTTCGTGGAGTAAGGCGCGCGCAATCATCAGCCGCCGCTTCATGCCACCGGATAAGGTTCGCGAGGCATCAAAACGCTTGTCCCACAAGCCCAGCTGTGACAGGTATTTTTCGGCCCGGCGCTGGGCCAATTTCTTGGCCAGGCCGTAGAAGCCTGCCTGATTGTTGACAATGTCCCACACAGTTTCAAATTGCGAAAAATTAAACTCCTGCGGGACCACGCCAAGGAAGGATTTCGCCAGCGCAAAATCGGTGTCGATATCGGCACCGAACACCTGTACCTTGCCGCCAGTTTTAGTGACCAGTGAGGTCACGATGCCGATGATGGTGGATTTGCCGGCGCCGTTCGCCCCCAATAGCGCAAAGAACTCGCCTTCCTCCACGCGCAGATCGACTCCTGCGAGCGCCCGCTTGCCGTTGCTATAAGTCTTCGTGAGACCGATTAATTCGAGCGCGTTCATGAGGGTTGTCAGAAGCAGCGCCAGCTGGGGCGCGTGTTGCCGGCGCTACCAGTCAGTGATTTCACCACCGATTGCATCGATGATTTTCTTCTTCTGCGAAGCGCCGACTGCCTTTAAGGCAAGCATAAGTTTATTGTCGTGATTGATGATGAGTTGGAAGTAGCGCTTGGCCACCCGCACCAGGGTCGCGCGTGCGTTAGCGCGCACATTCGCATTCCGCTTGCCGGTGCCATGTGGCAACAGGGCTTGCTCGCCGAAGTAATGACCGCGACTCAATTCTGAAAGGACCACAATTTTGCCATCATCATCCATGACGAATACTTCGACCGAGCCATCCAGCACCACGTACATGAAATCGCCGTCTTCCGCCTCACGGACGATAATTGCACCGGCCTCAAACGTGACCACTTCGGTCCAATCGCCGACCCTCTCCAGATCGCGACCCGACAGCGAGCGAAACAAGCGCACACTGCGCAGCATCATCCGCACGCGTTCTTCGGAGGTGACTTCGGCGAGCGAAAGTTCGTCGCTCAGGTCGTCGCTCATACTCATGCCGAGCGTGGCATCGGTTTTCGAAATTCTGAACAGGCGACTCTTTTGCAGCGCGCGGACCGTGGCGTTGCGGCGGCCACTGGAGCCTGGCAGCAAGGCTTGTTCCCCGAAAAATTCACCGGTTTTGAGCGTTGCGATGGTGATCTCGCGCCCCCCCGACAGCCTTGATGCGGACGTCAACCGAGCCATCGATGATGATGTACATGCAATCGCCGACTTCGTTTTCTTCGACGATCGGCGCCAGCGGCGCGAAATCGATCACGCCGTTGGCGGGGGAGTCGATGACCCTTGTCAGCTCCGCGTCGGACAGACTACTGAACACTGGAACTCTACGCAGGAGCTCGATAGTAGCGCGGACTTTTGCCATATCAAATTGTGGCCACTTCGCCCGTGGCGGGGGACATCAGGGATTAACTCGCGGGCGAGGTAGAACCCACCCCCGCCCAGGGCAGTAATCTTACCGTGGTCCTGGCGTCGCCGAAACAAGCGCGCTGCCAGGCTCCGGCACAGCGGCGGCCGCCCGCAGGGTGCCGATTCGCGCGCATAGGCTTCCAGGACGTCTTCGCAGAGAATGGCGTCAGAGCCAGAACACGACGGGAAATACCAGCACCGCCATCACGTAAACCAGCCACTCGAGATTGCGCTCTGCCAACCAGCCAGTGAAGTGCAGGACAATGACCGTAATCGCAACGATATAAAATAGCCCGAACAGAATGTCATTCATTCCGTGGTCCTCTCCCGCTTGAGACTTAGTACTGGGTCGAGTCGATTATGCCATACGATTTGCTAGAGACCTTTGGTGCGACGAGTGGCCTGGTGTGCTGCGTCGGTGCAGGCGGCAAGAAAAGCACGCTGTATCATCTGGCTGCCGCACATCCTGGTCGCGTCGGGCTAACGGCAACCGCCCATATCGAACGCTTTCCGCGCACCTTCGCACACTGCAGTGTGGTGGCCGATGAACCCGCACTCAGTGCGCAAGTACTCGCCCTCGGTCAGACCCAGCGCATGATCGCGTTTGCCAAACCCTGCGAGTTGCCGGGTCGTCATCTCGGCGTGAGTTTCACTGAGCTCGCGCGGCTTAGAGCCGATAATGCGTTCGATCTCTGCTTGGTCAAAGCAGACGGCGCGCGTAATCGAATTATCAAAGCGCCCGCTGATCATGAGCCTGCGTTGCCACCGGAAACCACCACGGTGATTCCGGTCTGTGCAATTCGCGCCGTTGGCCTGCCGCTGGATGAACGCCTTTGTCACCGCCCGGAGCGCTTTGCGGCAGTGACTGGTTTGCGTCCAGGGCAAGCGGTTGCGCCAGAGCACCTGGCGCGCCTGCTAGCCAGCCCCGACGGGGCGCTGCGGGCAGTCGGTAATGCACGCGTGATTCCGCTGATCAACATGGTGGATGATGCGGCCTTGGAGAGGCTCGCGATCGAAGTCGCAGAGCAGGCACTCGCGCTCACGACGCGCTTTGCCTATGTCGTGCTGGCCGCCATGCGCAATGCTGAGCCCATTGTGCGCGTGGTGACGCGTTGACGTGCAGCGGGCGACAGACTTAAATCGTATCTCCGTGATCCGGTCATCACCGAGGGACCCGAGACATGTCTACCACCACAGATCCACCACTCCTCCAGTTTCCTTGCGATTTCCCCCTCAAGGTGATGGGACAGGCGAGCGATGATTTCGCCGCGCTGGTAGTGGAAATCGTCGCGCGTCACGTGCCCAACTTGCGTGACGATGCGATCCAGCACCGGCCCAGCAAGCAGGGCACGTATGTGTCGCTAACCGTGACTGTCTATGTACATAGCCAGGAGCAACTGGACAATCTCTATCGTGAATTGAGCGGACATACCCGCGTGTTGATGGTGTTATGACCCTGGTCGTCAGGCACCTCGGGGAAGCGGATTACCTGCAGACCTGGACGCGGATGCGGGATTTTGTCGCGGCTCGTCAGCCTGATGCCAGCGATGAAATCTGGTTTGTCGAACATCCGCCCGTATTCACGCTGGGGCTCGCCGGTTCGCGCGCACATTTGCTGAACCCCGGCGAGATTCCAGTCATTGCCACCGATCGCGGTGGCCAGGTGACCTATCATGGCCCGGGCCAGCTCGTGGCCTATACTTTGTTCGATCTGCGTCGCCTCGGTCTGGGACCACGCGAATTTGTACGGCGTCTGGAGAGCGCTGTGTTGGCAACACTCGCGATCTACGGGATCGCCGCCGAACGCCGCGCGGGCGCGCCTGGTGTTTACGTGAACGGCGTAAAAATTGCTGCGCTCGGATTACGCATTCGGCACCATTACTGCTATCACGGCCTGGCCCTCAATGTGACGCTCGATCTAGCGCCATTCTCACGCATCAATCCCTGCGGCTATCCTGGACTGCAAGTCACGAGCATGGCGGCCCTTGGCCAGCGGGTGACGGTCGCCGAGGTGCTGCCGCTACTGGAAGCAGCGCTGCGCCAGGAATTTGCGCCGCTAGCAGCCTGTTGGACTTAGGCGTCCGCCGCAGCAGGACGCCTAAGTCCGCGGCTGCCAGGTGCGCAGGTTCGCGCAGCGGCCGATAATAGCCAGGGCAGCGTGGTAATCCCCAATTGAACGGAAGTTTATGGACCCTGTAACACCTATTCCCGAGCTTCCTTCCGCGCCGACCCGCGCGCAGCGGGGCAGCGCCAAAGTGGCGAAAATCCCCATCAAAGTTGAAGTCACGGTAGGGCCGTTGCCGCGCAAGCCGGCGTGGATCAGAGCCAAAGCGCCGACAGATCCCAAAGTGATCGCACTGAAGCAGCTGTTGCGCGAGAAGGCCTTACACACGGTGTGCGAAGAGGCCTCGTGCCCCAATCTCGGTGAATGTTTCGCGCACGGCACCGCGACCTTCATGATCATGGGTGCGCTGTGCACGCGCCGGTGCCCCTTCTGCGATGTGGCGCATGGCCGTCCTTTGCCACTGGATGGGGATGAACCCGCGCACCTCGCGGAAGCCGTGCGGTTGATGGATCTGAAATATGTGGTGATTACATCGGTTGATCGCGATGATTTGCGCGATGGTGGCGCGGCGCACTTCGCGGCATGCGTGGCGGCCGTGCGCGCGGCGCAGCCCGCGATCCAAATAGAAATCCTGGTGCCGGATTTTCGCGGCCGCATGGACGTCGCGCTGGAGGCGCTATTGCGCGAACCGCCTGATGTGTTTAACCACAATCTGGAGACGGTGCCGCGTCTATATCGCCAGGTGCGGCCCGGCGCAGATTACGCGTGGTCGCTTACGCTCATTCAAAAATTCAAAGCGTTGGCGCCACAGGTGCCCACCAAATCCGGTCTCATGCTTGGCTTAGGCGAAGAAATTCACGAAGTGGAAGCGGTGTTACGTGATCTGCATGCACATGCCTGCGATCGTGTGACGCTCGGCCAATATCTGCAGCCCAGTCGGGCCCATCTGCCGGTGGTGCGGTTCGTGGCGCCCACAGAGTTCGAGGAGTTAGCCGCCACGTCGCGCGCGATTGGCTTTGAGCATGTCGCGAGTGGGCCGATGGTACGGTCTTCCTATCACGCCGATCGGCAGGCCGCCGGAGAGCGGATTTCCTGAGCGAGGCTCGCGTTTCCGCGCGACACGCTGTCTTCTGATGGATATCGCACTGGGCTATTTGCTTAAGGCGCTGCTGCTCCCGCCGTGCGGTAACCTGCTGCTCGCGCTGCTCGGCGCGGGGCTGCGGCGGCGTCGACCACGGTGCGGCGTATTCCTGTTGCGCGTCGCCTTCGGCTCGCTCATCGTGTTGATGATGCCACTCATCGGCACCTTGCTCGCGCTGCCGCTTGAAGCAGTGCCAGCCTTTGCGGTCGCGGGCGGACCTCAGCAGGCTGAAGCGATCGTTATCCTTGGTGGTGGACGCTACCCAGCGGCACCGGAATACGACGGCATGGACACCGTGCACCCACGAACGTTAGAGCGCTTGCGCTACGGGGCGTTTCTGCAGCGTGCGTTGCAGTTACCGCTGGCGCTCGTCGGCGGCGACGTCACCGGTGGGAATGTGGCCGAAGGTCTGTTGATGCTCGAGGTCGTCAACGAATCATTCAAGGTGCCGGTCGAGTGGGTGGAAGCCGGCAGCCGTAATACTGCGGAGAACGCCGAGTACACACGCTATCTGCTGCCCTCGAAGCGGATACTGTTAGTGACTCAGGCGTTGCACATGCGCCGCGCGCAAATGATGTTCGAGGCCCAAGGATTCGAAGTCATTCCGGCACCCCTCGGCTTTAGATCTCTGTTCGATATCACGCAGGTGACGGTGTTTGATTTCCTGCCCTCCGTCCAAGCGCTCCAGCTCAGCCACGATGCGCTACACGAATATCTT
>CAMATU010000115.1 GCA_945861225.1 Klebsiella pneumoniae
CAACCCCGCGCCGCAGGCATACATGAGCCGCGTGTCGGGCGTTGCATAGGGGTAGACCATCATCACGATGCCGATCCACTTAGGGCGAGGAAGCGCGGCCTTCCTGCCGTACACATAGGCGACATAGCCGATAAGCCCAAAGAAGATGCTGCCAATTAGATAGCTGGGGCTTGGCCAGCTGAAGCTATGGCTGATGAGGGTTTTGAGTTCGTCCATATCCTGCCCGTAGCGAGTTCGATAATTCTTATAGAGCCTGGGGCGCTCTGTTAGTTCGGGTCGGTCCGCATGATGGCAGGAAGGCACGGGAAGGGTGTGTTAAAAATTGCCGCCGAGGCTCGTCATGGCGAGCGGGACCTCCCGTTCGTCGTTGCGAGGAGCGCCAGCGACGCGGCAATCCAGAAGCGGGATCGCCGCACGCTTTTCCGACTGAATTCCCCCGCCTCAGCGCGCCATCTGTCTCAGCATGTACTGCAGCACGCCACCGTGGGCGTAGTACTCCCATTCCACGGCAGTATTGATGCGGACTTTGGCTTTGAAGGAAATCAATTTGCCATCCGCCTTTTTCGCGTTCACGGTTAATTCCTTCGCGCCATCCTGCAGTCCTTCGAGATCAATGACCTCGGTTCCGTCAAGGCCCAGCGAAGCGGCAGTTTGGCCATCCACATAGTTGAGCGGCAGGACGCCCATGCCGACCAGATTGGCGCGATGGATCCGTTCAAAGCTCTCTGAGATGACCGCTTTTACGCCCAACAGGATGGTGCCTTTGGCGGCCCAATCACGCGAGGATCCGGTGCCGTATTCTTTGCCGGCGAGCACCACCAGCGGCACCTTCGCGGCCTGATACTTCATCGCCACATCGTAGATGGCTTCGACGGGGCCGGTCGTGCCGTTCATATATTTTGAGACACCGCCTTCCACGCCTGGCGTCATCGCGTTCTTGATGCGGGTGTTGGCAAAGGTGCCGCGCATCATGATTTCGTGATTGCCGCGGCGCGATCCGAAACTGTTGAAATCTGCCTTCGCAACGCCGCGCTCGGCCAGGTACTTGCCGGCGGGACCATCCATTTTGATGTCGCCTGCGGGGCTGATGTGATCGGTGGTGATCGAGTCGCCGAGCACCGCGAGGACGCGCGCGCCTTTAATCGGCTGGATGCCGGGCGGGGTCATCGTCATGCCTTCAAAATACGGCGGATTCTGAATGTAGGTGCTGCGCGCATCCCACGGATAGGTTTCCGAGTTGGTGACCTTAATGCCCTGCCAGCGTGCGTCGCCCTTCAACACATCGCCGTAACTCTTCTTGAACAATTCGGCGGTGACGGCTTGCGCGACCGCTGCCTGAATTTCTGCGTTGGTCGGCCAGATGTCTTTCAGAAAAACGTCCTGCCCATTGCTGCCCTTGCCCAGCGGGTCGCTGGTGAGATTGAGATCCGTGCTGCCCGCGATGGCGTAGGCGACCACCAGCGGTGGTGAGGCGAGATAGTTCATGCGCACGTCCTGATGCACCCGGCCCTCGAAGTTGCGATTGCCGGACAGCACTGCGGAGACGCTGAGCTTGTTGTCCTGAATCGCTTTGCCGATCGGTTCGTTCAGCGGACCTGAGTTGCCAATGCACGTGGTGCACCCATAGGCGATCACATGGAAGCCAAAGGCTTCGAGATCCTCAATGAGGTTTGCCTTGGCGAGATATTCAGTCACCGCTTTCGAGCCGGGCGCAAGCGAGGTTTTCACCCACGGCTGCGCCTTCAGGCCCAGCGCACGCGCTTTGCGCGCGAGCAGGCCAGCGCCGATCAGTACGCTCGGGTTGGAGGTGTTAGTGCAGGAAGTAATCGCGGCAATGACGACCGCGCCATCCTTGAGTTGATAAGTCTGTCCGCGATCAGTGACTGTCGCGGCACCCGCTGACGGACGCATTTTCTGTTCGGCCTCAAAGGCCTTTTGATAGTTCGCTTTCACATCGGACAGCAGTACGCGATCCTGCGGGCGCTTGGGGCCGGCGAGGGAGGGCTTGATCGATCCGAGATCGAGTGACAGCACGTCGGTGTACTCGGCTTCGGGTGCGTCCAACGTCCACCACATGCCTTGCGCCTGGGCGTAGGCCTTGACCACTGCAATCTGTTCTTCTCCGCGGCCAGTCAAACGCAGGTAGTTCAAAGTTTCTTCGTCGATCGGGAAAATGCCGCAGGTCGCACCATATTCCGGACCCATGTTGGCGATCGTATTGCGGTCCGAGGCCGATAGATTGGCGAGACCGGGGCCGAAGAACTCGACGAATTTTTCCACCACCCCGCGCGCGCGCAAGGTCTCGGTGACCGTCAATACAAGATCCGTAGCGGTGGCGCCTTCGGCCAGTTTGCCGGTCACCCGCACGCCGATCACTTCCGGGATCAGCATGGAAGAGGGTTGGCCGAGCATCGCGGCTTCGGCTTCAATGCCGCCCACACCCCAGCCGAGCACACCGATGCCATTCACCATGGTGGTGTGGCTGTCGGTACCGAAACAGCTGTCCGGATACAGCAGGCCGTTGTTGTCGAACACCACTCGCGCCAGATATTCGATATTCACCTGATGCACGATGCCGGTATCCGGTGGCACCGCTTTGAAATTCTTCAACGCTTCCTGGCCCCAGCGCAGGAACGTATAGCGCTCTTCGTTGCGCTGAAATTCTACTTGGGCGTTCAGATCCAGTGCTTCCTTGGTGCCGTAATGGTCGATCATTACTGAGTGATCGATCACGAGTTCGACTGGACACAGGGGATTCACTTTGGCGGCATCGCCACCAAGTTTTTTGATTGCATCGCGCATTGCCGCAAGATCGACCACACAGGGCACCCCAGTGAAATCCTGCAGGATTACGCGGGCGGGGGTGAAATTGATGTCCTTGGCGGGCACTTTCTTCAGATCCGCACCGGCCAACGCTTCAATATCGGCCTTGGTGGTATTGATGCCGTCTTCATGGCGCAACAAATTCTCAAGCAGGATTTTGTAGGAGTAGGGCAGGCGCGCCAGTTTGAACTGGCCCGTGAGGGCCTGCAGGCTGAAGTACTGGTAGTCCTTGGTGCCCACCTTGAGCGTGGTGCGTGCATTGAAGCTGTTGGTCATCGGAACTCCGTGAGGGGGCTAGGTGAGTGGAGCCGTATTATCGGCAATGTTGGGCGCTTGTTGTAGCGGGAAAGCCCCGGTGGCTGAATCAAGCGGCGCACACAAGGGGGCTTTGACGGCGTGGGGCGTTTAGCCCGCAGAGCGACCGTGCGGCCGCAGGGACGCGGCCGCCGAGCCTACAGGGATGTATTTACGGCGTGTCGCGGCGCGGGCTGAACGCCCTACGCCTTCTGCACCCACCTGTATCGGAACCGAACTTGACGACGCTCGGCCATACGCTTAAGACCACGTCCGATCGATGATGCCGCCGCCGAGACACACGTCATCCACGTAGAACACCACGGACTGGCCAGGTGTCACTGCGCGCTGGGGCTGCGCAAATCTCACTGTGCACTCGGCACCACTGAGCTCGGTAATCGTGCATTCCTGATCAGTTTGCCGGTAACGCGTCTTCGCGCGACAGACCAAAGGTGCTGAGGGCGGCACGCCCGCTACCCAGCTGAGGTGATCAGCGGCGAGCTTGGAACTCAGCAGCGCCGGATGATCGTGGCCCTGCGCGACCCGTAATTCATTCGCGGCCACATCCTTGTCGACCACATACCACGCGCCTTCTGCCGCGCCCTTCACGCCGCCCACTTTCAGGCCTTCGCGCTGACCCAGGGTGTAATACACCACGCCCTGGTGTTCACCGAGTGGGCGGCCGTCCAGCGCCCGGATCAACCCCGGTTGGGCGGGCAGGAAGCGGGACAGGAAATCCCTAAAGCGCTGCTCGCCGATGAAGCAAATACCGGTGCTGTCTTTCTTGTCATGCGTCACGAGACCGAGTGCGGCCGCGTGCCGACGCACTTCGGGCTTCGGTAAATCGCCCACTGGAAACAGACTGGCCGCGAGTTCCGGCTGGCCCAGGGTGTACAGAAAATAACTTTGATCTTTGTTGGCATCCGTGCCTTTGAGCAGCACAAAGGCACCATTTTGCCGCGCGATCCGCGCGTAATGTCCAGTCGCGATAAAGGCGCCGCCGAGTGCGCGCGCATGTTCGAGGAAGGCTTTGAATTTCACTTCCCGGTTGCACAGGATGTCCGGGTTCGGCGTGCGACCACGCGCGTACTCGCTGAGAAAATCCGCGAACACCCCATCCCAGTAAGCCTGCGAGAGATCGACCGTGTTGAGGGGGATCGCGAGACGTTCACAAACTTCCAGCGCATCGGCAACATCCTCTTCCCAGCGGCAATCTCCTGCGGCAGTGGGTTCGTGCCAGTTCTTCATGAAGATGGCGGAAACCTCGCAACCGGCCTCTTTGAGCAAGGCGGCCGTGACCGAGGAATCCACGCCGCCCGAGAGCGCGACCACCACGCGGGTGCCCGGCGGGGCGCGTTCAGTCGAAGCGGAGATCATGGATCAGACTCAACGGATAACGCTGGCCGGCGAGATAGTCGTCGATACAGCGCAGCACCAACGGGCTGCGGTGCTTGTGCGCCTGGGCCGCGAGTTCATCACGCGTGAGCCACCAGGTGCGAAGGATTTCCTGGTCCAAGGCGAGGGTGGGATCATGGTGCAGCAGGCGGCCGTAAAAACAGAAACGCACAAAGGTGACGTCGAGATCGGCGGGCGCCATCAGATACACGCCGATCAATCCTTCAGGCTCGATATGCCAAGCGCTCTCTTCCAGGGTTTCACGTTTCACCGCCTGCAGTAAGGTTTCACCCGGATCGAGATGTCCGGCCGGCTGGTTGTAGACCGCGCGCCCCTGTGCGAGTTCTTCCACCAGCAGAAAGCGCCCGTCGCGTTCGAGTACGGCCGCGACCACCGTGTTAGGTTTCCAAAGATCGGTGGTCATGGTGATGTCCATTCCATAATTCAGCTTTGATTAGCAAGCATAGGTCGGATAAGCGCAGCGTAATCCGACATCTTATGGACGGCACTGCGTCGGATTACGCTGCGCTTATCCGACCTATGAATTTGTTCCCAGTCGCTGTGCAGTGCGGGTGCCCAAGTCACAGTTTCTCCACCTTCGGCTGCGCCCACGGACCCTTGATCGTGTATTGCTTCTGCAAGAGCCGATCAACCTGCGCAGGGATGTCTTTAAACATCTTTTGCCCCAGATAGATCGCAGCGCCGACGCCGATTCCGGCGGGCCCGAAGATCGCGCTTGCGAGCGGAATGCTTTTCGATAAGGCGGGCGTCACGGTGGCGCGTTGATCATAGTCTTGGGCAGCCAGTCCGGTGCGACCAGTCACTTCCACGCGCGACGAAGGCCCTTCCATCAGCAAGCTATTGGTATAGGCGTTACCGTTTTCAAGTTCGAACCAACCTTCGATGCGATCAAAGGCATAACCCTTCTGGAACAAATCCGCGAAATCGAGCGAGAGGCGGCGCGGCAGGGTTTGTAAACTGAGCAAACCAAACAAGCGTCCGCTGCCCGGCTCGATATCGAGAAAGCGACCTTTCTTCACGTTCAGCCCCAGGCTGCCATCAAGCTTGTCCAACGTGAAATCACCGGGAGTTCCCGGCCACGAGGCTTCGATATCCAGTTTCGTTTTGCCGCCTTTGATGCCACGCGCGTTGTAGCCAAAGTGCTGGAGCACCGGGGCGAGTTCGTCCCCTTTCAAATGAATGCTGAACTGCGAATGGTGCGCGCCGTCACTGAGGAGCCAGTTGCCATCGGCCTGGATTTGAAACGAGGGGCCCTGAAACACCAGAGATTGCAGGTGCAGACCTTGCGCGGCGCGCACCGTCGCCAGTGAGGCCTGTCCGAGATCCACGGTGTGATATTTAAAAGACGCGCAGGCCAGCGCGACATTGGGCAGCGCGCGTGGATCGAGCGGCGCTTTTGCGTTACCGGCGGTGACAGGCTGTAGCCAGAGGCGCTCGAAGTTCAAGGTTAGCGGCGAGTTTGTCATGTCATGGGGGACGGTAATTTCACCCGCAGCGTTGGCACTGTCCATGTGGACTCGCCACGCGACTGCATCTTGGTGACCGTGAAAACTCACGTTGGAAAAATCCTGTCCCAAGGTCTGGAGCTCGGCGACCTTCACATCGAAGGTGATCGGCAGTGAGGAAGTGGCTGCTGTGGGATGCTTGAGCAGCATCGCCCATTCGCCGAGGGGCAGCGACTGCAGTTCTCCGTGCAAATAAATACCGTCGTGTTCCAGTGTCGGCGCGGCGCCGCCACCGAAAACAGCTTCCAGGCGCTGTATCGATCCAGCGCCTTGCTCAGCTGCAGCCTGCTGAAAGGCGATTTGTACCGCCTCACCGTAGGCGACTTGAGTGGTTTTTGCGGCCGTGGAGCCGAGGAGGGTTTCCAGGCGTAGCGCTCGTCGCTCCAACGCCGCTTTACCGAACGGCCAGGGTAGCGCGACTTGCATGCCTTCCAGGTTTGACTCCAGTACCAGTCGCTTATCCCTGAGTGGCGCGCCCACCGCTTGGTGTGGCGTCACCAGCAATGCCTTCCAGGTGAGCTCGCCGGAGAGCGCATCGAGGCGTTGGTTGGTCGCCAACCAGGCATGCAAGGTCGGCGCATGCTCGGCCAGCTGCGCGAGCACCTGCGCAGCGTCGGCGGCACCAATCATCTCAAACTCGTTATCGCTAGTGGATGCGCCAATTCCGCCACGCGCCGCAACTTCCACCGGGTGCGTGCCGAGCCGCGCCGTCAACCCCTCTCCGGTCCAGCTGTCAGGTGTGAAGCTGAGGCGTCCGCGCAGATCGTCCAAGGCCAACCCATGGCGCACAGCACGTAGCGAGTTGCCGGCAAAATCCAAAGTCCCCACCACGGTGCGTGTAGCACCCGGATTAAGACCAAGCCGCAGGTTGAGACCGAGATCGACTTCATCAGTCAAAGTGAAGTCGGCAAGCTGGGCCACTGCGTCGTGTTTAAGCGGGCTTTCGCGCAAGGTCCGTAGCATGTCGGGTAAGTTAGCGCGCACCGTGCCATCGACGGTCAACACAGGCTCGTGGCTAAAGAGATCTGCCAGGGCGAACTGCGCGCGCTTGAGCGGAGAGTTGAAAAATTTGGCCGCTGTTACGGTGCCTGCGACTTGGCGGCCGGTGAAATTGACCTCGCCCTTGACGGCGCTCGCGAGCGGCCATTTTTCCGCGTAGTGCAATGTCAGGTCCTCCACTGCCACGCGCGCGGTAAACACGCCTTCGCCGTGATCAAAGGGAAAACTCGCCAGCGGGCCGCGCAGCGTAAGTTCACCGCCTTCGACAATCCCTGCCTGAAACGCCTTGCGCAACCACTCGTCACCGTGGGGATGCATGACGTGCAGCGGCATGAGCGAAGAGATGCGGGTGAGATCGCCGGTGCCCAGTGTGGCAACCAGATCTACTGCCGTGGTCTGCGCGGGATCTCTGCGCAGGGCGCCGTGCAGGCGCAGCGGTAAAGTATTCAGCGTCCCTGCCAGATCTCCGGTCAGTGTATTGATTGCAGCAGCGTCGGCCTGCCAGCCCACCACGCCAGACAGCGCAGCCACCTTGAGTGGTTCGGCCAGATGGCGCTGGTCTTCGACTACGAAATTTGCATCCTCGAACCTGAACGCGCCGCCGCCTCGATTGGCGGCAAAGTGCGCCGAGATTCCGTGTACGCCTGGCGTGTGTTCAGTTTGATTGAGCGCTATTTCCCGCACTTCGCCGCGCGCGTAGAACGCGGTCCCCGCAAGCCCCAGCCGCAGATTCACAATATCTCCAGTGGGCTTTAAAGTGGTGAGCCAGGATGACAGCGCGGCGGAGCGTGCCCGCCAAGGTCCGAGCAAGGGCAGCATCGCGAGCGGCGCCGAGTCGGCGCTCAGCTGCAAACTCGGGCGCTCGCCACCGCTGAGATGCAGCCGCCAATCAACCGGCCGACCAGCCGTTTCGGCGGTCGCGAACTGCTCGATTTGGACATCGATCCCAGTTGCCGAGCGGGTCAGCGCGCCGCGCAGCGCGAACTGCCGAGCGGGCTCGCCGGGAACGCCCTGATCCCGCGCAAGCTTGAGATTGCTGAGCTCGAAGCCGACTTGATACTCGCGTAGATCTTGGGCGTTGATCTGAAGCAAGGCGTCGGTATGGAGGCCGCGCAACGTCGGAACGTCCAGCGCCAATGTCCGGCCGAGCGCGCCGAGGTCGAGATCAGTGCCGAATAGCCGAAGCTCAGATTCAAGGCCGGCCCCCGCCCGCCTGGGGATCTGTGCACGGAAGCTCAACGGCGCCGCCACTGCATCAATTTGTGCTGCGTTGCCCGCGATGACAGTGGTCTGGGCGCCAGCTTCGATACTGAAATCCACGCCCGTGGCATGCAGCGGTTGCCACCGCTGCTGGGCATCGCGCAAAGAAAAGTCTGCCGCGAGCACCCGCAGACCGCGCTGTGCGAGTAACCAGCGGATGAACTTTGCGTTATGCAGAGGAAATCCTTCGATGACCACTGAGCCATCGAGCTGGTGGACCAGTTTGAGCGTAAGCCCGTGCAGGGTGAGATGACCGACTCGCCAGCGCTGTGCGCGCAGACTTGCCCAGACATCCAGTGCGGCGTGGGCTTCCGCGAAGCGCAGAATTTCCGGACCATCCGCATGCACCAGGTGGACACTGATATCCCGCACCGTAAGTACCGGCTGGCCATCGCGCCAATGCGATTCAAGGCGGCCAATAGAAACGGGCGCCCCCGCCAGGCGACTCGACCAACTTTCGATCAGCGCCGGATCATGCGAGAGACGTGGCAGCATCATGCGCAAGGTGACGCTGAGTAGGGCCAGCACGATGATGGTGACAGCGCTGATATTCCATGCCCAGCGGATGAGGTGCTTGGTCATGGGTGACAACCGGCGCTAGAGCAGGACGACGTCGTACTGCTCTTGGGTATAGGTGGTTTCGACTTGAAACCGAATTGGAATGCCGACGAACTCCTCCAATTCCGCCACGCTCGTCGATTCCTCATCGAGCAACAAATCAATCACGTTCTGCGCCGCGACCACCAGCAGTTTTTGCGCATCGTACTGACGCTGTGCGCGCAGGATTTCGCGAAAAATCTCAAAACACACCGTCTCCACTGTTTTAATCGAGCCACGCCCGCTGCAAGTCGGGCACGCCTCGCACAGCACGTGCTCGAGACTTTCGCGGGTACGCTTGCGGGTGATCTGGACCAGGCCGAGCGAGGTGACATCGCTAATGCTGATTTTTGAGTGATCGCGTTCCAGACTTTTTTCGAGCGCACGCAGGACCTGACGGCGATGCTCTTCTTCCAGCATGTCGATGAAATCGACGATGATGATGCCCCCAAGGTTCCTTAAGCGGAGCTGACGCGCGATTGCCTGGGCGGCTTCAAGATTGGTTTTGAAAATCGTTTCTTCGAGATTGCGATGGCCGACGAAGCCGCCAGTGTTCACATCAATCGTAGTCATGGCCTCGGTTTGATCGATCACCAGATGGCCACCGGATTTGAGGTCGACCTTGCGCTTCAGCGCCCGTTGAATCTCTTCCTCTGTCGAATACAAATCGAGGATCGGTCGCTCACCAGGATAGTGTTCGATACGCGAGGTCAATTCGGGCGTGAATTCCTCGGCGAAGCTACTCGCCTTGGTGAAAGTCTCGCGCGAGTCGATACGAATTTTCTCCGCCTGGGCGGCGGACAGATCGCGGATGATACGCAGCACCAGTGGCAAATCTTCGTACGCGACAGTGGTTGGTTTGGCATTGACCGTGCGCTCCTGAATCGCCGTCCATAGGCGGCGCAGGAACTGGATGTCCGCCTGTAACTCATTGGCCGAGGCGCCTTCGGCCGCGGTGCGTACGATGAAGCCACCGGCGGCCGTGCCACGCTCGGCAAGTTCCGGCGGCAGCATTTCATTCAGCGGCGCACTGAGCGGTTTCAGGCGTGGTTCCAAGGCCAACATGATCTCCCGCAAGCGCTTACGTTCTTCGTCGCTCTCGATGCGCTGGGAGATTCCAAGTGAGTTGGTGTCCGGCATAAACACCAGATACCGCGAGGGGATGCTGAGATACGTCGTAAGCCGCGCGCCTTTGGTGCCGAGCGGTTCTTTGGCGACCTGGACCAGGACCAGTTGCCCCTCGTGAACGGCTTGTTCGATCGGGATCTCGTGACCGGTGGCCTGTTTGCGATGGGCAGCCGACACAATATCTGACACATGCAGAAAGGCCGCGCGGGCGAGGCCAATGTCTACAAAAGCGGCGCCCATGCCGGGCAGCACCCGGTTGATACGGCCGACATACATATTGCCAACAAAGCCGCGGCGCCGCGTGCGCTCGATCAGGACCTCCTGCAGAACCCCATTTTCAACAAAGGCGACGCGTGTCTCCTGCGGAGTCACATTAACGAGGATTTCTTCGGACATGCGGGATGGGGGTCTCAGTTGTGGGCTCAAGAAAAAAAACCAGCGGTGGCGGCTCAGACTGTCGGCCCGCCAAAGATAACTAATTAATTCTAAAGCGACTATAGCGACTCGAAAGGGATGTCATCGCGGCTTGGGATAGCCTTGGCAAGTGGGTTGCTAGCGGCGAGGGTGGCAGGCCGGTGAGATCTGCAACGGTCCGCCGCTTTTACCGCAGCGCGCGCCGAGTATAATGCCCCGGCCCCACGCTATGCCCATTCCAAACCTCCACGAGACCATCGTTTTTGTCCTCGCCATTGGCGATGGCAAGCCGTTGATGCCGCTGACCGCCCGCCGCACGACGGCGGCGTTGCCCTATGCCGGCAACTACCGCGTGATTGATTTCGCATTGACCAACTGCATGCACTCGGGCTTGCGCCGCATCAATGTGTTCACCCAGTTCAATTCGCTGTCGCTGCAGAATCATCTGCGCGATGGCTGGTCAATATTCAATACCGATCTAGGCGAGTTCGTGACCGCCGTGTCGCCCCCGATTACGGAAGATCTGTCGATCTACAGCGGACAGACGGATGCGCTGTATAAAAATCTCTATTTGCTCGATGGCGCGCAGGAGGAAACGGTTCTGATCGTGTCCGGGGAGCAGATTTATCGGATGGATTATGCCGCGATGGTGGACTACCACCTCGCACACAATGCGGATGTCACGGTCGCATCGATTGATCGCGAGACTGCACTTGGCAGCACCTTCCCCGCCACCTTCAAGATTGGCGAGGGTCCACTTGATGCGATCACGCCCTTTGGCACGCCCAGCCCACTTCCGGAAGGGAATGGCGCGTATGGTCCAATGGGCGTGTATGCATTCCGTCGCTCATGGCTCGTCGATTGTCTCAAACAGCTCGACAACAACGGCGCGCGCAAGCAAAACATCATCGAGCTCATCAGTCGCGAGCTGCGGGGCCAGGCGCGCATCTATAGCTATCATTTTGGCGGCGAGTATGGACGGGTAACGCAGGATCGCTATTGGCGGACCCTGGGTTCGCTCGACGATTACTACGATGCGAATATGGATTTGCTGAATCTCGAGCCGCCGCTCGATATCTATCAGGCCGACTGGCCGGTTCGCACTTATCAGCAGCAGCGGCCGCCGGCGCGCACGGTGCCCGGACGGTCTTGCACTGAAGGGATCTGCGTGAATTCCATTGTCGCCGGCGGCACGGTGATCGCGGGTGGCGGGGTGAGTCGCAGCGTGCTCGGTAATCGGGTGTTTATTGATGATGGCGCGACGGTTGAGGATTCAATCCTGTTTCTTGGGGTGAATGTAGGCGAAGGTGCGCAGGTCCGGCGCGCCATTTGTGATCGCAACGTGCAAATTCCGCCGAATGAAAAAATCGGCGTGGATCGCGAGCGCGATGCACAACGTTTCGCAGTAACGCCGGGCGGCGTGGTCGTGATCCCCTCTAATTACCGCTTCAGCCCCTAAACGGATGCGCGGCTTCGAAGCAACGCTCGCCGAGTTCCTGCCCGCCGACGCGCTGCTGGTCGCCGCTGAGGCGAAGCGTCCGTACGAGTGCGATGGACTCGCAGCGTACCGCCAACTCCCGCGCGTCGTTTGTCTGCCGCGTACCCGCGAAGAAGTGCGCAGAATCTTGAGCGTCTGCGCTGAATATCAGGTCCCGGTGGTGCCGCGCGGTGCCGGGACGGGGTTGTCGGGCGGTGCACTGCCGTTGGTAGATGGCTGCCTGCTCAGCCTCGCGCGCTTCAATCGCATCCTGGAAATTGATCCCGACAACCGCTATGCGGTGGTTGAACCCGGCGTGCGTAATCTCGCGATCAGCGAGGCAGCCCAGCCGTTCGGCTTGTACTACGCACCCGATCCCTCCTCGCAGATCGCCTGCTCCATTGGCGGCAATGTGGCCGAGAATTCCGGCGGCGTGCACTGTCTGAAATATGGTTTGACCGTGCACAACGTGCTTGGCGTGAAGTTGTTCCTGAGCGATGGCACGTGGGTGGAATTGGGCGGACGTACCATCGAGGCAGCGGGACTTGATTTGCTGGCAGTCATCAATGGCTCGGAAGGTCTGCTCGGGATCGTGATGGAAGTGACAGTGAAGCTATTACCGAAACCGCCAACGGCCAAAGTGTTACTTGCCGCTTTCGATAATGTTGAAGCGGCGGGGAATGCGGTCAGCGGGATCATCGAAAGCGGTATTACACCCGCTGGTCTCGAAATGATGGATGCGCTGGCCTTGCGGGTGGCCGAAGATTTCTGTCATGCGGGTTACCCCACCGATGCGGCGGCCATCCTGCTCTGCGAGCTTGATGGCAGTGAGGCCGAAGTCGCGGCGGACATCGCGCAAGTTGAAGCGCTGCTCACCCGAGATGGCGCGCGTGAAGTTCGTTGCTCGCGCGATGAGGCGGAACGTCTGCGCTTCTGGCAGGGCCGCAAGGCCGCCTTCCCGGCAATTGGCCGCATCGCGCCGGATTATTACTGCATGGACGGCACGATCCCCAGGCGAGAAATCGCACGTGTGCTGCGCCGAATTGCTGAACTGTCGCTCGAATCAGGCTTGCCGATTGCGAATGTGTTCCATGCTGGCGATGGCAATCTGCATCCACTCATCGCATTCGATGCCAACGATGACGCGCAACTCGCGCGCGCCGAAAGCGTGGGCGCCCAAATTCTTGAACTGTGTATCGAAGTGGGCGGAACGGTCACCGGCGAGCATGGAGTCGGCATCGAGAAGCTCAATCAGATGTGCCTTCAGTTCAACACCCCCGAGCTCGAACAGTTTCATCGCCTGAAATCCGCGTTCGATCCACTACACCTACTCAATCCCGGACGCGCGGTCCCCAGTCTGCACCGCTGCGCCGAGTTTGGCGCGATGCGCGTGCATCGCGGGCAGTTGCCGCATGCGGAACTTGAACGGTTTTAGGTTGGTACTGAGATTTCTCCAGTCCTTGATCACGCAGCCCGCATCTGCTTTGCCCGCAATGGTAGTGGCCTTTTCCGGGACGACTATTTAGGTAGCAGGGCGGAAATTCCGGCCGCCGTACCGGGCGCCGCAAGAAGAGGAGACTGGCCTACGCTACC
>CAMATU010000116.1 GCA_945861225.1 Klebsiella pneumoniae
ACCCGATTCCAGCCACTCGGCGCGGAGTATCGAAAAACCATACGGGGTTCTCAGGGGGCCGCAAGCCCTCAGCCTCCAACCAGCATCACATAGAACTAAGGGATACCCTCTAAATGGTGCTGATGATCGACAACTACGACTCCTTTACCTACAACCTGGTGCAGTACTGTGGCGAGTTGGGGCATACGGTGCAGGTGGCGCGGAATGACGCCATCGATTTGGCGCAAATTCGCGCGCTAAAGCCCTCGCATATCATCGTATCGCCCGGCCCGTGCACGCCGAATGAGGCGGGGATCTCGCTGGCGGTGGTACGCGAATTAGCCGGCGAGATCCCAATCCTCGGCGTGTGTCTTGGTCATCAGAGTATTGGGCAGGCCTTCGGCGGCAAGGTGATTCACGCGCGGCAGGTCATGCATGGCAAGACCTCACCGATCCATCATCGTGGAACCGACGTGTTCCGCGATCTCCCCGATCAATTTATCGCCACCCGCTATCACTCGTTGGTGATCGAGAAAGACTCCTGTCCAGACTGTCTGGAAATTACGGCGTGGACAACTTTGCCGTCAGGCGAGGTGGACGAGATCATGGGGGTGCGACATCGCGAATATGCGGTGTTCGGTGTGCAATTTCATCCCGAGGCCATCCTTACCCAGCATGGCCACCAACTGCTACAGAATTTTTTTGCCCAAACGCTCTGATCGCGCAGCCGCATGAATATCCGGGACGCCATCGCGCAGGTTGTTGATCATCACGATCTGAGCCTCAGTGACATGACGGCCGTGATGCGGCAGATCATGGCTGGCGAAGCGACGCCGGCGCAAATTGCTGGGCTGCTGGTCGCGCTGCGGCAGAAGGGTGAGACCGTAGACGAGATCACGGCAGCTGCGTGCGTGATGCGCGAACTCTCGGTGAAAGTCGAGAGTCAGGTCGCGCCTTTGATCGACACCTGCGGCACCGGCGGTGATGCAAGCGGCACCTTCAATATCTCGACGGCGGCAGCCTTTGTGGTCGCCGCCGGCGGTGGCTATGTCGCCAAGCATGGCAATCGTTCAGTCTCGAGTGCGAGCGGCTCGGCGGATTTACTTGAGGCGGCGGGCGCCCGTCTCACGCTTAGCCCTGATCAAATTGCGCGCTGCATCCGGGACACAGGCTTTGGCTTCATGTTTGCGCAGGCCCATCACGGCGCAACCAGGCACGCGGCGGGACCTCGTCGCGAACTCGGCATCCGTACCCTGTTCAATGTGCTCGGCCCGTTGACCAACCCGGCCGGAGCACCCTTGCAACTGGTCGGGCTTTTCAAGCGGGACTGGGTGCCGCGCATCGCGGAGGTGCTCCAACGCCTCGGCAGTGTGCGCGCGATGGTGGTACACGCCGCCGATGGCCTCGATGAAATCAGCATCGGGGGTTCAACCCTGGTCGCGGAATTAAAGGCTGGCGTCATCTCGCACTACGAGATCCATCCATCCGAACTTGGCATTAACGCCGCGCCGCTCGCTGCTTTGAAAGTGCAGAACGCACAAGAGAGCCTCGCCCGCATTCGCGCCGTGTTTGCCAATGAGGCCGGGCCTGCGCGCGATATCGTCGCGCTGAACGCAGGCGCCGCACTCTATTTATGCGGCTTGAGTGTTGATCTTCGTGATGGCTATCAAAACGCCTTGCGGCTTATTGCGAGCGGCGCCGCGCGCGATCATTTCGCACGCTATGTCGCACTCACCGAGGCCCTGGCTGGGCCGGACAATTCTTGAGCAACGAGTCATGACTTCGGAAATCACCCCACTCGCACCAGGTAAAGACCTCCTGCAAGAAATATTTGCGCACAAACGCACTGAAGTCCGCGCACGTGCCGCGCGAATTCCATTGGCCGAGGTACGCGCGGCAGCTCTCGCTCAGCCGCCACCGCGAGGATTCGAAGTAGCCCTGCGCCGCAAAGTGGCCGCAGGCGCGGCCGGCGTGATCGCCGAATGCAAGAAGGCCTCGCCGAGCAAAGGCGTCATGCGCGAACCCTATGTGGTGGCCGACATCGCCGCGTCCTATGCACGTGCCGGCGCCGCATGCCTTTCGGTATTAACGGATGAAAAGTATTTCCAGGGGGCGGACGAACATTTACTGGCGGCGCGCGCAGCCTGCGCGTTGCCGGTCATCCGCAAGGATTTCATGTGCGATGAGTATCAGATCCATGAATCGCGCGCGCTTGGCGCCGACTGCGTGCTGCTGATTGTGGCTGGGCTTGACGACGCTTCGTTGCAAGGCCTCGCCGATATCGCGCGCGAACTTGGCATGGACGTGTTGCTGGAAGTGCATGATCGCGAAGAACTCGAACGTGCGCTCCGCCTGCGCCTGCCGCTGATCGGGATCAATAATCGCGACCTCAAACGATTCGTGACCAACATCGATACCACACTTAGCTTGTTGAACGACGTGCCCGCAGATCGCCTGGTGGTGACGGAATCCGGCATCGGCACGCGGGCCGACGTCGCGCGTCTGCGCGCGCGCGACGTGAATTGTTTTCTGGTCGGCGAAGCCTTCATGCGCAGCCCCGATCCAGGGGCAAAGCTCGCAGAGTTATTCGGCTGATTTGAGTTCGTGGGATAAGTTGGGCGAAGAAACCTTTGGTGCAGAAGGGTGCTGGGCAGATTTGGTCACTTGCGCGGGAGGCGCGCGCTGACCAAATCTGCCCAACACCCTTGAAGCGCCGACATCTCCGAACCGCTATTTCGCCGCACTGAACGCCAAACAATTGCCGCTGGGATCGGCGATCGCGAACCAGGCCTCAGTGCGCCCGTCGAGCGTGGTCAGGGTGGTCGGTGACATCCGATAGGTGATCCCGACATAGTTCAGATGATCGACTGCGCGATGCCAGTCCTCCCAACTCATCACCAGTCCAAAGTTCGGCACCGGAATGGCTTTGCCACCGCGCCGTCCTGTGACCAACACCGGCATAGTCTCGACCCGAAAGGCGCGCAGACTGCCGCCAAAGAAGGATAATTCCAGGGTGTCATCGTCTTCGCGCTCGATTTTAGAACCGAGCACATCCACATAGAACACGCGTAGCTGAGCGAGATCGAGCGCCGGGATGGCGAGCTGAAAAGTCGGTCGGCTCGTGAACTCGGCGAGCGGCCCGGTGGGTTTAGGCGGGTTGTTGTCCATAGGTTTTGAAGCGCTCCAGGACTTCGTGCATTTCGGGCTCTGTTAGCAGGACTGGCGCACCGGCCTGCAACGCCACGCAATATTGATGCGCGAGATCTTCAATCGCAAGCGTAAGCTCAAAGGCCGCTGCCAGATTTTTGCCAAGCGTCACCAAGCCATGGTTGGCGAGCAAACAGGCATGGCGTCCAACCAGCGCTTCCAATACATAATCGGACAGCGCCTGGGTTCCGAAAGTGGCATAGGGCGCACAGCGGATTGAAGCCCCACCACCAACGGCCACCATGTAGTGAAAGGCCGGAATTTCACGGCGTAAGCAGGCCAACGCAGTCGCATACGGTGAATGCACATGCACCACCGCATTGACTTCGGGGTAGGTGCGATAAATGTCACGATGCAAGCGCCATTCACTCGACGGCAAGGTGCGCGTTGCGTGGGCCTCGCCTGCCAAATTCAACTCGACATGCTGCTCATCGCGGAGTGCGAACGGACGCACACCAGTAGGGGTGATCAGCAGGCCCGTGGTGACGCGCGTGCTCGCATTGCCCGCTGCGCCCTGATTGAGACCCGCCCGCGCGAGATCCTGCATGACTGCGGTGAGTGCTGCGCGGGGATTACTGCAGTCCATCTCAGCGCAGAAACAGTGCGTAGGCCGGGTTATTCCGCTCTTCTACCCAGTCCATTTGTAAGGCCGCCAGAAATGCGTCGAACTCGGCCGCGCGCGCGCTCGGTACCTGCATACCGATCAGCACGCGACCATAGGCTGCGCCATGGTTTCGGTAGTGAAACAGACTGATGTTCCAGCGATCATCAATTTGATTCAGAAAATGGAGTAACGCACCGGGCCGCTCGGGAAATTCGACGCGCAGCAAGCGCTCATCCCCCAAGGCACTGGCATGTCCGCCGACCATATAGCGCACGTGCATCTTGGCCAATTCGTTGTCTGTGATATCGAGCGCCTCGAAACCCTTGTCGGCTAAGCTGGTGAGCAGTGCCTGCTTATCCGCTTCGCCTGCCCGGAGCTGCACGCCGGCGAACACGGTTGCTTGCTCGCGATCCGCATAGCGATAGTTGAACTCCGTAATGGCGCGCGTGCCGAGCGCATGGCAGAAACGGCGAAAGCTTCCGGGGCGCTCAGGCAGGGTTGCACCGACCAGCACCTCGCGCTTTTCGCCGAGCTCTGCGAGTTCGGCGATGTGGCGCAGGCGATCGAAATTCACATTGGCGCCGCTCAGAATCGCTACCAATTCCTGATCACGCAGCTTCTCGCGCGCCACATATTGTTTCAGTCCCGCAATGGCCAAAGCCCCGGCAGGCTCGGCAATCGAGCGCGTGTCTTCAAAAATATCCTTCACCGCAGCACAGATTTCATCGATGGTGACCGTAAGCACTTCATCCACATACTGCTGGGCAATTCGAAACGGCTCGGCACCGACCTGGCGTACGGCCGCGCCGTCCGCAAAGATTCCGATCTTCTCGAGGATGACGCGCTCACCTGCCGCGAGCGCGCGCTGCATGCACGCGGCCTCGTCCGCTTCCACCCCGATGATTTTGATGCCGGGTTCGAGCGCTTTCACATACGCCGCGACACCAGCGATCAAGCCGCCGCCACCCACCGGGACAAAGATCGCATACGGGGTGCCGTGATGCTGGCGCAGGATTTCCATCGCCACGGTGCCTTGCCCGGCGATCACCAACGGATGATCGTAAGGCGGGACATAGGTCAGGCCGTGCGCCGCGACATACTCCATCGCGTGAACGCTGGCGTCATCATAAGTATTGCCATGCAGAATGATTTCGGCGCCGAGCTGACGGACTGCATTGATCTTGATCTCGGGGGTCGTTTTCGGCATCACGATCACCGCCCGTACCCTAAGTCGCGCTGCCGCGAGCGCAACCCCCTGGGCGTGATTGCCAGCGGACGCAGTGACCACGCCGCGCGCGCGTTCAGCGTTCGAGAGGCTCGCCATCATGGTGTACGCGCCCCGTAGCTTGTAAGAGAACACCGGTTGCGTATCTTCACGCTTCAACCACACCTGATTCTGCGTGCGCCGCGAAATCAACGGCATTTGATCAAGCGAGGTTTCACGCGCGACATCGTAAACCGGCGCTTTCAGAATCATTTTGAGATACATGTCCAGCATGGGCATAAGATAACATTTACTGGCGTGTTCCAGCCGGAACAGCATGTGACCAACAGAAGGAATCCGCCTGTGACCCAGGACGATAAGAAGCAAATGGCGGCCGCGGCCGCTCTCGAATTTGTCCCGCATGACGGCGTCATCGGCGTCGGCACCGGCAGTACGGCGAACTATTTCATCGCTGCTTTGCGCAAAATAAAAGGACGCCTGGAGGGCGCGGTCGCCAGCTCAAAGGCGAGCGCCGATCGTCTGCGCGCGCAGGGCATCGAGGTGGTCGAATTGAATGATGCCGGTCCGCTTGCGCTCTACGTGGACGGCGCCGATGAAGCGGACTTTCAATGCCGATTGATCAAGGGTGGCGGCGGCGCGCTGACCCGCGAGAAAATCGTGGCGGCGGCCAGCCGACGTTTCGTGTGCATCATTGATGATTCCAAGCTGGTCGAACGCCTGGGCCGCTTTCCCTTGCCAGTGGAGGTGATTCCCATGGCCCGCAGTTTCGTGGCGCGCGAGCTGGTGAATTTAGGGGGTCAGCCGGAGTACCGGGTGGGATTTACCACCGATAACGGCAACGTAATCCTCGATGTGTACCATCTGGACATGACCAATCCGCGCGACCTTGAACAACGTATCAATCAGATAGCCGGCGTAGTGGCCAATGGCTTGTTTGCGAATCGGCCGGCGGACGTACTTTTAATCGGCGCGGCGGAGGGTGTGCGACGTATTCAGTAACGCGCGTCGCTGCCCCGTTTTAGTTCGGTCGACTCAACGGGGAGTCAGTGCCTTGGTCGAATCTTCGTCGGCGGCTTCCACCGGAATCAGGATTCTGCAAAACAGCATGCCGATTTCATACAGCAACCAAATCGGGATCGCCATCATGGTCTGTGAAATCACGTCCGGTGGGGTGAGGATCGCCGCCACGACGAAGGAACCGACGATCACATATGGCCGCTTTTCAGCGAGACCCTCGCGGGTGGAAATGCCGGTGCGCACCAGCAGGTAGGTTGCAACCGGGACCTCGAAGGCCGCGCCGAAGGCGAAGAACATCACGATCACGAAGTCCAGATACTTGCTGATATCGGTCATCACGGTGACCCCATCAGGCGCGGCGCTCGTTAGGAAGCCAAACACCAGTGGGAACACCGCGAAGTAGGCAAAGGCGATCCCGCAATAAAACAGCAGGGTGCTCGAAATCAGCAAGGGCAGCGCGAGTTTCTTTTCGTGCCGATAGAGTCCGGGCGCGATGAACGACCATAACTGAAAGAAGATGTAGGGTGCGCAAATCGCGATCGCGACGAAGCAGGTCAGCTTGAAGGGCGCAAGGAACGGGGAGGCGACCTCGGTCGCAATCATCTGCGCGCCGATTTCCGCCATCTGCTTCATCAGCGGCCGCGACAACCACTCATAAAGTGAATTTGACACCGGCATCAGCACGAGGAGCACGCCGAGCACACCCAGCACGGCGCGCATCAGGCGTGATCTCAGTTCAATCAGGTGCGACAGAAAGCTCTGTTCGTTAGCCTCAAGGCCGTCAGGTTTCTCCGTTGTCATCACGGTCAACCCTGGGTGGGCGGCGACGTATTGGCAGGCTTGACAGGCTCGTCGGTGAGTTTCGCGAGGTCGTCACTGCGCAGCGCCTGTTTGAACTGATTGAGTTCGCGTAGGCTGCTGTCATTCTCGATTTGGGTTTTCAATTCACGGACCATGCGCTGAGCGCGCCCAAGCCAGCGACCCGTGGTCCGGATGAGTGGCGGCAGGCGTGCTGGTCCGAGGACCAGCAGGGCGATCAGCCCGATCAGCATCAACTCAGTAAAGCCAACGTCAAACACAGGGCTTACGAGCGCTTCTGATCGGAATTCGCGACGACTTCGCCATCGAGCACGCGCTTGTTCGCCCCCAGATCGACCACCGGCGTTTCATCATTGCCGTCTTTGATCGATTTCCGGAAATCGCGAATCCAACCGCCGACGTCGCCGCCGATGGTTTTGATTTTTTTCGTTCCAAACACCAACATCACAATGACGAGGATGAGAACGAGTTCTTTGATACCAATACCCATGAGGCTTTCTCCAGCGCCGGCTAAGTCGCGGCGCGTTGCTTGCTATTGTGACTGCCGCGCCGCTTTTTCCTCAAGACCGGAAGTGCCAAACCGGCGCGCGAGTTCAGTCATGACTTGTTGCGGGTCGATTCCTTGCTGCACCAAGGCTACCAGGCAATGGAACCAGAGATCGGCCATTTCGTGCACTATCGCTGCGCGATCCGAGCCGCCGGTAGCGATCACCACTTCGGTCGCTTCCTCGCCAATTTTCTTGCGGATGGCGTCGATTCCGCTGTGGTAGAGGCGTGCGACATACGAAGAAGCGGGATCAGCATCCTTTCTTTGTTCCAGAATTGCCGTCAATTGGTTCAAGATATCGTCTGGCATCTCATCCCGCATCAACTGGACGGTAAATCTCCAAGGGGTTCCGCAGGATCGGATCAACCACCTGCCACGCATCGCCTTCGAGTCTGCGGTAGAAACACGACTCGCGTCCAGTATGACAAGCGATCCCACCGCTTTGTTCAACGAGCAAATGGAGTGCATCACCATCGCAATCGAGGCGGATCTCCCGAATCACCTGGACATGCCCCGATTCCTCGCCTTTGCGCCACAAACGGCGCCGGGATCGGGACCAGTAAACCGCGCGCCCCTCGGCGGCACTCGCCCGCACCGCTTCAAGATTCATCCAAGCCTGCATCAGAATGCGGCCGGAGGCGTGATCCTGCGCGACCACCGGCACTAGCCCATCAGCATTCCAGCGGATTTCATCAGTCCAAGTCATAGCCGCATCTCAATGCCGGCGGCCGCCATATGGCGTTTAGCCTGACCGACGGTGTATTCACCAAAATGAAAGATACTGGCCGCGAGCACCGCGTCAGCATGTCCCAAAGTCACCCCGGCCACTAAATGATCGAGGATTCCCACCCCGCCGGAGGCGATAACCGGAATCGGCACCGCGTCGGCGACGGCGCGCGTTAACGCGAGATCAAAGCCATCTCGCGTGCCGTCTCGATCCATGCTCGTCAACAGGATCTCACCGGCACCACATTGTGCCATCCGCACCGCCCATGCGATGGCATCCAGCCCGGTACCGCGCCGCCCCCCATGGGTGTAGACCTCCCAACCTTTGCCATCTGCACGCGCACGCGCATCGATCGCCACCACAATACACTGCGCGCCGTATTTATCAGTCGCTGCGCGCACGAAATCCGGATTGCTCACTGCCGCCGTATTGATTCCCACCTTATCCGCACCGGCGGCCAACATGCGCCGCACGTCCGCCATCTCGCGGATGCCACCGCCGACTGTGAGTGGAATAAACACCTGCGACGCGACTTCTTGTACCACTTCAACCATGGTGAGGCGGGCATCACTGCTCGCCGTGATATCTAGGAAGGTGATTTCATCCGCCCCTTGCAAATCGTAGCGGCGGGCGATTTCGACGGGATCTCCGGCATCGCGAATGTCCACGAACTTGACGCCTTTGACGACCCTTCCGGCATCGACATCCAGACACGGGATAATTCTTTTGGCGAGACCCATGATGATGGCGGCGCTGTGTGACGTGTGGGGGTTGAGTGCAAGGTCAAGTCGATGGACATCGGACAAGCACGGCACGCGCCGCGCCAGCAACTTCAGCCTCAAATTAGATCACGAGGAACCAGACAGCTGATCGGCCAGGACCTGCGCGGCATGAAAATCCAAGGTGCCTTCGTAGATCGCGCGCCCGGTCACGGCCCCCGCAATGCCTTCTGACGCCACTGCCGCAAGTGCTCGAATGTCGTCCAAGTTGGTGACCCCGCCCGAGGCGAAGACAGGAATCCGCAGCGGTCGGGCAAAGGCAACGGTTGCTTCCAGGTTGAGCCCATTCATCATGCCGTCGCGCCGGATATCCGTGAAGATAATGGCTTCGACCCCGTCTTCTTCGAATTTGCGGGCCAAATCAACCGCATCATGTCGTGAGAGCTTGGACCATCCCTCAATCGCCACTTTGCCGTCGCGCACGTCCAGTCCCACCACAATGTGACCGGGAAATTCCAAGCAGATATCGGACACGAAGTGCGGCGTGGTCACCGCCTTAGTGCCCACAATCACATAACGGACACCGGCATTGAGGTAGGTCTGGATGGCCTCTTCATCCCGAATACCCCCACCGACTTGCACCGGGATCTCGGGAAAGGCCTGGGCAATTTCGCGGATAACGGGTGAGTTGACCGGCTTGCCAACAGTGGCGCCGTTCAAATCCACCACGTGCAAGCGCCGCGCGCCCGCCTTGACCCAGCGCTCGGCGGTGGCCACCGGATCGTCGGAATAGATGGTGTCGTCGTCCATCCTGCCTTGGCGCAGGCGTACGCACTTTCCGTCTTTGATATCGATGGCGGGGATCAGCAACATGGGGCTAAAACTTGCAACAGAATTAGAGTTACGCTGAAGTTGAATTGCTGAATCTCGATCGACTTAGGCGGCGACCCTCACTGCGAATAATGCTAGCACAAGACCTCTGAAAGATCTGGCGTACTACCGCGCGTTCAGTGCGCCTCATCCCAGTTTTTCCCCACCCCGATATCCACCACCAGGGGCACTGCAAGCGCGGCTGCCTGCGACATTAATTGCCGAACCTGGTCCGTCACTCCACTCACCACGGCCGTCTCCACCTCAAACACCAGTTCATCGTGGACTTGCATGATGAGCGTTGCCCCTGGGCGTTCGCGCTCGAGCCACTCGTCTACCGTAATCATGGCGCGCTTGATGATGTCCGCTGCAGTGCCTTGCATCGGCGCATTGATGGCGGTGCGCTCCGCGTACTGTCGGCGCTGGACATTGCGCGATTCGATATCCGGCAAGTAGAGGCGACGTCCAAATACCGTTTCAATAAACCCCTGTTCACGCGCGCGGCTACGGGTTTCCTCCATATACCGTTTCACTCCGGGGTAGCGCGTGAAATAAAGATCGACATAGGCCTGCGCGGCGCCGCGTTCAATCCCCAACTGGCGCGCCAAGCCAAACGCTGACATGCCGTAGATCAGTCCGAAATTAATGGCTTTGGCCGCCCTGCGCTGCTCGTCGCTCACTGCGGCCAGGGTAGTTCCGAAGACTTCGGCGGCCGTCGCGCGATGGATATCCGCGCCCATCGCAAACGCCGCCAACAACCGTTCGTCACGCGACAAATGGGCCATGATTCGCAGTTCGATTTGCGAGTAATCCGCCGCCAGCAGCACCGACCCTGGGGGCGCGATAAAGGCTTGCCGAATGCGCCGTCCCTCCGCCGTGCGGATCGGAATATTCTGCAGATTCGGATCTGCAGACGAAAGGCGGCCAGTGGCGGCCACTGCCTGATGATAGCTGGTGTGAATTCGACCGGTAGCTGGGTTCACTTCCAGTGGCAACTTATCGGTGTAGGTCGATTTAAGTTTGGTCAGTCCGCGATGTTCCAATATAAGGCGCGGCAACGCGTACTGCAGCGCGAGTTCCTGGAGTGCGGGTTCCGCCGTGGAAGGCTGGCCGGTCGGCGTTTTAGCGGTGACCGGCAGGCCCAGCCGGTCGAACAGGATTTCTTGAATCTGTTTTGGCGAGCCGATATTGAACTCACTCCCAGCCTCAGTGAACGCTGCACGCTCGATTGTCTCAATCTTGGCGGCGAGCTCAACACTCTGCGCGGCAAGCATCGCCGCATCCACTAAAACCCCACGTCGTTCAATTCGCGACAATACCGACACTAAAGGGATTTCAATGTCGTCGAGTAAACTTACCAACGCCGGTGTGCTCGCGATGCGCGGTGCAAACACCGCATGCAGCTGCCAACAGATATCGGCGTCTTCCGCGGCGTAGGGGGCGGCGCTCGCCACCGGCACCTGATTGAAAGTGATCTGATTGGCGCCTTTGCCCGCCACATCTTCGAAATGAATAGTCTGGTGGCCAAGATGTTTGAGTGCCAGCGAATCGAGATCGTGGCGGGACGCCGTACTGTTCAGCACATACGATTCGAGCATCGTGTCGTAGCGAATTCCGCGCAGCACGATGCCGTGATTCATCAGCACGCTCTGGTCATACTTGAGATTGTGACCCAGCTTGTGCACGGCAGAATCTTCAAGCAGGGGTTTAAGTAGAGCGAGCACCTCGTCGCGCGCCAGCTGATTTGGTGCGCCGAGATAATCATGCGCGAGTGGCACATACGCGGCGACCCTCGGCTCGCAGGCAAACGATACACCGACAATCCGCGCATCGATGTAATTCAGGCTGGTCGTTTCCGTATCAAACGCAAAATACGGCGCTGCGCGCAGGCGCGCGATCCAGTCGGACAATGCCTCCAGGGTGAAAATCGTTTCATACTGAGAATCGGCCAAGGTGGCCATCAACGCGCTGGTGTCCGGCGCGGGCAGTGCGAGCTGCTTGAGCCAGGTCTTAAATTCCAACCGCTGATAAAGCTCGCGTAATGCATCGACGGCGGCCGGTCGTGGCGCCAGACTCGCCAGCTCAATTCCCAACTCAAGGTCGGCCATGATGGTGACCAGTCGCCGCGACAGCGGCAGTTGCGCCAAAGTCGCACGTAAACTGTCACCCACCGCGCCCTTGATAGCGCCCGCGTTACTGATGATGCCGTCGAGACTGCCGTACTCCTGCAACCACTTTACGGCCGTTTTTGGACCGACCTTGGGCACGCCGGGAACGTTATCCACACTGTCCCCGACCAGGGTGAGGTAATCGATAATCTGCGCCGGCGCGACCCCAAATTTGGCCAACACGCCCGCGCTGTCCAGGCGCGTGTTGTCCATCGTATTGACGAGCGTGATTTTCGTATTGACCAGCTGGGCAAAATCTTTATCTCCGGTGGAGATTACGACTTGATAACCGGCGTGCGCGGCGAGTTCAGCGAGGGTGCCGATCACATCATCGGCCTCGATGCCGGCACACATGATGCGTGGGATCCCTAAGGCGTCGATCACTTCAAAAAGCAATGGCACTTGCGACGAGAGCTCGTCCGGCATGGAAGGTCGGTGCGCTTTGTAATCAGGGAACCATTCATCCCGCGTGGTCGGACCACGCGGATCGAAGACCACTGCAAACAATTCGCAGGGGAGCTCGGTTTGTAATTTCTGGAGCATTGCAATGACGCCATGAATCGCGCCAGTGGGCTGCCCGCTGCTCGTCGTAAGACCCGGTAACGCGTGAAACGCCCGATACAGGTAGGAGGAGCCATCAACCAGCACTATCGTGGGAGAACTTTGCGCAGTCGCCATCAGAATTTCTCAGAGATTTGGGGGAAAAGATGGCTTGGTAGCGAGCAGATCTGCGTCGATGGTGATGCTATGCTACGACCAACAAATGGCTTCGTAGAGATCTACAGAAAGAGTAAGTGCTAATGCGTCGTTCGCCTGCTTTGTTGGCAATAGTCTTGACTGCTATCAGTGTGTCCCGCGTGTCTGTGGCGCAACAAGGGTTGCAGGAAGTCCCCGAAGCAGCACCACCACCACCGTCCTCCATCGAAGACGGACAAGCGCTCGAGCCCGATGTGACAATTGTCCAACGGAAAGACGCTACCGTCGAGGAGTACCGACTGAATGGTCGGCTCTACATGATTAGAGTCACGCCCTTCATCGGTAAGCCATATTACTTAATAGACAATAACGGCGATGGTCTAATGGAATCGAAAATCAGTGATCTCAAGCGCGACCCGATTGTGCCGCAGTGGGTTATCTTCAGCTGGTAGCACCGGGCCAATCTTGAAGCGCTACAAGCAAGCGCTGGCCAGTTCACTACCGAGACCGAACGAAATAAAAAGCCCTCCTTCGCGGAGGGCTTTTTATTTTGAGAAGCAAGGGGCGCAAGGCGCGCCCCGCTAACTACAACAGTTACTCAGCGACCACCAAATCGACTCGTCGATTCTGCGCGCGACCTTCAGCGGTGTCGTTGGTCGCCACCGGTCGGCTTTCGCCATAACCCGCGCCCATCAATCGACCAGCATCGATGCCTTTGCCGACAAGATAATCCACCACGGATTTTGTGCGGCGGTCCGACAGACCCTGGTTATAGGCATCAGACCCCACACTATCCGTATGACCTTCAACGTTAACCCTTATCCCCGCGTTGTCAGTCATCACTTGTGCTGCATGATCGAGCTTGGCGATGGCTTCCGGACGCAAGGTCGCTTTGTTGAAGTCAAAATTGGTGCCTTCGAGGC
>CAMATU010000117.1 GCA_945861225.1 Klebsiella pneumoniae
GGATGTCGGTCGTCTTGCGGATCGCGATTGCAGTTTTCTCGCCAGCTCGCGGCTATTTCCATGTCCCCCGCGGCTTTCTCCGGCTGCGCGGCCACCTTACAAACTGGCTTTTCTGGGTCGCTGGCACCCGAACAAGGGCGCCGACATCCTGCTGGACTCGCTGCGGAATCTTGTTGATGAGGATTGGCAACGCATCTCTGAAGTCCGCATCGCGGGCGGAGGTCCGCAGGAAGCACTCATCGTTGCAGGGGTTCGCGCACTCCAAGCCACAGGACGACCGGTTACGTTGCAAGGATTTCTTGGACGCGAAGCGGCGATGGAGCTACTTGCGTGGGCGGATTGGTTATTAATCCCATCCCGCATCGAAAGCATTCCAGTAATATTCTCCGATGGGCTTCAAGCAGGCTGCGCGATGGTTACGACTCCTGCAGGAGACCTCGCTCAGATCGTCGAGGGACTAGGGGTAGGGCTTTGTGCAGACACTGCCGATAGTCAATCCTTCAGCGCAGTTCTCAGGCGCGCACTTACATCGTCTCCAGCACAGTTTCAGGAGGGAATTCGGCTCGCCGCGCGGCGGTTTAATGTGGCCGAGTCCGCGCGTCGTTTCGCATTGGATGCGGGACTCATTTCGGATGACTCAGATGACTCAACTTAGGCGAGACAATGCAAAGTCGAGCTGCCTTGAGCCACAGGCAACCCTCTCATCAAACTATTGCGGTGCCTTCCTTCGCAGGTGTGTGTGCTGGCCCGAGGAGCACCCAGCGCTGCAGCGAAAGCTGTAAGAGTCCGTGACTGTTTGCTTCACATTTCCGGATGACGCGTAGAATTTTCTCTGTCAAAGCCGGTCGTCGCTGGATGAGATACAACAGAGGTAGCAGCATCGTAAACAAAGAATTGCCGCCTATCGCGAGTGTCGTTAGCCCTTGGGTTCCACTCAGATTCGAATATTCGGACATTCGAAAGCCCATCCCACCGGTTGGAGTCTCACGAGTCGATCTCAAGCCGGCGCGGGCCAAGCGCATGAACTCCAGGCCGGGATCGATGAACAAGGCGTGTCCAGCCGGTTTCAACTTGGCCAAAATCTGTTGAATACTTTTTTTGCGTTCCGTGCTTTCAAGATACATCAAGCAAGTGACGCCAATAATTCCGTCGAAAATCCCATGATCGAACGGCAAATAACGCATGTCAGCGCACACGGTATCGGCAGCGAACGTCTTTGCGTGTAGCTTGCAATAGCTTTCGGAAAAATCAACACCAACTAACCTGAGATCGGGGCGTACATGCGCGACGTGACGACGAATTCTTCCATAGCCACAGCCTAGGTCGAGCACCAGCGCATGCGCGGGGAGGCGTGGTAGTAACTGTGTCGTGACTGCCCGTACATGCCAGTCGTGAATATATTCATTGAGCTGTTCGCTGAAACCCCGATACAACACTCCTTGCAATGAGGTTCCGGTCTCAGCTGCTCGCTGGTTCCAACGATGCTGTAGGTCGACCGCGCCAGCGGGATCGTTATGGGAGTGATTGCCCGTCATGCAGTGTCCGACTTTCTATCGCCAGGCTGCGTCGATTTCTTGTATAGCGTCAGTAGATCCTCACAGGAACTCTCGATGGATAGTGTTTCGCCCACGTGCTCGAAAGCCCGACGGCGGACTTCGCTGTATCGAACTCGATCGTCCATGGCCGCGATTATTGTTCTGGTCAGTGCCTCGAGGTTGCCGGCGGAATAGGTGAAGGCGTATCGCTCCTCACCGCCAAGTGTTCTCAGAAAATCAAGGTTAGGGAGTACGACCGGTGTCCCCGCACGCATCGCTTCGACGACTGAGGTCGGGGTGAATTGAGTTTCTTCGCGCATGTACGGGAAGATAAATAAATCGTGTTCCATATAGATATTGGGAACTTGTGCGTGGCCCGTCAGTTCGAGCTGCGCTGCTGGCCATGTGTTGTCAGAATGTAATCGCAATTCGCTTTGAAGCGCCATGCTGTCGAGCAGCGGCGCGGCAACAGTGAGTTGCATGCCGAGTTTCGACAATTCAGCGCCTGCCTGCAGGATCAGGCGGAGCCCGCGGACATTGAGCACGTGTTCAAGTCGCTTTTTGGTCGGTTGCCACATACCGGCCATGAACAGCAAGCGGGGCGCGGAAAGATTCGACCTTCGTTCCTGCAGCGCCGGCCATTCGGCAAAATCCAACCCCAGACGCACCACCTTGTCGTCGAATCCATCTCGGAACTGGTTTAGTACCAAATGCTTTACGGATGGACGCAACTTACGGGTATCGGCTTCCTGGCTGATCGAATACATGACGGTAAAGCACAAGGCGCCGAAATTCCCACACGCGCGATCGATGCGCCGCATCGTCCAAAGATTGATAAGCCCATACAAATGGCGGAATGTCCCATAGGGAAGATGGCAAACCAGCGCGGGTTGAAATTCCTCAATAGTCGTCTGGAGCCCCCTGTGCAGTGCAGTCAATTTTTGCCAGCGTGAACGGCAGGTAATTGCGGTTGATGAGATTTGAAGGTCAGATACCGCTCCTTCAACCATTGTCGTTGTAAGGAGGTGCACCTCGTGGCGGTGCGACAACGCTCTGCCCAAATCACGCACGAACCGCTTTCGACCCTCTGTCCAAGGAGCGCAAACCTCAGGCGCAACCAGCAAGATTCTCACGTCTATGCGCGACCGCAGACAACAAACTGCTCGGCTAAGAGTCGCAAGGGCTTAAATCGATGCCAAATACCAATGCGATAAGCCAGGTCAGGCGACAATAGCGCGGGTAACAGCAGGTGCGTGCCCCCGACACCTTGGCTACTAATGTCTTTAAATCCCACGCTCTCGAGCGTGCGCTCAGTTTGCCTGATTCGGTTGTAATTGGTATCGGGCGCAAGGCGCCGATAGCGTATGAGGTTGTAGATTAGAAACGGTAAAGCCCACAACCAGCGGCTTACGAAGTTGTCGAAATCAACGACCAGCTTCCCATGTGGCTTCAAGACTCTTCGCATCTCCATCAGCAGCGCGCGCTGCTCGGCGTGCGGAAACAAATGCAAGAAGCGAGTTGATACCACCGCGTCAAATGCGTGCTCCGGAAATGGTAGACGAAAAGCATCGGCGCGCACGAAGCTGCCGCTAATCTTTAGGCGCTCGTAAGCCTGAGTCATCATTTTCGGCGTCAGGTCGCATGCCACGAGCCTGTAGCCTTGCTCCGCAAGCAGCTCGGTTGTGTGTCCGGTCCCGCACGCGACTTCAAGGACATTACTCGCAGGTGGGACGTCGCGTAGAAGTTCTCGCAAGACATGATGGTGTAGGCGGCGGAAAAGATTACCATACCGAGTGCCATAACGGCGGGCATGGTACTGGCCTGCTTCGTGCTCGTAGAACTTACCGAACCGCGTAGATTTCGAAGACTGCATCAAATATTAGGCTTTGGTTGCCGGGCTTACCGCGTTAAACAGGTGGATAGATCTCGACAATGACAAACAGATTGATTCTGACGTTGGGGTTCTGCTCGCTTCTAATCAGTATAGCCTACTACTTTTTTCCGGACTTTCGCCGTAATGCCCTTCCGCTGTTCAGTTCAGCTGATTTGCGGTGGATAGCATTGGCACTCATGGCGACGGTACTGCATTTCCTGTCGGAGGTCGTGCGCTGGTGGCTATATCTGAGGAAGGATGTGGTGGGCGAACCGGCGCTGCTGCGCAAATTGCTTTCGATTTTTTCATTAACGGCGTTCCTGACGTACCTGCTACCGGCTAAACTGGGATTCCCGCTCCGACTTTACCTACTCAATTCCCAGTTGAGGATAACGCTGACTCAGACGTCGGTATTGCTAGTTGTCGATGGATTCCTATCCTATGGGACGTGGCTCATCGCGACGATTCTGCTGTATTTGGCATTGCCAAGCTTCCCGTTTTCTGGACAGGTTCTGCCCTATGCGATTGGTGTCCTCGGACTGGCTTTCGTAGCGATTACTTTTGTTGTGCGGAGCCGCGGGGCAGCACTTCGCAATTTGCGCGCTCAGGTTGAGTCAATCGAGTTCTGTACCCTGTTGACTGCCGAATTCGTGTTGATCGTCGATATCGGAGGTTACGTGCTTCGTCATGCGGCCATCCTATGGGCACTCGGCATGTATTTGTCGCCTATCCAAATTGCGTTTGCAACGGTTCTGAGTATTACTGTGGGCTTTCTCTCAATGCTTCCGATGGGTATTGGAGCCTATGACGTGACACTGATTTTGCTGCTCTCGCAATATGGAGTACCCGAGGAAGTCGCTGTTGTAGTTCCGCTCATCAACCGGGTTGGGAATCTTCTGGTTGCGGTTCTTCTAGGCTTGCCAGCTAGCTATGTGACAGGAATGTCTTTGATTACTTTGCGGGAGCGACTGAAAACGACAGCCGTGTCGTGAGTGCGAGTAGATAGTGAGCTTTTTGACGAAGCGAGCATTTCCCGCACCTATGGCGAATGAGCGAGAACGCGAGCTTTGTGTCACCTCATCCAACCGGAATGAATCTTGATACAACGGGTCTCGATGGCAAAGGATTTCTGCGGGACCGTTCGACCTGTTGTCTCGCGCGGGAGAGAGAGCTTGTCTTTGCCGTTTGCGACCCGCAATCCCGGCATATCCTTGCGCAACGCTAAGTCACATCCATGAACTCTGCTAAAGAGTCAGCTCATCCAGCCACAAACGCATTCGGTCTGGCATATCGTCCGGATATTGAGGGCGTTCGCGGTATCGCGATATTGCTTGTCGTGGCCGCGCATGCAGAATTTTCCTGGTTTGCAGGGGGATTTGTCGGTGTCGATGTCTTTTTCGTGATGTCGGGCTATCTGATCACGGCCTTGCTCTTCCAAGAGTTGCGGCAGTCGGGGGGGGCTGAAGCTATGGGGATTCTATGCCCGGCGTTTACGACGCTTGCTGCCGGCGCTCCTTTTTATGCTGACGTGCACGTCGCTAGTGACGTCGATCCTGCTGGCGCCCTTCGAACAACTCAGCCAGATTGACGCCGCCCGTGCCGCTGCCTTGTGGATCAGTAATTTCCATTTTGTGTTTTCTGATTTTGACTACTTTGGGACGACCGCAGACGAAAATCTCTTTCTACATACGTGGTCGCTCGCCGTTGAAGAGCAGTTTTATCTGGCATGGCCGTTATTACTAATGTTTCTGCTGGGCACCTGGCGATGGCAAGGCTCAACATTGAACGTGCGCCGATTGATGATCGGTTTGATCGCGATCATTGGAATAGGCTTCCTATATTCATTATTTTTGCTGTACGCAAAGCCATTATGGGCGTTCTATCTAATGCCCTCGCGGGTATGGCAATTTGCGATGGGCGCGTTGGCATGGTTATTGGTTTCCGAACGGATTAGAAATGGCGAACCCATTACACGGCGCATTCCACGTGCCAGTGGATGGATTGGATTAGGGTTAATAATGGGTGCCGCTGTTGAGCTCGACTCAAACACGGCCTATCCGGGTGCATGGGCTTTGCTGCCGTCAGTGGGAACCTCCCTTGTATTGGTGTGCGGTGCCCTTACGCCCAGTTCAAGTCTTTCGCGATTGCTGGCCGTAAAGCCTTTGCAGTGGATCGGACGAATATCCTATTCCTGGTACCTCTGGCACTGGCCCTTCATGGTGTATGACAATTTGCTTTCGACCAGTAGCAAAGCTGGTCACACGGGCCTGGCTCTGATTTTATCCCTTGGCATTGCCGTGATTTCATATGTTGCAGTTGAGCTGCCGATCCGGCATCACCGTATGTTATCGAAACGCACAGGCATGACAGTCGTTGGTTCATTAATTGTGATGCTCATGTTCGGGTTGGCGAGTTTCGAGTGGCAACGCGTTGCGATGTCATGGTCTGAGCATCCCAAACAGAAATTTTATAGTGAGCGTCGCACCGACGCACCCGTTATATACCAACTCGGTTGCGATAGCTGGTACTTTAGTTCACAGGTTCGTATCTGTGCGTTTGGCGATCAGAGTGCTCCACGTACTGCGGTGCTGATCGGAGACAGCATCATTGGGCAGTGGTTTCCAGCATTCGAAAAAATTTTTACCGTCACGGGCTGGAGATTCCTTGTTCTTACCAAGTCAGCATGTCCAATGGTCGATGAACCGATTTTCTATAAGCGCATCGGGATGCAATACACGATTTGCGAACGCTGGCGGAAGGATGCGATACAGACACTCGTCTCGCTCAAGCCGGATGTGCTTATTATGGGTCAGGCTTCGACTTATGCCTTTAGTGAGTCTCAATGGGTAAGGGGTACACAGAAAATCCTCACCAAATTGGCGGCAGCTACAGGTAAGATATTTATTGTTCGGGCCACGCCCCGGCTTCCCTTTGACGGTCCTGGCTGCCTAGCCAGCCGCGCGTGGACATCGGTGTTGATCTCAACCACCAGAACTTGCAGCTCGTCATCGGAAGATAAAACGGATAAGTATGTTCATGTTTGGCTGAAACGCGCGGCAAGTGATTTTCCGAATGTCAGCGCTTTGGATCTGAACGAGCTAGTGTGTCCGCGAGGACGTTGTGATGCAGAAAGAGAAGGGCAGGTTGTATTCAGAGATTCACAGCACTTAACGGGAAGTTACGCACAGACCCTCAGCGAAACAATACGACAGAAAATAGATTTACCCTGAACGGAGATTACGCGTTGATTAGGTCGATGGAACCCTGCCCGCCGAGACGTATGCGCAGGGCTTCTAGCCAAGAAGAATATTCTTAACGATGGCAATAACATCCCCAACATCCTCTTCAGTGAGTTTCGGGCCCAAAGGCAGGCTCACGGTTCTCCGCCCGGCTTGCGTCGCCACTGGATAGTCTTCCGGCCGCCAGCCGTAACGCTGCTGATAAAACGGATGTTCTGCTAGGCAGAGATAGTGCACGCCCACGCCGATTTTCTCTTGGGTCATCGCGTCCAGAAACTCATCGCGCGACAGTGGCGCCGCCGGATCAATCAGCAGCGTATAGAGATGTAACGCATGGCGGGTCCCTGCCGCTGTTGCGCTTGGTCGCTGCGCTGGCATTTCCGCAAACGCCTCCTGATAGCGCTGCCAGATTTCGGCGCGGCGGATCCAGTGACTCTCTACTTTCTGCAATTGATGCAGGCCAATCGCCGCCTGGATATCCATCATGTTGTATTTAAAACCGCATTCGACCACGTAGTAATGCTTGTATCCGCTGTCGCTGAAACGCTTCCATGCATCGCGATCCATGCCGTGCAGCGCGAGTGTGCGCACCCGCCCGGCGGCCACCGGATCGCGTGCGATGACCATGCCACCTTCGCCGGTGACGACATTCTTGGTTACATAGAAGCTGAAGCAGCCAAAGTCGCCGATAGTTCCCGCCTTGGCGCCGTGGTACTCCGTCTCGATGGCATGTGCGCAGTCCTCAATCACGACTAGGTCATGCTCACGCGCGAGTTCCATTAAATCGTTCATCTCACAGGCACGCCCGGCAAAGTGCACCGGTACGATGGCGCGTGTGCGCGACGTGATCCGCGCCCGCACGGCCGCAGGGTCAAGGTTCAAGGTGTCTGGATTGATATCGGCCAGCACCGGTGTGGCACCCGCGTGGATGATCGCGTTAACCGTTGCGCAAAATGTCAACGGCGTGGTGATCACTTCGTCGCCAGGACCGACGCCAGAAGCAATGAGGCTCACATGCAGGGCCGCAGTGCAGGAGTTAACTGCCGCGACGCAACTTGGGTCAACCCCCTTATAACGCGCGAAATCCTCTTCGAATCGACGCACCTTGGGGCCGGTGCCCAGCCATCCCGAACGCAGAGTGGCAACGACTTCTTCGATTTCCTCTTCGCCGATGAGCGGTGCGCCGAAGACTAAGAAGTTTTCGCGCGGGGGGCGGCGTTGTTCGGGCATCAACCAGTGCTCCTGCGTACCTTCAAGATGAATGATGTACTCGCTACGCTAGCGGCGCAGCTGCCAAAATCTCGCGCATCTCATCATAAATTTTCGGCGTGGCCGCCAACACATGCCCACTCGCAAGCAATTCCTCATTGGCATTAATCGGCCCCACCAGGCCCCCGGCTTCTTGCACTAACAGGGCGCCGGCTGCGATGTCCCAGGCCTGCAGGCCGTATTCCCAGTAGCCATCCAGGCGACCGGCAGCCACATAAGCGAGATCAAGGCTTGCGGCGCCGGCACGGCGCACGCCGTCTACGCGGTGCAGGAAGGTGGAAAAGGACTTGAGATAGGGATCGATGAGTTTCTCATCACGAATGGGGAAACCGGTCGCGAGCAGAGATTGATCGAGTTCGCGGCAGCGGCTCACGCGGATCTTGCGGTCGTTCAGCTGTGCGCCGGCACCGCGCGTGGCGGTGAAAAGTTCATCGCGGATGGGATCGTAGACGACCGCCTGCTCAACCTGCCCTTTGACCGCCAGTGCGATTGACACTGCGAACTGGGGGTAGGTGTGTAGATAGTTGGTGGTGCCGTCCAGTGGATCGATGATCCACACGAATTCGCTGTTGCCGCCGCTGCCAGATTCCTCGGCGAGGATTTGATGTGTGGGATAGGCCTTTAGCAGGGTATCGATAATCGCCGCTTCGGCATCCTGGTCAGTCGTCGAGACGTAATCGCGGCGGCCTTTGAGATCCACCTTGACGGTATCCATTCGGGCCTGGCTACGCAGGATAATCGTGCCGGCGCGACGCGCGGCGCGCACCGCGATGTTCAACATAGGGTGCATGGCAATTCTTCACGTCTACAATGGCGCGCAATCTTACCGGATATGGGACACGAAGCGATGGAAAATGACGTGACCGGTTTCGGCCAGTTCTGCGAACAACACCGGGCAGCTAAAGACTTGGTGAGGCCAGTGACTTTCCCTCCCATACCAGTCTCAAAGGCACTGCAAAGAGATTGCCACCGTAGCTTGCAGTCGCGCTGCCATCATAAAGCACCACGCCGGCGGAAAATCGCTTACCGGCCGTATCACGGAGCTTACGCAGCCCGCGAAAATCCGCTTCTGTCACGGTCGCAGCGGCTTTCACTTCCACGCCAGCGACGAGACCGCCGCCCTGTTCCAGCACGATGTCCACTTCGAAGTCGTCGCGATCACGATAGTGAAAGAACTCGATAGGTTCTGGCCTCCAGCTCGCCTGCCGCCGAAGTTCCTGGAGCACGAATGTTTCCAATAATGGTCCCAGTCGTTCGCGATCCTTATAGAGCGCGGTGGCCTCGATTCCTAGTAGGGCGCACGCGAGTCCCGTATCCGACATATGGAGCTTTGGCGTCTTTACCAGACGGCTCAGCCGATTGCTGTGCCATGGTGGCAATCGTTCAACCAGAAATATACGCTCCAGCACCGTAACGTACTCGTGGATAGTTTGCCGGCTGAGTTGAAACGGCGCAGCAAGATCTGACACGTTAATAAGCCGAGCCGTGTAAGTGGCCGCTAGCGCCAAGAGCCGCGGCAATGCGTCGAGGGAATGGATGCGGGTTACGTCGCGCACATCGCGCTGAATCTGCGTTTCCACTAGATCCCGATACCATGCACGACGACGACCAGGGTTACGTCGCGCCAGTGCAGCTGGATATCCGCCGGCAACGATACGTTCCGCGAGCGACATTCCGAGCGGCTCATAAATGCGCGTGCGAAACTCACCCCGGAACAAGGTATCGAGGAAACGCGGTCGTCGCTCCACGATTTCGCATTGCGCCAAAGGGTGCAGCCGCAGCAGTCCCATCCGCCCCGCGAGTGAATCAGCGAGCTTAGGCACGAGTAGCACATTTGCAGATCCAGTAAGAATGAACCGCCCGGCGATGCGCCTGCGATCAATGACGGCCTTTAGTGAAGTAAAGATCTCGGGAACACGTTGTACTTCGTCGAGGATCGTCCGCGCTGGAAGCCCTGCAACGAAGCCGATGGGATCACCTTTAGCAGCGGCCCGAACAGCTTCATCATCGAACGACACATACTGATAGCCGCGCGATTCGCCTACGGCGCGCGCCAGTGTGGTTTTGCCGCTTTGACGCGGGCCGTGGATTAGGACCGCGGGAGTGTCCGCCAGCGCCTCGCGCAGGCGAGGGGCGAGATAACGAGGAAAAGGTGCGAACTTGCGCGGCATAGCTGATGCTAAGCTGGAGAAACGGCTGATCGCAAGTTTCGGTGGCGGCTGATTGCTAGTTTACGTTGCGGCTGATTGCTAGTTTTCGTATATCTTCAGAGAGGCAGGTGGGAAATGTCATGTGCGAGTCGTACCTTGCCAGTGGCAACTGGCATCGCCAGATGGTACTTGGAGTGGTTTAATCGGAAAGGTGAAATGATGCCAAACCATGGGTGCAAGTCATCCTTCTACAATAGCGTGCAAGCTAGCCGGATATGAGACTCGAAGCGATGGAAAATGACGCGACCGCGCTGGCACTGGCACACACGCCTTTGCTCTCCAGGATCCGCATCGTGATGGTGGAGACCTCGCATCCGGGCAATATCGGTGCGGCGGCACGGGCCATGAAGACCATGGGCTTAAGCCGCTTGGTGCTGGTCAATCCACGCGAGTTCCCGTCTGCCGCTGCCACCGCGAGAGCTTCGGGCGCAGACGATATTTTGATGCGGGCAATTCACGAGAACGATTTGGCGCAGGCGATTGCTGATTGCGGAATGGTGGTTGGCACCACTGCGCGATCACGCCATCTTGAATGGCCGGTAGGGAGTCCGCGCGAACTCGCGCTTGAGCTATCCGCACTTTCCAATGACACGCAATGCGCGATCGTTTTCGGTCGCGAGCAGTCGGGTCTCTCGAATGAAGAGTTGGCGCTCTGCCAACGTGTAATTCGCATTCCAACGGTTGAGTCCTTCAGTTCACTGAATATCGCGCAAGCAGTGCAGATCTGTGTTTACGAACTGCGGATGGCATCGATGGTGAAAATGCCTGGCGACGCGCAGGACACCGAACCCCTGGCAACTGCGCGCGAAGTAGCGGAGGGGATTCAGCACCTCACACGCGTGATGGAGCGCGTGGGCTTCTTCAATCCCGCGCGGCCGAAGCTTTTGCCGATTCGGCTGCAACGTTTGCTCAATCGGAGTGACTTAAGGCGCAGTGAGGTGCGCATTCTGCGAGGATTTTTGACGGCGATTGAGGAGGGGCGAGGCGCTTAATGAGGTGGGGACGGTTACTCGAGCGCACCCGCTTCCTGAAAAATACGAATCCGCCCGTGCTCAACGATACTACAGGCGCCCCACCAGTTTTTCCTTCTCCACGCCGATTACGAGAGCCTGTATCAGTTCGACTAAATCGTACGATGACGGTTTCGATGGTAATCGAAGCACCGCGATCCCCGAGAATTGAGAAGGCTTGTATCGGAGAGGATTGGCGAAATCGAGGTCGAGCGTAATGAGCGCCCGGCCCTCGCGTCGACATAGTTCGATCAGCATCGAGTCTTCGGCGTGTTGAACCTGCTGGCTGGCGACAGACGCCACATCGTGACCCGCAGCGCGCAGCATGCTTTGCCCGCGCAATCCGAGATTTTCGTCGAGTTTGAACTTCACCCGCGATCAGGCTGGTGCTTCGAGCGGAATATCCACGTAGCGTTCACGCGCGATTTCAGCTCCGTAGGCAATACAGGCCTGAATATCCAGCTCACCAAGGCCAGGATAATCGGCGATAATTTCGGCCGTCGTTTCACCTGCCGCCAGCATATCAAGGATCAGAGAAACCCAAATTCGATGACCGCGAATGCAGGGCTTGCCGAAACAGCGCAGGGGATCTATCCAGATTCGGGCTAGAAGTTCTTCGCGTGTCGGGGACGACTTCTTCATGGATTAGCTCCGGCGCTGCTTCTGCCCACTGTAACCTATCGGGTGCGCGACAATGCAGACAGAGGGGTCAGGTTTATTGCGCGCCTCCCCGCCGTCTTTGCGAGCGAGCGCGTCAATCCAGTCGAAAAATCGCCCTGCACACCTCATTACCGAATTGCAACAGAGCCTGCCGCTCCTCGCAACGACGGGGTCCGGTGTCCCGGTGAGACGAACGTGCCGTAGCGCCTAACTTCACGCCAATCTGTGCTCATACAACACTCGCTCAGCCGCTTCCCCTTCTGCAATACGCCCCACCCGAAACACCGTTTCGCCCTGTGCGCTCAGATATTCGGCGAGCGGGCCCGCGTCTTCGTTCGCCACCACCAACAGCATTCCAACTCCGCAGTTGAACGTTCTGAGCATCTCTGCTTCGGTCACTGGGCCGGCCGCACGCAACCATTGAAACACCGGTGGCAGCTGCCAGGCGGCGAGATCGATCACCGCGTGAGTCTCCGCCGGGAGCACCCGCGGCAGGTTATCTGTAATGCCACCGCCGGTAATGTGGGCAAGACCATGCAGCGTGAATTTAGCGAACGCGGCGAGCAGCGCGCGCACATAGATGCGCGTCGGCGCGAGCAGTGCGGCACCGAGGGTGCGTTCGTCAGTGGTATTCGGTACCAGCCTATTAAGTGGGGTGGAAAGCGGGTTGCCGCTACGCGCGAGGATCTTGCGCACCAACGAATAGCCATTGGAATGCACGCCGCTGGACGCGAGCGCCAGGATTTGATCGCCGGGCTGAATGCGCGAGCCATCAATCACGCGCTCACTCTCCACCGCACCCACCACGAAGCCGGCGAGATCGTAATGCTCAGCCGCGTACATATCCGGCATTTCGGCAGTTTCTCCGCCGAGGAGCGCGCAGTTCGCTTCACGGCAGCCCGCCGCAATCCCATTAATCACGGTCGCGGCGGTCGTGACTTCCAACGCACCGGTCGCAAAATAATCCAGAAAGAACAGCGGTTCTGCCCCTTGCACCAGCACATCGTTCACGCACATGGCGACGAGATCGATGCCGATGGTGTCGTGCTGCTTCATTTCGATTGCGAGTTTGAGCTTGGTGCCCACGCCGTCGGTAGAGGAGACGAGGATGGGATCGCGGTAGCCAGTCGCGGCGAGCTTGAACAATCCACCAAAGCCGCCGAGACCGCCGATAACGCCACTGCGCGCGGTCGCTTTTGCGGCGGGTTTAATCCGTTCCACAAGATCGGAACCGGCATCGATATCGACCCCGGCATCGCGATAACTGAGCGGGGATTCTGGAGGTTTTGTCATGCCAGCATGGTAGACACTAGGCTGCGGAGCGTAAACAGTTGAGGTGCCCTTGACTTGCCGCGTTGGCATCACATAGCGTGCAGCCATGCCAACGCGCTCACCCTGTTCTCGCCTGATCACCGGGCTTCTGTGCTGCCTGCTCGCACCCTCGTTGCTGGCGGCGACGGTGGTAGATCTGCACACGGCATTGGTGCCAGCCGCGGATAACTCGGAGGCCGAACTCACGCGGGCAGTCGAAGCGGCGTTCCAGGTAGTGCTGGTGAAACTCACCGGCAACAGTCAGCGCGCGAATCAGTCCGCAGTGGCAAAACTG
>CAMATU010000118.1 GCA_945861225.1 Klebsiella pneumoniae
AAATCTATATAGAACCAGCCGAACTCATTTGCGCTGCGCACGCGCGAGGCATAGGCCTCCAGTAAATCCGACGCGGCCTGCTCGGAGGTCACTGTGGATGCGCCGAAGTGCTCGACCAGATAATCGCTGGTGAAGCCGGACGGTTCCGCCGCGCCCTCGGTGAACGTGAGCGCGCGTGAGGAGATCGCGAGACTGGTGGTACCCGTACCTGCTTCCAGGCGATTGACCAAGGCTTGCGTAGCTTCGACTTCGCCCGACAACCAGCGCGTGCGCAGAAAGGTGTGTCCGAGGCCAAGCAGGTACATGGCAATCACGACGATACAGATCTGGCTGCGGTCGGCGCTCAGCATTTTCTGCAGCAGTCCCTGATCGACAATGACGACGCTGCCGAACACGACCAGGCTGGTCAGGCCTAGCCAGCAGAGGAGCAGAAGATGCGGTGGCGGCGCGAGTCGCGCATTGAACGGGTTCAGCATCGGGTAGCCCCTCCCCGCGGTGCGCGGGTAACGGCTGTGTGGCGCGGAGTCTGCAAGGTCATTTGGCATCTCCCTCCAACACAAAAGCGAGGATCTCGCGCAAGGAGTGGTTCATGCGTTTAGCAAAAGTGACCACCTTGGGGTTGCGATGTCGCTCAGGCAACAGAATCAAGCTCACCACCGTTTGCTGATCAGCTACATGCACCGTCACGCGGCAGGGCATCAGGGCCACATAACCAGGATCCAGCAGGAGTACTTCGCGCGCGTTTTCGAGACTGCAGAAGTGAATCACTTCGACGTCTGGAAAATCCGTGTAGCCCCGTTCGCGCAGCCCTTTGCCAATGGTATTGCGCCCGGTAATGCGGAAATTGTGCTCAGTGATTGCGAATTCGAGTTCCTGGATAACGTCGGCAAAGGGCTTGGCCGTGGTGCCTCGCAGAATTAAGTTCGCAGTGCGTTCCGGCACCAGCTCGCCAGCGTGACTACTGCTCGCATTGCCGAGCAAGAGCGCGGCGAAGAGCATGCACAGCAGAGCCCTCATTCGCGAATGACGACCATGGTGCCGACATCGACAAAGCTGCGCAGCTCATGGATTTCCCGATTGGTGAGCGCAATACAGCCCTTGGTCCAATCGATATTGCGGTGAATTTCGAGGCGGTCGGCCGTTTCTTCGCCAATCCCGTGAATGCCGATTGCGCCGCCGAGCAGCGTGTTCTGCGGGGGCAGGGCATCTCTGCGCTGCGCATCCACAATGTGATCGAACTCTGTGCGCGTAATAAGCGAACGCTTGAGCGCGAAAAAGCCGTCCTTGAGATTGGGGTAGTTCAAGCGCATGAAGATGTCGAACGCACTGCCTTCATTAAAGCCCGTGATGTAATAAACCCCGACCGGCGTTTTGTTGTCACCGCGAATTTTCTTTTCGCCGATACCGCCATTGCCCGTCGCGGCTTTAAATTGCCGTGCCACGCGATCCCCTTGCTTGATCAATAGCAAGCGTTTGGATTTCACAATCTCGACGCTGTATTCCTGGGGATTGTTCTGGACGGTGGTGATATCCGGGCCGTCGGCGTGGACGTTCGGCCACACGGCCCACCACAGACAGCAGACGAAGAGGATAGGACTACGCATGTTCAAGCAGTGATACTCAGTACGAGATCGTTTATCAAAATAGCGACCAGTGACTGATCGCGTCAGCCCTCCCTGCGCTGTCTTGAGTATAAATGTGTTGGCGCAATTGCTCACGCGCTAAATTTTACTGCTGCGCAAGCCGCCAGCCCGCGTACCTGCTCCATCGAGATTACATGGTATAGGGCCCAAGGCAGTTTTTGCGCGGGCAAATTGCCCTCTAAGGGATGGCCCCAAACGGGTCTGTCGTCGATGGCGTTCCGGTCTGTCGTTGCGTCAATGATCCCACGTGATAGTCTGCGCGAGACGTTCAAACCACCGTTGTTAATCCGAGACCACGCATGAGCGCCCCACTCAAATACACCCGCACCGCGATGCTGCTCCACTGGGCGACGGCCGGCTTGCTCATCGGCATGTTTGCGCTCGGCTGGACGATGGTGGAGTTGCCCAAAGGCCCCGCGCGCGGAGAGGCCTTTGCACTGCATAAGTCGTTGGGGATGACGGTGTTGTTGTTGACAGGGTGGCGCCTCGCGTGGCGCGTGCGGCACACGCCGCCATTGTTTCCCGCGACAGTGCCAGTCTGGCAGGCAACGCTCGCGCATGCAGTGCACGTGCTGTTTTACCTGCTGCTGATTTTGCAGCCGCTGACGGGCTATTTGTCTTCCTCGTTCAGCGGCTACGGCACGTCGTTTTTTGGACTGCCGCTGCCGCGATGGGGAGATCTCAATCCCCCACTCAACGAGTTCTTGACCGAATTGCACGTGATTGGTTCGCTGGCGCTACTGGGCTTGGTGGTCACGCATGTCGCTGGCGCCCTCAGCCATGTATTGCGCCCTGGTGACCGGTTGCTTCGCCGCATGTTGCCGTGGATCTGACATAACGCCGAACAAGCCATGTCTACCTTGCCCCCCGCGCCCCAATCTTTGCGCCAGCTCTTGTTGAGTCACGAACTCGCGTTCCTGGTCCTGGTGATGGTGATGGGTGGCATCGGCGGGGCATGGGCTTACTTCTGGCAGCAGACCTCGACTGAAACCCTGCGACTTACCGCCATGCAGGATGCGGCGCAGGAGGTGCGTACTTTACTGTTCCGACAGATTCAGGAAGTGGCGTTAGCCAGGCTGCGCGAGGATCCGTCTGCGCAGCAGATGTATGCGAATTACTACCAGGACATTCAAGGGCGCTTTAATCTGCTGCGCCAGAGTTCCACGTCGCGCGCAGAGGACTACGCTATTCAGGGCCTGCAAGAAGCCTATAGCCAATTGCAGGCACAGCTGAACGGCATTTTTGAAGATTCTTATCTTCTCAATCGCATACTGCGCAGCAAGATTCTCGATCCGCACTACGAAGACAGCCTTATGCAAGGCTTTGAATCCGCGTTCGGCAATTTCAGCGGGCTGGTCGCCCAGAACCTGTCCAAGCAACGCTTGCGCAGCCAGGCTTGGACGCGCTATGCCCCCGTCATCATGCCGCTCCCGGTGTTGATTGCGGTGGCGCTGATCTGGTTCTCACGCGCCAGCCTTGCACGCGGTTTCGTGCGCCCGATGCAAGCCGTGATGCAGGGCACGCAAAGCATTGCGGCCGGCGCGGTCGATTTGCGCTTGCCGGCCGCGGGGGTGAGCGAACTCGCGGATCTCGCACGCGGCATTAATCACATGGCGCAGGAATTGGCCGCCAGCCGGGACGCGCTGGTCGAATCCGAACGCCAGGCCGCGTTGGGCGCGCTGGTGCCGGTGGTCGCGCATAACATCCGTAATCCGCTGGCCAGTATTCGCGCGAATGCGCAGTTGCTCGAGCACACTGATACACGCGAGGAGACGACGGAGATCGCGCGCGAAATAATCGAGGCGGTGGATCGCTTAGGGCGCTGGGTGAGCGCGCTGGTGTCCTACCTTCATCCACTGCGGCCGCAACTGCAGCCGGTCGCGCCGACGGAAATTTTCGAGGCAGTGATCGGGCTGCTGAAGCCCAAGTTGCAGGAGAAGCAGCTGCAGATCCTCTATCAGCCGTGGGCAACTGCGACCGAGGTGGCGGTGGACCGCGACTTGATGGAACAGGCCTTGTACGGCGTATTGCTCAATGCGGTGGAAGCTTCCGCACCCAAGGCCACGCTCACGGTAGGCGTGGCCGCGCGCGGCACGCAGGTGGAGTTGACGATCCTGGATGTGGCGGGTGGCATCCCTTTCATTCCTAATCCCTCGGATTTGACCCCAGGTCCCACTACCAAACGCTTCGGCACCGGGCTCGGGATTCCGGTCGTGTTCAAGGTGTGTAAAGCCCACGGCTGGGACTTGAGCTTCAAGGTCATCGATAATGCGGGCACTCTCATCACTTTGACCGCGCCAATGCTTATGCCGGCATGACCACCTCCGCTGCCCCCGAGCTCACGACGTCTGACTCGATTCCAGAACCCGCCCGCATCCTGCTGGTGGAAGACGAAGCGCTGTTCGCGAAAGCAGTCAGCCGCCGGCTGCAAAAGGCTGGTTTTGAGGCGCACGCAGTGCCGACCCTGGCGCTGGCGGAACAAGCCGTGCGCACGGCTGAGCCGGACTTGATGCTGCTCGATATGCGCTTGCCGGATGGCACTGGGCTTGATTTCCTGCAGCGGCTGCGCGGCCAGCTCGGGCTGCAATTCCCGGTGATCGCGATGAGTGCGTATGGCGAACTCGAGGACGCAGTCACCGCGATGAAACTTGGCGCGGCGGATTACCTCAAGAAGCCGATCGATCTCGATGAACTGCTGCTCAATGTGCGTAAGGTACTGCGCAATTCAAGGGTCTCGCAGCAGTTGGCCTACTCGCGGGCACGCGAGGCCAGTGCGGGTGATGAGGCGGCGCTGATTGGGGAATCGAGCGCGGCGCAGATCTTGCGCACGCAAATTGGTCGGATCGCGCAGCTTGGTCACGAAGGCGCGGCACCGACGGTGTTGATCGTAGGCGAAACAGGGACCGGCAAGGATCTCGCGGCGCGCTTGCTTCACCAGAGCTCGCCGCGCGCGGCACAGCCTTTTGTGCATGTGGATTGTGCAGCGTTGCCCAAGGATTTGATCGAAGCGGAATTGTTTGGTCACGTGAAGGGTGCGTTTACCAATGCAGTCAGTGAGCGTACGGGCTTGATTGAAGCGGCCGAAAACGGCGTGCTGTTTCTGGACGAGGTGGGTGAGTTGCCGCTTGAACTGCAGGCCAAGCTGCTCGCGGTGTTGGAGCGGCGTGCCTTGCGGCGGGTTGGCAGCAGCCAGGAACGGCGCATTAACGCCTGGTTTATCGCCGCCACCAATCGTGATGTGGAACGGATGGTGCGGGACGGCACCCTGCGTTCGGATCTCTATTTTCGCCTGAACGTGATGACTCTGAAATTGCCGCCGCTGCGCGAGCGCGAGCGCGACGCGCTGATCCTGGCCGAGCATTGTGGGCGCCAGATTGCGCGCCGCTATGGGATTGCCGAATTCGCGCTCGAGCGCTCCGCACGCGACGCACTGCTGGCCTATGCCTGGCCGGGCAATGTGCGCGAACTGCGGCATGTCATCGAGCGCGCGTTACTATTGGCGAACGGTGAGCCGCTGACGGCCGAGGCCCTGCTGCTGCCCGGCCAGGTATCTCCCAGTGCGGCCGGGGTGGGCCTGGATCTGTTTGGCATGACCTTGGAACAGGCCGAGAAGCTCTTGATTGAACAGGCTTTGCGCCGCACCGGCAATAATGTATCCGAGGCGGCGCGCCAGCTCGGCATCACACGCATGACTTTGCGCTATCGCCTGAAGCAATACGGGCTATGAGGGAAAGAAATTTTATGACTGAAGAACAACGCACGCTCGAACTGGAAGCCGCGACGTTTCGCAAACTCCGCGATTTTCTCCGCGAACACCCGGAGGTGCAGAATATTGATTTGATGAATCTGGCCGGCTTCTGCCGCAACTGTCTCGCCAAGTGGTACCGGGCTGAAGCGGAGCAGCGCGGGGCTGGACTGGACTACGAGGCGGCGCGTGAATTGATCTACGGCATGCCATATAACACTTGGCGTGAGGAGCATCAAAAGGAGGCCTCGCCTGCCCAGGTAGCGGCGTTTCAAGCGCGGCAGGAATAGACGATGCAACCTTAGGCTGGGTTTCGCATGCGCTCATGCATCGAGCGGGACTTAAACGGCACCTCGCGCAGCGCAGGTAGGAGCGGCTTTAGCCGCGATGGGCGCCGTTCGCGGCTAAGGCCGCTCCTGCAACGGTGAACGCGAAGTAAGCTGGTGTCTTAAGGGAAATTCATCCGCGCGTCGCCGCGCTATTTATCAGTCAGCGTCCACACGCCATTCCAGTCCAGCGGCGGTGGCGAATCACGGAAGCGTAAAATTCGTGCGCGCAACACTTGGCAGGGCCGATCTTCGGGCACGAGCTGCAAAGCGCGCTCTAAGCAACTCAGTGCTGGCAACCAATTCCGCGCGCGATAGTGCGCCAAGGCACGCGCGTGTTCATTGAGCATGGTCTCCGTGGCAGGCGTTAACGTGAGGCGATCATCGCCGAGCAATTCGTGCACGGGCACCGGCGCACTCCTGCCTTTGACTTTGAGCCAGTCGATTTCGCGCAAGCGATAGGATTTGGTGAGGTGTTCGACGGTCGATCCGCTGACCAGAATCCGCGTTCCATAGTAGCGATTGGCCGATTCCAGTCGCGAGGCGAGATTTACGCCGTCACCGATCACGGTGTAATCCATACGCCGGGCAGAGCCAATATTGCCGGCGACGATTTGATCGGTATTGAGGCCGATGCGAATTTCGATCGGCGGCAGGCCGCGCGCGCTACGGCGGAGGTTGAAGGTCGCCAATGCACGCTGCATATCGATCGCGGCATGCACCGCATTATCGGCGTCGCTCGGCGATACGAATGGTGCGCCAAAGACGGCCATGATGGCGTCCCCGATGTACTTGTCCAAAATTCCGCCGTGTTTGAAAATCACTTCCACCATGTCAGTGAAATATTCATTGAGTAAGGCCACTGTGTCGGTGGCCCCAAGCTCCTCTGTCAAGGTTGTGAAGTTGGCGATGTCTGCGAATAGCACGGTCGCGAGCTGCGCCCGGCCACCCAGTACCGCATCACGTTGGGCGAGCACCTGCTCGGCCACTTCGCGCGTCATATAGCGCGCCATCGCGCTTCTCACGCGCTTCTCATTAGTGATGTCCTCAAACACCAGCGCGTAGCCCTGCAGCTCGTCATGCGGATCGAGCAACGGGCTCACATTCAAATTCACAGCAGTGATCGAACCATCGGTCGCTTTGAGGGATACATCAACTGTGACATCGGCTTCCCGCGCCCGCATCACCTTACGCAACGAGCGACGAACCCAGCTGTTGCCATTGCGGAACAGGCGCTGCACGGTACCGCCCAATATCCGCTCGGGGCGCACGCCTAACAGGCGCGCCGCGACATCGTTGATTTTGACGACATTAAGCGCGCAATCGACGGTCACCACGCCGTCTGTGAGTCGGCGCAGCACGTTCTCGGTGTAATTCCGTTCATGCACGACGTCGCGAAAGAGCTGGGCATTCTCCAAAGCGATTGCGCTCTGCGCGGCCAACATCTCGAGCCGGCGTTGATCGCGGCTGGAAAATGGTCCGCCCTGGCGATTCAATACCTGCACCACGCCAATCGGCACGCCGTGTTTGTTGATTACCGGCACGCCCAGAATCGAGCGCGTGCGAAAGCCAGTCTTGCGATCGATTTCGGGATTAAAGCGCGGATCGCTGTAGGCATCCGGAATATTCACCACTTGGCGTGTGGTGAATACATCGCCCGCGATCCCCGCATTCGACGCGATACGGATTTCGCGGGCGGCCAAGCCTTCGGCGACCCGCGACCATAACTCGTCGCGCAGCGGGTCGTGCACAAACAGGGTGCTGCGTTCCGCATCCAGGAGCTCGGTGGCGATGCTCATGATTTTGCGCAGCAGCTTGTCGATGTCGAGCTCGGAGGAAATTGCGCGCGTGACCTCCATCAACCGGGCGTCTTCCCGCGAGGCATCGCGAGCGCGTTCGTTGAGTTGGGCGTTTTCGATGGCGGTCGCCATATGAGTGGTGAAGGCACGTAGAAAAATTACGTCCATCAACGTGAAAAGACCTTCGTCCTTGTTCAGGACTTCAGTCACCCCGATGATGTCGCCGCGCCGGGTCCGAACCGGGACGCACAGAATGGTGCGCGTCTGATAACCGGTTTGTTTATCCACGTCCCGGTTGAAGCGCTGATCGGTGTAGGCATCATCGATTACCAAAGGCTCCCCACTCTGAAAGACCGATCCGGCAATACCAAGGTGAGCGTCGAAGCGGAGCTCAGTAAATAATTCGCCCTGCGCAAGGCGCGAGAAAAGTTGGTTATTCTCCGCGTCGTACAGGAACAATGTGCTGCGATCTGCGCTGAAAGCTTCGCTGATCAAGGCCATCAGGCGGGTCAGCATCAGATCGAGCGAGAGCGGTTCCTGGGTCTTTTGGGTCGCCTCGACCAAGGTATCAAGGCGGCGTTCCAAGTCGCTTACCTGGTTTAGAAATTCGGGCTGGATGAGCGTCGGCGCGGCGGCCAGCGACTCGCGCAGCGCCTTGTGCTGGAGCCGGCGTTCGAGCAAATCGAACAGCGCGGCGTCCGTAGTCGGCGCGAGGGAGGCTGATTCGGCTGGCCTGCGGTCGGACATTGGTCGCTCGGATGGCGCGCGGCGCGCTATCTTTGGGGCGCCGGCGATGGGGCGCGATGTAAGAATTGTCAGTGGAGCCGCAGTTTATTAGCGGCGACGTGAGCGGGGACTTAATGAAGATTTACGATTCAGTCGCATTCCGTTGCGCGTGCGCGTATGACGCGGGCCTAGGACCATGAGTCTTCGCCTGCGTCTGAACCTTCTCCTGGCGCTGATTGTACTCGTAACCCTCGCCGGCGCGACGTGGTCGGTGGTGAATCAGGCACGGCAAGCGATTGCCGATGAGTTGCGCTCGTCCGTAGATCTCACCGGAACCTTGCTAGAGGCAATAGTGACTCAGCAGAGAGCCGACACCGCCGAGGCCACCCTTATGCGCCTGCTTGAATCGATAAAGGCACGCCATCTCGATATTCGATTAATTGACGAGCGGATGCCTACTCCTCCACCGGTGCGCCGCACGCCGCGTGCCCCCGCCTGGTTCGTGACCATGATTGAACCGGACCCGATCCAGCTGCACCGGCTGATCGCCGTTCCACACACACCGTTGCGGCTCGAAGTCCGCGCCGATCCGGCGGATGAACTCGATGAATCCTGGCGCGAAACCCGCCGTACCTTGATCACGCTATTGAGCTTGGCGCTGGCCTTGGTATTCCTGTTTTCCCGCTGGGGACGCGTGGTGCTGCGGCCGTTACGCGAGATCAGCGTCGCCCTTGGCCAGATCGAAGCCGGGCGTTATGGCACGCGCCTTACGCAGTTCGGCATTCCTGAGCTGGACGCGATTGCCGAGGGTTTCAACAAGATGGCCACAGGCCAGGAGCGCGATGCGGCGGAAGTCGCGGAGCTGGCGCGTCGTGCGCTCGTCATCCGCGAGGAAGAGCGGCGGCATCTCGCCCATGAACTTCACGATGAAATGGGGCAGTCCATCAGCGCAATTAAGGCGCTGGCGGTCTCAATCTCACGCCGCGCAGTGGCACAGGATCCGCGGATTACGCAGAGCGCGGATACCATTGCCGAGGTCTCGACCAGAGTCTACGAGCGCGTGCGTCAGATGATGTCGCAGTTACGCCCGAGCGCGCTGGATGAACTCGGGCTGGCGAGTGCGCTGGCCGACATGATTGATACCTGGAACAGCCACCACGAGAACGTTTTCTGCGGCTTTGCCGTGCATGACAAGCTGCCGCCGCTGTCCGCCACCCAGAGCATTAATCTTTTCCGAATCGTGCAGGAAGCCTTAACCAACATCGCCAAACACGCGGCCGCTGCCAATGCCAGCGTGATCGTCGATTATCGCGCGAGCGAACTCGCGAACGACGGCGAGCTCAGCTTACTCATCAAGGATGACGGCGTGGGCTTTGAGGCCTCGACCAGGACGCGTGGCTTAGGCTTGGTCGGCATCTCAGAGCGGGTGAAGGCCCTAAGTGGGAAGTTAGCCCTTGCGACCCAGCCGGGGCACGGCACACAATTCGCGATCACTATCCCTCTTTATGAAAACCCTGCGAGCAATCCGCATGAACAAGATTCGAATTCTGTTAGTTGATGATCATGCCGTGGTGCGCGCCGGTTATCGCACCCTGCTCGAAGACTCGCCAATGCTGCAGATCGTGGATGAAGCGGACAATGGTGAAACCGCCGTAAAATTGTTTAGTGAGATCGCGCCTGATGTAGTCATCATGGATCTCAGTCTGCCGGGTATCGGCGGACTTGAGGCAATCCGCCGGATTATTCAACGCAAGCATGACGCGCGCATTCTGGCTTTCAGCATGCATGAGGACACAATCTTCGTGGAGCAGGCGCTGCAGGCGGGTGCGCGCGGTTACATCGGCAAAAGCAGCGCGCCGAATGTGTTGGTCGATGCCGTTAAGGCGGTGGCGGCCGGCAATATCTACCTTGATCCCGACATTGCACAGCGGCTCGCTTTTCAGAAAACGCGCGGACCGAACTCTCCCATTGCTGGCTTGTCCACGCGTGAGTTTGAGATTTTTTGCCTGCTTGCCGAAGGCGGCACCGTGGCGGACATTGCAAAGCGACTCTCGCTCAGCAGCAAGACGGTGGCGAATTACGCGACGCAAATCAAAGCCAAGCTGGACGTCAACACTGTAGCCGAAATGGCGCGCATTGCGATCCGGAATGGGTTCGTGAGCGCGTGAGCCAGCGGCTTCTCGGCGGGATGGATTCCCTAAAATGGCAGAACTATCCACGGCCCAACGCGCTGATTTTCCCTAGCTAACGCCGCCAACCGTTCTTATGATCTCAGCACCGATTGGTGCAGAGCCTCACGACCTCACGCGACTCCTGCTTGATGAATCAACTGTAGGAGCGGCTTTAGCCGCGAACAGCGCTGATTGGTCCATCGCGGCTAAAGCCGCTCCTACGGCGTTGAGTCACTCATGAATGCCGACAAACGTCGAAATCGCTGGGAGTTCTACGTGTTTGTGATGAACCGCGCCTGGTATGAGCGAATGATCGTGCTTTGCTGTTTCGGCGGAGGTTTGGTCCAGCACAGTCCGCTAGCGCGCGCCGAAGGTGCCGGGTTTGACGAGGAGGTGGTGGTGGTTGCGCCTACGCCTGCAGGGGCCGGGCTTGGTATCGCCCCTGATCGCCTGCCGTTTGTCACGCAGTCGGCAGACAGCGACGCCTTAGAACGCGCCCAAAGTCTGGATCTCACTGACTATCTCAGCAGCACCCTCGGCAGTGTTTCGATCAACTCAGCGCAAAACAATCCGCTGCAACCCGACGTTCAGTATCGCGGCTTCTCGGCCTCGCCGCTGTTGGGTCTCCCGATGGGTATTTCAGTCTTCCAGAACGGCGTACGGATCAATGAACCGCTAGGCGACGCGGTTAATTGGGATCTGCTGCCGGAATCGGCCATTCACAGTCTGACTTTGGTCGGTGGCGCGAATCCACTCTTCGGGCTTAATACTTTGGGTGGTGCGTTGTCGGTGAAGATGAAGGATGGCTTCAACTTTGTGGGGCATGGGGGCGAAGTCGCTGGTGGTAGCTGGGGAAGGGTGACCACCAGTGTTGAGAGCGGCGGCAACAATCAAACCTTCGGCTACTACGCGAATGTGCATTATTTCGATGAAGACGGCTGGCGGGATTTGTCGGCCTCTGATGCGCTCAATTTTTACGGCGCCGCGAGTTGGCGTGGGGCGCGGAGCAAAGCGAATTTAAGTTTTCAGTACGCGAATACGGAGCTCACTGGCAACGGTCCCGCGCCGGTGGGCCTGCTTGCGCTTGATCGTGAGCAGGTCTTTACGGCGCCCGATATCACTGAGAACGAAATGCATGCAGTGACCTTCGACGTCTCTCACGAGTTCACCGAGCAGGTGACTGTGGCCGCCAATGGTTTCTACCGCAAGGTCGAAACGTCTTCGTTCAACGGAGATGCTTCAGAGTTTGCCGAGTGTGCGCTCAACAATGGCAACTTCTTGCTGGAATCCGTGGAGGAAGATGCGCTGGAGGCCCTCGGCTTCGACCTTGCGGACGTGTGCGAGGCCAACGCGTTAGGGGCAGACGATGTCGGCAATCTGGAGGATGATTTAAATGCCCTGGCGGGCGGTGCCGAGGCGTTCAATCTCGAAGATCTCACCCCCAATCTTTCCGGCACCGGTATTCTGGAAGACGCCGCGATCAATAATCGCAGCACGCGGGCCCAGGCTGCCTACGGCACCGACGCGCAGGCGATTTTCACGCAATCGCTGTTCGCACGCGAGAACTATTTCGTGGCCGGGTTCAGTTACTACCGCGGAGAAGCCGACTTTGACGCGGCGGTTGAGTTGGCAGGACTGGATCCGAACACCCGCAGCACCACAGGTCTCGGCGTCGGGTCTTTCGTCGATGAACTCGGCACCCAGGTCAGCACGAATTCGGAGACCTGGAGTTTTTACTTGCTCGACAACCTCGCCGTCACGGACAAACTCAACCTGACTTTCGGCGGACGCTATAACGAGACCGACATCAGCCTGCGTGACCGTTCGGGCGAACGCCGTGAATTGAATGGCGACCACACCTTCAGTCGCTTCAATCCCACGGTCGGGGCCACTTTGGCGCCGGCCGAGGAAGTGAATCTCTACGCGAGCTACAGCGAATCTTCACGCGCGCCAACGCCCATTGAACTGGCCTGCAACGAAGGCGTATTCGAAGTCGCGCGCGCCATCGCCATTGAGGATGGCGAAAATCCGGATGACATTGAGTTCGAGTGCAGGCTGCCCAATGCGTTTCTGGCCGATCCACCATTGGTGCAAGTGGTGGCTGAAAGTGTCGAAGGCGGCGTGCGCGGAGTGGTGGCCGAGATCGACTATCGGCTCGGCTACTTTCATACAATCAATAACGACGACATCATTTTCCAATCCACTGGCCGCAACACGGGCCTGTTTGCCAACGTGGACGAGACCGGACGTCAGGGACTTGAACTTGGCTTGGCGGGAGATCTGCGTGGATTCGAGTGGTTCGCTGCGTACAGCTATGTGGAGGCAACCTTCGAAAGCGCCTTCGCGGTCTTGAGCCCGAATCATCCGGCCGCTGATGCTAATGGCGAAGTAGCAGTTGAAGCAGGCGATCGCATTCCAGGCATTCCCCGTCAGCAATTGAAGTTGGGCGGCGACTACGCATTCGATAGCGGATTCAAGCTTGGGTTCGAGCTGCTGTATAACTCCGATCAGGTGCTGCGCGGCGACGAGGCCAATTTGCTGGAGACCATCGACGGCTACGCGATCTTCAACCTGCGCGCTGGTTACCAACTCACATCAAGAATCGAAATGTTCGCCCGGGTGACTAATCTGTTTGATACGGACTATGAAAGCTTCGGCTTGCTGGGCGAGGATCCGACTGAAGTGATCCCAACTTTGGCGGATGCCACCCCGACCTTCCTGGGTGCGGGTGCGCCGCGTGGCGGTTGGGTGGGGCTGCGGGTGAGATTTTGAGGGACTAATGATGCGTTCATCGCGGCTAAAGCCGCTCCTACAGAAGAAAGTCTAGTCAACTTTGTAGGAGCGGCTTTAGCTGCGATTCTTAAGGATCGTCCAAACTATTCCCCAATCGCGATCCCCCACGGCATCTTGCCGACCGCAATCGTCGCGATAACCTTATTCGCCTCGGTATCAATGACGGAAACCTGATCGCTTGCCCCA
>CAMATU010000119.1 GCA_945861225.1 Klebsiella pneumoniae
ATTTTATCCGGCTTGGCCGGCGGTTCGCCGCGCGCGATTTTGTCAATGAACTCCATCCCCGCGGCCACCTGGCCAAAAACCGTGTACTGGCCGGTTAGATAGCTGCAGCCCTGGTCGGTAAAACAGATGAAAAACTGCGAATTGGCACTATCCGGATCGCTGGTGCGCGCAGCCCCCAGAGTGCCTCGCACATACGGATAGTCATTGAACTCCGCCTTGAGATCCGGCTCTTCACTGCCACCGCTGCCAGTGCCGGTTGGATCGCCGGTTTGGGCCATGAATCCCTCAATTACGCGGTGAAAGCTAAGGCCATCGTAAAACCCGGCGCGGGCCAGCTTCTTGATCCGCTCCACATGGCCGGGCGCACGTTCGGGCAATAATTCGATGACCACCCGACCGCCGGTGGAAAGTTCCATGTTGAGCGTGTCTTCTGGGCTCGCGGCTAGTGCCGCGGTAGCGAGCATAAAAGAACATCCAGCGCTGATTAAAAGGCGTTTTAGCATCATTGAGTCCTGGTGAGGGTTTGGATCAGGAAATCTAGTGGGTTTCTTGCGAGCCGACAATCGGTAGCTCCCCGTAATGGGCGCCGGCAGCGGTATCCCTTTCGACTTGCGCGGCAGGTGCGCTAGCATCTGGTTATCACTAATCGAGGGATGGTTCCATGTCTGCAACTCGCCACGCTTCCACACTTCTGGCCCTCGCCTTCATCACAGCTGGCGCCGCTTCACGGGCACTGGCGCTCGAGGTCCCCATCGAGGATCCGGAAATAAAAGCTTGTGTGACCCGCTCGCTGCCTGAGAAGGCCATGACCCAAAAGCTAACGCTCAAGTTGTTCAACGGCGGCGAATTGATCAACACCACGCAGGCCGAGTTGTTTTGGAAAAAAGCCGACAACGGACGCTCGCGGGTGATGGTTCGCATGACCTCACCACCCGCTCGCGCGGGCATCGCGGTCCTTGCGATTGAGCGTGAGTCGGGCGATCCCGACCTTGCGGTATACATGCCGGAATCACGCAAGGCGCGCAAGGTCGCCGGCAGAACCATCGATGCGTCAATGTTTGGGACTGATTTTAGCTATGAGGACTTCGCGTATTTCCAAGGGGTGGCAGCTGGCAGCAAGATTACGCGGCTTGCCGATGAAGATTTGGCGGGTGCCGCAAACTACGTGCTGGAAGCGTTACCCGGGACAGACGGCTCCAAGTACAGCCGCATCGTCTCGTACATCAACCGCGAACAATGCGTGCTGACCAAGATTGATTTCTTTGCCAAGAATGGCACGTTGCTCAAGGATCTCACGCTGCCGCGCGAAGATGTGCAGCAAATTGGCGAGCGCTGGGTGCCGAAGCGCGCCATCCTGAACGATCACAAGCACGACAGCCGCACCGAAGTGGTGATCGATGAGATCAAAATTGATCCTGAAATCAGCGAGACGCTGTTCAGCATGACCAAATTCGGCGCTGGTCGTTAAAGCGTGGAGCCAGCGCGCTCAACGCAGAATGTCGATGGTGTTCATGACCCGCGTCGCCAAGACGCGATTCAAGTTGGCGTAGACAGTCGCCGCGATTAGCGGATAGCGGCGACGTAAGCGGACGAGTTCTGCCTCGCCGAAGCGCAGAAGATGCGCGTCCTGCATTACATCAACATCTGCGGTGCGATGTTCGGAAAACATTGCGATTTCGCCAACTACATCGCCGCGTAGCATCCGCGCGAACTCAACTCTCTCGCCGTTGCGATCAATCGACGCCTTGAGCTCACCATCCACCACCACAAACATCTCACCACCCTTATCGCCTTCAGCAAACAGGCGCTGACCAGCCAGTGGACGGAGACTGCTCGACATCAGCGCGAAGATCCTGGCTTGGCGTTTACTAAGGCCATTGAAGAGCGGAATTGAGCGCTGCGGATCGTGCCCGAGATCCAAGGTGAGCATGTCCCACAAGGTGACCAGCCGCACGCTGGAGCAGATCGCGGGCGACAACGTGAGTTCAAGGAACCAACCCACTGCCATCGTAAAAGCGGACAGCAAACCGAACTCCACCTGGCTGCGCAGATCAGAGGCGGTCAGCGCGAGAAAGCCTAAGCACAGGCCAACGGTGGTGAAGGTGACGGGCCGAATCACCGAGCGCAAAGTACTCTTGGTGGCCAGGCGTTCATCACCGAGGCGGCGTGCTTCGAGCGCGAAGCGCGCGAAATAATGCACCGTATCGTCCACCGCAATGCCTAATGTGATCGCCCCGATCAAGCTTGTTGAGAGGTTCAGCGGGGTGCCTGTGAGCCCGAGCGCACCGTAATAAACCGCGACCGGAACGATATTCGGCAGCAACGCGTAGAGCCCGACCCGAAACGAGGTCAGCAGCAAGGCGAGGGTCAAATAAATCGTACAAAACGCAACGAAATCGCTGGTTAGCATGCCGTGGGTGATATCGTCCATGGTGTGGCTGAGCAAAATCAGATCACCCGTGGCGCGCCCATTCAGGCGGCGCGGCAATTGCGCAAGGCGCGCATCAAGGCGCGCCATCAGCACGCGAATCTCGGCAGATCCGCTAACTTTCGAGCGGATCGTGATATTGGTCACGCGTCGATGCGGATCGACAAAGCCGTCGGTAAGCGCATCACCGCCGAATAACAGCAACTCATCGACCTGCCCAGCCTTGGCCGGAATCTTGAATTCCGCCGGATCATCCGCATGAAATGCGCGGTTCAGCAACATCACGCCATCGGCGAGCGAGGCGGTGCTACCGATTTCTGGTTGCTGCTCCAGCCACTTCTGGAGTTGCACGATTTCGCGCAGGTTGTCGGGTCGCGTGAAGGCTTCGTCCTCGTCGGATTCAAGCACGATGAAAAAGGAATTAAGCCCGCCAAGCCGTTCGTTCAAAGATTCGAAGGTCTGGCGAACCGGTGAACTCGCGACAAAGCTGCCGACAAAACTGCTCGAAACTTCGATGCGGCTAATGCCATAGAGCGCAGTGGCAAGCAACGCGAACGCAGCGACGAAGATTCCGCGGCGATGGCGCATGTCAAATTCTGCGATGCGATCAGCCAGCCGCTCGATGCGCCCGTTGCGCGGCGTGCGAACTGCGCGGGCGCGCGGTCCCAGCAAACACAACATCGCGGGGATGAAGGTTAATGAGGTAAGGGTGGCCACCACGACGCCAACTACCGACCACGCGCCGAATTCGCGAATAGCCAGGATGCTGCTCGTGCACAAAGACAGAAAGCCGAGCGCGGTGGTCAAACCATTGACCGTCATCGCCAGCCCCATTTCTTCGATCAACGTCACTACCGCCGCGATATTCGTCGCGCGATCAAGGCGCGGTTGATGCTGTAGCGCTTCGTAGTACTCCGACATCACGTGCATTGCGGCGGCAAAGCCGAGCGTGATAAGCAGTGGCGGAATAATATTCGAGACCAGATTAAGTGGTGTCCCGGCCCAGCCCATCGCACCCAAGGTCCAAACCAGAGACATCGCGATCGCGCTGATAGGTAGCAACACCCCGCGCGGCGTGCGAAAAGCCAGCGCGCACAACAAGGCGGTGATAAGGCCGACGGCAGGCAGAATGAAGCGGAGTTCGGACACGATAGTCCGGCTCAATTGCGCCTTGATGTGCGGATTGCCAGTCACCAGCACTGGTGCGCCGGCTTCCTGGCTCGCGATGGCGGCCAGCTTCTCGCTGACATTCCGCTTTACGAAATCGCGATCATCAATGTGCTCGAAGAACACCACCAGCGCGGCGGCGCGGCCATCGGCAGACACCAAGGCATTGCCATAATGTGGGTGTTGGGCAACCCGTGCGCGGAGTGCCGCGAGCGCCGCTGGCGCCTGCGGGATATCCTCGTAGAAGGTGTTGATTTCAATGTCGTCGCCGTGCCCGGTCACATCGAGCGCGTTGGCAAGCGATAACACCCGCAGCACGTCGGGTTCGGTTTCCAGACGCCTGGTGACTCTTTGGAGTCGGTCGAGCCATAGGGGCTGATAGATATCGTCTGCTTCGAAGACCAGCAGAATGAACTCATCGCTGCCGAAGACTTTGCGCGCACGCTCATAGAAGCGGCGTTCGTCATCGCCTTCAGGAAGTAGGCGATCGAGCGCCGGATCAATGCGGAGGCGGAGTTCGCCAGTACGGATATCGACAATACCCTGCAGGGCGGCAAGCGTAATCGCGAGCAGGATACTTAACAGAACGACAGGGTGGCCCGTCACCAGGCGTGCGAACCACTTCATGGGAGGTAATCACTTCACTAAGAGATAAGGCCAGAGATTCTAGCGGATGGTGCGCGCGTTTGGTAAGCAGTCTGCGGACACTCAAAAAAGCTGTCGACAGCCAACCCGATCCACGTCGCTGGCTGGCCGCGCCTTGCCACGCGCAATACAATCACCGTATGCAAACCCTAGTCGTTCGTCTTCCGGGACCGGCATTGGCCGAGATTGATAGCTGACCGATGCCTACAGATCTCCCTTTGTGGTTAGAAGCACTCGGCCTCACGCAATACGCGACGATCTTTGCCGGTAATGATATCGACTTCGATGCGCTCACATTGCTGAGCGAGGAAGATTTACTAGGACTTGGGGTGCCGCTCGGTCACCGCAGGAAACTGCTTAGGGCGATTGCCGAATTGAATGATGCCGAGGCGCCGGCACTTTCGCTAACTGCAGCTAGGGAATCCACTAAGCCTGCCGTAGCGGTTAAGACCGACGGCGAACGTCGCCAGTTGACGGTGATGTTCTGTGATTTAGTCGGCTCGACGGCGTTGTCTGAACGCCTGGATCCCGAAGATCTGCGGGCGGTTATCCGCAGCTATCAAGACACTGCGGCCCAAGTCATTGCGCAATTCGAAGGTCACATCGCGCAGTACCTGGGTGATGGGCTGCTGGTGTATTTCGGCCATCCGCTGGCGCATGAAGACGATGCGGCGCGCGCTGTGCGCGCAGGTTTGGGGATTGTGGCGGCGATGCACGACTTGAATTCACAGCGGATGGACGAAAGCCGCGCGCACTTAGCAGTGCGGATTGGCATTCACACTGGCTTGGTCGTGGTCGGCGAAGTCGGCGGCGGTGAACGGCACGAACAATTGGCGCTGGGCGAGACGCCAAATCTCGCCGCACGCTTACAGGCATTGGCAGCGCCCGACACGGTGGTGGTGAGCGAACACACACGACGGCTGGCGGGTGGCAGTTTCGAATTCGAAGATTTGGGCGAGCAAACATTGAGAGGCGTCGCTGAGCCGCTGCGGATGTGGCGGATCACGGGGATGAATGTCGCAGCCAGCCGTTTCGACGCCGCAACCCAAGGCGCGCTGACCCCCTTGGTCGGACGCGAACATGAAGTCGCGATGCTGTTGGAGCGCTGGCAACTCGCCCAAGAAGGCGAGGGCCAGGTGGTGCTGCTGTCCGGTGAGCCCGGCATCGGCAAGAGTCGCATTTTGAGTGAGTTACTGGCGCGGCTCGCGGTGGATGGGGTGGGCGGGTTGCGTTTCCAGTGCTCGCCGTACCACGTGAACAGTGCGTTCTACCCGAGTATTGAGAATCTTGAACGGTCCCTCCGGTTCGGCCGCGACGAAACGGCTGACTCGAAACTCGACAAGCTCGAAGCGCTGCTGGTCACCGACTACGGGTTGCCACTCACCGAGGTTCGGTTTGTCGCCACAATGTTGTCGCTTCCCTGCGAAGACCGTTACGGCGTACTCACGCTGACCCCGCAGAAGCACAAGGACGAGACCTTGCGGGTATTGGTGAACATCGTCGAGGCTGCCGCGCGCAAACACCCGACGGTGCTGCTATTCGAGGATGCGCATTGGGCAGATCCGACCAGCCTGGAAGTGCTTGAGCAGCTCATTGATCGCGTGACCACCATGCCGCTGTTGATCGTACTGACCCATCGACCGGAGTTTCAAGCGCGGTGGTCCGCGCATGGCCATGTGACGGCGCTGAATCTCTCGAAGCTCACGCGGGTGCAAAGTGCAGCGATAGTGGAGAAGCTGACTGACAGAAAAGCGCTGCCGAGCGAGTTACTTGCGCAAATTCTCAGCAAGACCGACGGGGTGCCGCTGTTTGTCGAAGAGCTGACCAAAAGCATTCTCGAATCCGGCGAACTCCACGTGACGAATGACCACTACGAGTACATTGGCCTCGCCCGGACAGTCACCATTCCTCCGACCTTGCGCGATTCGTTGATGGCACGGTTAGATCGTTCACCTGCTGTGAAAGAGATTGCGCAGATTGGGGCGGCGATTGGGCGGGAGTTTGGTTATGAACTCCTTGCCGCAGTGGCTGGCAAGCCTAAAACTGCGCTCGACGGTGCGCTCGACCAACTGATCGACTCCGGACTCGCTTTCCGCCGCGGTTTACCGCCCGAAGCTATCTACACTTTCAAACACGCGTTGGTGCAGGATGCAGCGTATGACTCACTGCTGAAGAGTGTACGACAGACATTGCACGCTTCAATTGCACGGGTACTGGAAGCAGACTTTCCGCAGACCATCGCCGCCGAACCCGAACTCCAGGCACATCACCTTACCGCAGCAGGAGACCTCGCGGCGGCGATAGGCTATTGGCAGCTGGCAGGAGAGCGGGCAATACAACGGTCTGCCAATCGTGAAGCGATCAGTCATCTCACCAGGGGTATCGAGTTGATTAGCGTCATACACCAGAATCAATCTGCCATTTATCAAGAAATGAACCTGCAAATAGCCTTAGGTCAAGTGCTGATCTCGGCAAAAGGGTGGGCTGCAGACGAGGTCGGGATAGCCTATGGCCGAGCTCAGGCGCTATGCGAGGAAATCGGCGAGACACCGCGGATTTTTCCAGTCCTGTGGGGTTTATGGATGTTTTACGCTGTCGGGGGACATCTTCGTAAATCCCTGGACGTTGGCGAACAGCTTCTGCGCCTGGCGCATCGTGTACAGGATCCATTGTCGCTCGTCGTTGCACATTATGCGGTTGGCGTGAGTCAGGTTTGGTTAGGTGAGCTTGATTCAGCGCAGGCGAATCTTGACCAATGCATTGCGTATTACGTTCCCGAGCATCATCTGTCGTACGTGCAGAAATATGGGTCTGATATTGGTCCGATGGGGTTTAGTTACGCTGCTATCGCGTTATGGCTTCGCGGTTACCCCGCGCAAGCTGTGCTCAAAACACAAGCTGGTCAGCGCCTGATTTCTCACCTTTCTCAGCCGTACAGTCAAATGTGGGTTCATTTGATGTCTGCCCTGAGTTATCAGGTTTGCAACGAGAAGCATTTTGCGCAAAACCTTGCAATAGAATCCGCCTCGCTATGCATGAAGCACGGGTTTGGTATGGAGCAGCCATTGGGACTGATGATTGAAGGTTGGGCATTAGCCGACCGTGGACAGGGCATACGCATGATGACCGAGGGGCAGCAAGGGTGGCGCGCCGCTGGCGGACGCTTAGCTTGTACGTGGTTCCCTGCAATGTTGGCGGAGTGTTACGGAAATATGGGGCGGTTCGATGACGGTATGAGTGTCATCGACGAGGGGCTTGAGTTGGCGCAAGACACGGGAGAAGGGATATTTGAAGCCGAACTGCACCGGCTTAAAGGGGAGTTCTCGCTGAAAATAATGGCAGATACCAATCTACGACCGCTGCCGGTTGATCCTCGAGCAGAGGCCGAGGCCAGTTTCCGGAAGGCCACTGAGATCGCGCGTACGCAACACGCTAAATCACTGGAGCTCCGTGCCTCGATAAATCTCGCAGGCTTGTGGCGAAGCCAGGGGAAAAATACGGAAGCGCGGGAACTGCTGGAATCAATCTACGGCTGGTTCACTGAAGGCTTCGATACCAAGGATCTCCTCGAGGCGAAAGCGTTGCTGGAAGAACTGACGTGAGTCCGCCGGATGAGTTCAGAATAATGCAAGCCGACGCAGGTCGGCGGATGACGCCCTGCGGGCTTATCCGCCCTATAAATTTCGGTCGCTTCATCGTCCGCACCGCCGCTAGACTCGCCCTAAATCCCGCACCAGGATTTTCAATGACTTTGCATCGAAGGCCGGTAGAAAGTGATCGACATAGGGCAGCGCGGCCTTCATGCCAGCGGCGCGCACCTGGAAGGTGGAGGCGCCGTACATCGGGTTGATCCACACCACCGTTTCAACCAAGCGGTGCAAGGTGCGCATTTCGAGATCAATTAATTGCGTATCTCCGTTGTCGTAACCGTCACTGATAATTATTGCGACAGTGGAATTGCCAGTGCCTTCGCGCAGCACACCGCGGTTAAGGGTTGCAAGGGCGCCGCCAATGTTCGTTCCTCCCGACCACTGGCGAACCGTATCACTCACCTCACGCAAGGCGTCTTGCACGCTACGCCGGCGTAACAGCGCGGTGATTTCAGTCACGTGGGTGCTGAACACCAAAGTGCGGGAATTCCTGAGCGCCTGTTGCAGGCCGAACATCAGGCGCAATAGGAAAGGATTAAAGGCATCCATCGAGCCACTCACATCGCACAACATTACGATGCGCGTTTTGCGGGTGCGCCGTTCAACCCGTGCAAGTTGGAGCAGATCAAGACCATGCCGCACATTGCGGCGAACGCTGCGTCGAAGATCGATCTTGGCGCCATGAGGCGCCTGCTGCATCCGACGCGAGGGTCGTGTCGCGAGATGTTTGGCGAGCTCACGAATGATCTGCGCGAGGGGCGGTGCCTCGGGATCCCAGCGACTATCGAGATCCAGGCCGCGTGAGACCACGTCCGCGCTGAAACTCTCTGCGGCAGTGGTGATCTCCTGGTTTATCTCGCGATAGTGATGCCCCAGGCTGCCCTGCATGGATTCGCCGCGAATCCGGCTGTGGAAAGGGCGGTCGTTGATTTCACCATGAAAGAATTCGTGGAATAGGCGGTCAAATTTCTGCTCTTCTTCCCGGCTAGTGGCGAGATTGAGGCGCAACGCCAGGCGATAGTCGTCCTCTCTGAAACAATCGATTGTAGGCAGCGCGCGCATCACGTCCAACACCTTAGCGGGGGTCACGCCAAGCTGTTCCGCGCGTGCGCGCCGGCACAGTGCCAGCGTGCTGTCGATCAGCGACTGCGCTAGGGTGAACCCTGGCCCGGCACTCATCGTCAATCAGCGAATTTCTGACGCGTGTTTTTCAGCCGTCTGCCCAGCCAGGATTTGGGCTGCGCCAATCCGACGTAACCGCTCAATGTCATCGCGGTACTTGAGCACCACGCCCGCCGTATCGGTGAGTAACTCGGGGGTGATCTCCGCACTGCCGAGACCGAACAACGCACGGCTCCAATCAATGCTTTCGGCAATCCCCGGGCGCTTATAGAAATCGATGCTGCGCAAGGTCTGCATGGTGTCTGTAATGGTCTCCAGCAGGCGCTGCTCAATGCCCGGCACGCGGCGGCGAATTATCTCGCGTTCCTTCTGCGGATCGGGGTAGTCGATCCACAGATACAGGCAACGACGCTTCAGGGCATCGTTCAGTTCGCGCGTGCGATTGGAGGTCAGGATGACGAGCGGCGGATAGATCGCCTTGATGGTGCCCAGTTCCGGAATCGTGATTTGAAAGTCAGACAATATTTCCAACAGGAAGGCTTCGAACTCCTCATCAGCGCGGTCGATCTCGTCAATCAGCAGCACCGCAGGGCGCGGGCCCGGGTGACGGAGCGCCGCCAGCAGTGGTCGCGCAAGTAGAAATTCGTCGCTGAAGATGGTCTTCTCAAGTGCTGCGCGCGCCGTGTGATCCTGCTCGGCAATCCGGATATGCAGGATCTGGCGCGCGTAGTTCCATTCATACAACGCCGTGTTCGCATCCAGGCCTTCGTAACATTGAAGACGAATGAGCGGGGTATCCAGTACTGAGGCAAGCACCTTAGCCACTTCAGTCTTGCCCACACCGGCTTCGCCCTCAAGCAGCAAAGGCTTCTGCAGGTCGTGGGCTAATTTGAGGGACAACGCGAGCGCCCGATCAGCGATGTAGTTGTCGCCAGCCAAGGTTTGTTGGATGGCGTCTAACGTCGAGAAAAATGTGGCGTCAATCATGCGCAGGAATCTCGTTTGGGCAGCGGTGATGGCTCGATCATGCACGTGCAGAGATAACGCTCTGCTTGTACCATTAGGCCAGATTGATCTATTTCAGAAAAGAGATCCCGATGCGATTAGTCGTGTTTAGAGAGTCCGGCGCGAAGGCCAGAATCGGCGAACTTACCCCCGACGGGCAGACCATCTTTCCACTTGATGTGCATGGTCCGATCGAGACTGCAGGCGTGCTGGTTGCACTTGGTGCTGCGGGCAAAATTCGCCCCATGTCGCGCACCACGGAGCGGACTTCGGTAGCCGAGGTGACGCTCCTTGCGCCCATTCCACGCCCATCGCGGAATATTTTTTGCGTCGGCAAGAACTATCACGAACATGTGAAGGAGTTCGCCAACAGTGGTTATGATTCCAGCGCCACTTCGGATGCGCCCCCCGAGGCGCCGATCGTGTTCTCCAAGCTGCCTGAGTCAGTCATCGCCTGCGGTGCCGCCATCGAACAGGATGCACGCGTCTCAATCGAGACAGACTACGAGGCGGAACTTGGCGTGATAATCGGTAAAGGCGGACGCAACATTGCAGCCACCAACGCCATGGACCATGTGTGGGGTTACACCATCATCAATGATGTCACTGCACGAGACATTCAGAAGCACCACAAGCAATGGTTGCTCGGCAAATCCCAGGACACGTTCTGTCCCATGGGGCCTTGCTTCGTCACACGCGACGAAATCGATCTCGCGCATACCACCATAAAATGCTGGGTGAACGACGAGCTGCGCCAGAATTCGAGCACCGCAATGATGGTTTTCGATGTACCGACCTTACTCGCCACGCTTTCCCATGGCATCACTTTGCTGCCGGGCGACGTGCTTGCGACTGGCACGCCCTCCGGCGTCGGTATCGGCTTCAAGCCCCCGCGTTGGTTGGTGCCTGGGGATCGCGTCAAAATCGAGATCACTGGCATCGGGACCTTGGTAAATACCGTCGTGGCACGGAGTTGAATTTATGACCGACCGGCTTATCTTCAAGAACGTCAGCATTCTCGATGGCTCAGGTAAGCCGCCGTCGCTCGGAGCAGTTGAGATCGAGGGCGAACGGATTGTCCGCGTCACCAGGGGCAAGGCAAAACGCAGAACAGGTGCCGACGTCATCGATGGCCAGGGCGCGACGCTCATGCCGGGCCTGTGCGACGCACACACCCATTTCAGTTGGAACGATCAACCCAGCCTCTCGGCGATTCAGTTCATGCCACCAGAGGAACACGTGCTGTGGTGTGCGCAGGTGGCGGAGAAATATCTGGACATGGGCTTCACAAGTTGTGTAGGGGCTGCGGCGGCCAAACCGCGCCTTGATGTCGTCATCCGCAATGCAATCAATGCCGGCCAAATTCCAGGGCCGCGCTATCTCGCAAACAGCCAGGAAATTGCGACTGTCGGCGGCCTGGGCGACACCGCGCCACCACACATTGAGCATGAAGCGCTGAATTTTGGCGCGGTGGTGAGTGGCCCGGAGGAAGTTCGACGCACGGTACGGCGCTTCATCAAGTATGGCGTTGATCTCATCAAGCTCAACCTTTCGGGTGAAGAAATTACTGGCGTGCCCTCGGCGGCTACCGTGATGAGTGAAGAGGAGTGCGCGATGGCCGCGCGCGAGGCGCATAGCCGTGGGCTCCGCCTCTGCGCGCACGCGCGCTCGGCCGAGTCCGTAAAAATGTGCGTGCGCAATGGCATCGAGATTATTTATCACGCCTCGTTCATGGATGACGAAGCATTGGCGATGCTGGTGAAACGACGCGACCGGCACTTTGTCGCGCCAGGGTTGGCCTGGCTTATTTGTACCGCGCGCGAAGCCGCCGCCTGGGGCGTTGCGCCGGGTTCAACGCTGGCGAACGCCTATGAATTGGAACTCGCGGCCGCCATTGCTGGCCTGAAGAAGATGCATAAGAAAGGCATTCGCATCCTGCCGGGTGGCGATTATGGATTTGCGTGGACGCCGCATGGACAGAATGCGAAGGATCTCCAATATTTCGTGGAGTTAATCGGGATGTCGCCGATGGAAGCCATTGAGGCCGCCACCCGCCTCGGTGGAGAAATCATGGGACGCCCGCACGAACTTGGCGTTATCCGCGAAGGCTATTTGGCCGACATCATTTTGGTCGACGGCGATCCCCTTAAAGACATTCGGCTGCTGCAACAGCGCGCCCGAATTCTGGCCGTGATGAAAGGTGGCGTGTTCTATCGCGCGCCAGGCGACACTCAGCGGCGGTGGCAGGGCGCCTGCTAATGGCTGATCCACCGCTTTTACGCACATTCAGTGCAGGTTGGGTTCGCTCGGTGTAATTTGGTGACCATGCGATCCTGTGCAGACAGATTGTTAGCCGCGAGACTGCGCCGCCAGCTCTTGTTGGCGGGCGCGCTCCTCCTTACCGGCTGCGTGATGTCCACCCAGACCCCCTACCAGCCACTGCAGCAAAACGGCGGGTTCAGCGAACAGCGCATCGAGGCCAATCGTTATCGCGTGAACTTTGCGGGCAATTCCCTGACCACGCGTGAAGAAGTCGAGAACAATCTACTATTCCGGATTGCCGAACTCACGCTCAGCCAGGGCTTCGATTACTTCGTGCTCTCTGATAACGATACTGAAGCCAATACCACGTACATGGAAACGATGAGCGGTTACGACAGCTTCGATCCCTTCTACCCGCGCTTCTGGCCACGCACGACGTTTGCGAGCGGCAGTGCAATCCCGATCACGAACTATAAAGCGCAGGCCTATGTGCTGATGTTTAAAGGCACCAAACCGGAATCGGACGCCAACGCCTATGACGCACACGAAGTCCAGACCAGCCTCGCGCCGAGTATCCGGCATCCGCTACCGACACCGCGCTGAGCGTTCCTAGGTTTTAGTGCGGTCAGGTTCAAATCCTGGGTACTGGGGATGGTCATCGTTGATTCGATACCAGGCAGCCGTGCTCGCCGTATGAATGTGGGCTTCGATCTTAAGGCTGGTCGCCGCGTCGAGACTTCCCGCGCGTAGTCGCAACACCGGCTTCCCATCAACTTGACTGTAGATTGGGGAGCCGCACTGGCGGCAGAAGTGACGGGCTTTCGCGACTGACGCACGAAACGCGGTCAGTGTGTCCGCGCCAGTTATCAATTCGAAATCCGCCGCAGGTATCGGCACACTGGCGACAAAAGCCGTGCCTTGGGCCTTCTGACATTGCCGGCAATGGCAAAGGAATAC
>CAMATU010000120.1 GCA_945861225.1 Klebsiella pneumoniae
GGGAGGCGCGCTGCGGCCAGTCTCCTCTTCCTGCGGCTTTTGGCGTGGCCGGTATTCCCGCTCTGCTTTTTGGAAGCTTTGTTTAGCCCAAACTCTCGAGTGCCAACGCACGCACCGCTTCGCGAATTTGGTTACTGAATGCCTCATCTTCGAAAGTGCGCGCCAACACCATGCCGCCCACGCAGAGCGCGGCGAGCGCCAGCCCGCGGGCACCCGCCGCCTCGGCATCCAGATTCGGCAGCGCTGTCGCGAACATGCCGGCCATGCCTTCCAGCAGTCCGCGGTACGCTTCTTTGACGCGGGGGCTGGCGCGTGCCACGTCAGACGGCAAGGCGATCAGCGGACAGTGACCGGTGATATCGTTGAGATGTGCACGCGAGAGATAGGCGTTAATCATCTCGCTCGCCAACTTTTCGCCGGTGCAGGAGAAATCCAGCTCAACATCCTCCCACCGGTCGGCAGGATTGCGGCGGCCGTAGGCCGCAATCGCTTCCACGAACAAATCTTCTTTGGTCTCGAAATGGCTGTAGAAACCACCGCGGGTCAACCCCGCGTGCGCCATGATCTCGTCGATCGAGACTTCGACGAAACCTTTCCGGTTAAACAAAGCGCGCGCACTCTCCACGATGCGCGCGCGGGTCTGCGCTTTGTGGGCGGCGGGGTAGGGCATACGGTGCAACTCCAGAGGACTACGGGCACAGCCTACCGCAGTCGCAGAATATGTTCTTGAACATATATTGAATACGCGTAGGGTCGCTGTGAATTCCCGAGGAGACAGTGCATGACAACCGAACTTACCTACTTGCTCTACACCGCAATCCTCACCGGCGTTCTATGGATCCCGGTGGTGATTGGCTATCTGATGAGTCGCGGAATGCTAAAACCGGTGGACTACAAAATCGCACCGTCATCCCCCCTGCCGGACTGGGTTAATCGCGCCAATCGCGCCCATGTGAATGCGGTCGAAACTTTCGCGCCCTTTGCGGCGGTAGTGCTGATTGCGCATGCCGTCGGTGTTTCAAACGCGATTACTTTGAATGCTGCAGCAGTGTATTTCTATGCGCGGACCGCGCATGCGGTGCTGCATATTTCGGGTGTCAGCCTGCTGATGGCGCGCACGGTGGTTTTCACGACTGCGTGGCTCGCGTTTATGGCGTTTGCGTTGCAGCTGCTTTAGCCGTGACTTTCGCCTACGTCTGCGTCCCCCCCACCGTCAGCCCATCGATCCGCAAGGTGGGCTGCCCCACCCCCACCGGCACTGATTGCCCGTTTTTGCCGCAGGTGCCGACACCATTATCGAGCGCCAGATCGTTGCCAATGAGTGCGACTCTAGTGAGGACATCCGGTCCATTGCCGACCAGGGTGGCGCCTTTGACTGGCGCCGTGATCTGGCCGTTCTCAATGAGGTAGGCTTCGCTCGCGCTGAACACAAACTTACCGTTAGTGATATCCACTTGCCCGCCGCCGAAGCTGACCGCGTATAACCCGCGTTTAACGGATTGCAAAATTTCCTGCGGATCGCGCTCACCGGCAAGCATGTAGGTGTTGGTCATGCGCGGCATCGGGCGATGACTATACGATTGGCGCCGGCCGTTGCCGGTGGGATTCATTTTCATCAGCCGTGCGTTCTGCTTGTCTTGTAAATAGCCGCGCAGGATCCCGTCCTCAATCAATACCGTGCGCTGGCCCGGCGTGCCTTCGTCGTCGATCGCAAGCGAGCCCCGTCGATTGGGCGGCGTGGCGTCGTCCACCACAGTGCATCCGGGCGCCGCCACGCGCTCGCCAATGCGGCCGGCGAACGCGGAGGTGCCTTTGCGATTGAAATCGCCTTCGAGCCCGTGACCAATTGCCTCATGCAGCAGAATGCCCGGCCAGCCCGGGCCGAGCACTACCGTCATTTCACCTGCTGGCGCGGGACGCGCCTCCAGACTGACTAACGCCTGGCGTAGTGCCTCATCGGCGATCGCCTCCGCGTGATGGTCGGCCAGGAAGTAGTCGTAGCCACTGCGCGCACCACCGCCGTAGCTGGCGGTTTCGCGGCGTCCTTGGTGTTCAACGATGACGGAAACATTGAGCCTGACCAACGGCCGGATATCGGCCGCCAAGGTGCCGTCGGTGGCGGCGATGATCACCTGGGTATAGCGTCCGACCAGGCTCGCCATGACTTGCTTGACCCGCGGATCGGCGGCGCGTACCCGGGCATCGAGCCGCTGCAGCAAACTGATTTTCTGCGCAGCGTCTAAACTTGTGATTGGATCCACCGCCAGATAGCGTGCAGGTGCGGTGGTTGCCGAGACGATCCGAATCGACGTTTGCAGACCCTGGCGCGTAATTGCGCGCGCGGCATCACTCGCTTGCAAGAGTGCCGGCAGACTTAGATCGTCTGAATACGCGAAGCCGGTTTTCTCGCCAACCACGGCGCGGATCCCGACGCCCTGTTCGAGGCTGTGCGAGCCCTCCTTGACGATACTGTCTTCCAAACTCCAGGCTTCGCCGCGCGAATATTCAAAGTAGAGATCCGCGAGATCAACCTGCGTCGAGGTGAGTTTGCCGAGCACTTGTTCCAACGCCTGAATATCGAGGCCTGCGGGCTCGAGCAACTGCGCCTGAACTGTCGCGAGTATGGTGTCTGTCATGCGTTAGATAATTCCTGCTTGAGAGCCACACGGGCCACATCACGTCGTTTGACACGCGAACTTAAGGCCGGTAGCGTGCCGCCTTCCCGAGTCACGTCTATCACGCAACCTCCAGCCCGCAGTGTAATCGCCTTGGCCAAAGAATTCCCTCGCATCCAGCGCCTGCCACCGTATGTTTTCAATCAGGTGGGCGAGCTCAAAATGGCGGCGCGCCGCCGCGGCGAAGACATCATCGACTTCGGCATGGGCAATCCGGACCAACCGACGCCGCAGCATATCGTCGATAAGCTGGTAGAGGCGGTGCAGCGCGGCGATACCCACCGTTATTCGGTCTCGAAGGGCATTCCGCGGTTACGCCAGGCGATCTGCAACTGGTATCGCAATCGCTACGATGTGGCGCTCGATCCGGATAGCGAGGCGATTGTCACGATTGGATCGAAAGAAGGGCTGGCACATCTCGCACTCGCGACCGTCGATCATGGTGATGTGGTGCTGGTGCCGAATCCTTCGTATCCGATCCATCCCTATGGTTTCGTGATCGCGGGTGCGGATATTCGGCACGTACCAATCGGACCGGGTGTCGATTTCTTCGCAGAGCTGGAGCAGGCCATCCGCAACAGTTGGCCCCGACCGAAGATGCTGCTGCTGAATTTTCCGAGCAACCCGACCACGCAATGCGTGGAACTTGATTTCTTCAAGCACGTGGTCGAAATCGCCCGCGAACACAATATTTATGTGGTGCACGATCTGGCGTATGCGGATCTCGTGTTCGACGGCTATCAGGCGCCGTCCATCCTGCAAGTACGCGGCGCCAAGGACATCGCAGTCGAATTCTTCACTTTGTCCAAGAGTTACAACATGCCGGGCTGGCGCATCGGCTTTATGGTGGGCAATCCGGATCTTGTCTATGCGCTTGGTCGCATGAAGTCCTATCTCGATTACGGCATGTTCACGCCCGTGCAAATTGCCGCAATTACGGCGCTCGAAGGCCCGCAGGAATGTGTGGGCGAAATTCGCGAGATGTACCAGCAGCGGCGCGACGTGCTGTGCGATGGCCTGAACGCCGCCGGCTGGGCGGTTGAACGGCCGCGCGGCACCATGTTCGTGTGGGCCGAGATCCCGCTGCCGTTCCGCATGTTGGGTTCTTTGGAATTTTCGAAGAAGTTATTACTCGAAGCCAAAGTGGCGGTCTCGCCCGGCATCGGCTTCGGTGAATACGGCGATAACTTCGTGCGCTTCGCATTGATTGAGAACCCGCATCGCACACGCCAGGCGATCCGCAGTATCAAAGAGATGCTGCGCGACCCGGGCCGCACCCTGCCTGGAACACCGCACGCTGGCGGAGTGGCTTGAGATGGCGGAATTGGCGCCCGTCAAGGTTGGCCTGCTCGGCCTCGGCACTGTCGGTGGTGGTACCTTGAAGGTGCTCCGGCGGAACGCAGTGTTGATCGCCTCACGCGCCGGTCGCCGAATTGAGATTGCGCTCGCCACTGCGCGTGATCTCACCAAGGTCCGCCACGTGGATACCACCGGACTGAAATTGGTCGCTGATCCCTTCGAGGTCGTGGATTCGCCCGAGGTGCAAATTGTTGCCGAGTTAATCGGCGGAATTGAACCTGCGCGTACGCTGGTGCTGCGTGCGATCCGCAACGGCAAGCATGTGGTGACAGCCAACAAGGCGCTGATTGCCCTGCATGGCAACGAAATTTTCGCGGCAGCCCAGGCCCAAGGCGTGATGGTCGCCTTTGAAGCGGCGGTCGCGGGCGGCATTCCGGTGATCAAGGTCATGCGCGAAGCCTTGGCCGGTAACGACGTGCTGTGGCTGGCCGGCATCATCAACGGCACCTGCAATTTTATTTTGTCCGCGATGAGCGAGGCAGGCAGCGACTTCACTGAAGTACTGGCGGAAGCGCAGCGCCTGGGTTATGCCGAATCCGATCCGTCGTTTGATGTGGATGGGATCGACGCCGCGCACAAACTCACCATCCTCGCCGCGCTGGCCTTCGGCATCCCCCTGCAGTTCGCACGGGTCTATGTCGAGGGCATTCGCCATATCACCGGTGAGGACGTGAAGTACGCCGAGCGGCTTGGCTATCGCATCAAACACCTCGGCATCGCGCGCCAGGTCGCGAATGGGCTCGAGCTGCGCGTACATCCCACGTTGATTCCCGCCACGCAACCGATCGCACGCGTGAATGGCGTGATGAATGCAGTGTTGGTGCGCGGGGATGCGGCGGGTCCCGTGTTGCTGTCGGGCGCCGGCGCCGGTGCCGAGCCGACGGCGTCCTCGGTGGTCGCCGATTTGGTGGATGTGGTGCGTGCGCTCACCACCGATCCGGAGAACCGTGTGCCGCATCTCGCGTTTCAGCCCGATTCGCTGGAGGATCTGCGCATCCTCGATATCGCGGAAACGTCGACAGCGTGCTATCTGCGCTTGCAGGCCGCTGATGAGCCTGGGGTGCTCGCCGATGTCACGCGCATTCTCGCCGAACGGGGGATCAGCATCGAGGCCATCATTCAGCTCGAACGTCAGCACGATCCCGCGGTGGTGCCGGTGGTGATTCTCACCCATCGCGTGCAGGAAGGGGCGATGAATGACGCCATCGCCCGCCTCGAGCAATTGCCCGCGATCAAAGCTAAAGTCGTGCGCATTCGCGTGGAGCCTTTTGCATGAACAGTAGCGCCCCGTATCCGCAGCTATATCGAGGTCTCATCGAACGCTATCGCGCGCGCCTGCCTATTGCGCCGGACACCCGCGTGATCAGTCTCTCCGAAGGCGATACACCGCTCATCCCACTCGACAACATCGCGCGGGCGACGCGCCGCGACGTGAAAATTTTTGCGAAATTCGAAGGCTTGAATCCCACCGGATCCTTTAAGGATCGCGGGATGACCATGGCGGTGACCCAGGCCGTGGCGGAAGGTACCAAGGCGATCATTTGCGCCTCCACCGGCAATACTTCAGCCTCAGCGGCGGCGTATGCCGCGCGTGCCGGCATCCGCTGCTTCGTGCTGATCCCGGAAGGCAAGATCGCACTGGGTAAATTGGCGCAGGCGATGATTCAGGGTTCGGTGGTGATTCAGATCAAGGGCAATTTCGACGATGGCATGCGGATTGTGAAAGAGATGGCAGAGGTCGCGCCGGTCGCCATCGTGAATTCCATCAATCCGTATCGCCTGCAAGGTCAGAAGACGGCCGCTTTCGAGATTGTCGATGCGCTGGGCCGCGCGCCGGACTATCACTGCATCCCAGTCGGCAACGCCGGCAATATCAGCGCTTACTGGGTGGGTTTTAGTGAATACGCGGGTATTCAGCCGAAAACCGCGTCCTGCGGTTTCTGCACGGAGTCCTGCGCATTCCCGTGTCCGCCAGTCACCCACACCCGCCCGGTGATGGTGGGCTACCAAGCTGCCGGATCGGCGCCTTTTATCGCCGGCCATCCAATTGAGAATCCGGAAACAATTGCGACCGCCATTCGCATCGGTAATCCGCAGTCGTGGGATCTTGCATGGGCGGCGGTGCGCGAATCGAACGGGTGGTTCGACAGCCTCACGGATGACGAAATTCTCCGCGCACAGCGTTTGTTGGCGGAAACCGAAGGGGTGTTCTGCGAACCCGCTTCTGCCATTTCGGTGGCGGGACTGTTGCGCGACATCGAACGCGGCAAAATCGCGGACGGCAGCCTGATTACCTGTACTTTGACCGGTCACGGTCTCAAAGATCCGGATACCGCGATTAAGCAGAGTCCCGGCAAGGTGCTCGAAGTGCCCGCCGACAGCCTGGCCGTTAAACGCGCGCTTCTCGATAATCTGTAGCGCTGAGCGGCACCGCGCCATGTCGGGTGTCGTCATCTTTTTGCCCAGCGTGTGCTTAAACGACGCGACCTCACTGGCCGATCGGCAGCGCGAGTTTCCGCGTCTCGCGTGGTGCCTTGGGGCTGCTGCGCGGACGCCGCACGACGGGCCGCTCGAACCCTTGCTGGCGAGTGCGGGTGGTTTGCCGGCGGATTGCGCGCTCGCCGCGCTCACTGCCTTGCACGACTTAAACGATCCATCCGCCGATTTACTGCGCAGCGATCCCGTGCACCTGCATGCTGATCCCAACAAGGTGCTGGTTTACGGACCGGCGCAGCTTGCGCTGTCGGGGACTGAGGCCGACGAACTGCTCGCAGGTTTGCAGCGAGAGTTTCCGGAACTCGGCTGGCAACGCGGCCTTGAGCCAAGTCGCTGGTATGTGCGGCGTCCGCCTGAGGTCGCCGGCAACGCACCGTCTGCGCAATGGTTGAATGGCCGTTCACTCACGCCCTTCATGCCGCTCGCAACAAGTCAAAGAATTTGGCGGCGCTGGCTCAATGATCTGCAAATGGTATTGCACGAGCATCCGATCAATCAGCGCCGCGCGCGTGAGGGTCAGCCCACCGTCAATGGGGTGTGGTGGTTTGGTGGGGGTGCACAGGCCGCGGTCGGCGCGTGTCCCTTCACGCAGATGGTGGGCAACGATGTCCTGCTGGCGGGGCTTGCGCGCCACACCGGGTGCGCATGGCAAGCACGCACGGCGCCAGAACAGGTGTTCGCGACGGCTGGTGAGACCTTGCTCGTAGCCGGCGAGGCTTTCGGGACGGCGAGCGCCGAGCGTGTTATCTCTCTAATGGAACTCGAAACTGCCTGGTTGCCTAAATTGCTGAGCGCATTGCGCCGCCGGCGGCTGACCACCTTGACCTTTATGACCGCCACCCACCGCGCGCAGCTCGCCTGGCTGCCAAGCTGGCAGACCTGGCGTGGGCCGCAGCCTTTCAAAGTAGAGTGAGATGAATCCCGCTTCTTCCGCGCCTGCATCACGCATCGTCCGCCGCGCAATCCCCGCCGACGTCAGCTTGCCGGATACCTTACACCCGGTGCTGCGGCGGGTATTTGCCGCGCGTGGCGCCTGTGATGCAACGGCTATCGATCTCAGCTTGCAGGGATTGTTACGCACCGATGCGTTACGCGGCATGCCTGCCGCCGTTGAGTTGCTGGAAGCCGCCCTGCGGCGCGACGAGCGGATCGTCTTTGTCGCCGATTTCGATGCCGATGGGGCGACCAGTTGCGCGCTCGGCATTCGTGCATTGCGCGCCTGCGGTGCCCGCCATGTCGATTACGTGGTGCCGAATCGCTTTGAGTATGGTTATGGGCTCACGCCGCCGATTGTCGATTTAGTTAAGGCCAAGGGCGCTGATCTGCTGATCACGGTCGATAATGGCATCTCAAGTTTGGAAGGTGTCCTGGCGGCCAAGGCCTATGGGATGAAAGTGCTGATCACCGATCATCACTTGCCGGGGGCCTGTTTGCCGAGTGCGGACGCGATCGTGAATCCGAATGTGCCGGGGGATAATTTTGGCAGTAAGGCACTGGCCGGCGTGGGCGTGATTTTCTATGTGATGCTGGCGCTGCGTGCGCATTTGCGCGGCACTGACTGGTTTTCCGCGCGGGGCGTCGTAGAACCTAATTTGGCCGCGCTGCTCGATCTGGTGGCGCTCGGCACGGTGGCCGACGTGGTGCCGCTCGATGCGAACAATCGACGCCTGGTGGCGCAGGGCATCGCACGGATCCGTGGCGGGCATTGCCAGGCGGGGATCGCGGCAATCCTGCGCGTGGCCGGTCGCGATCCGGCACGTCTGCTCGCCAGCGATCTGGGCTTTGCCATCGGCCCGCGCCTGAACGCCGCCGGACGCATGGCGGACATGTCGCTCGGCATCGAATGCTTGTTAAGCGACGTGCCGGCGCATTGTCTGGCGCTCGCGAATCAACTCGATGCGCTGAATCAGGAACGCCGCACGCTTGAGCGCGAGATGAAAATGCAGGCGCTCGATCAGGTGTTACAAGACCTGCCACCCAGCGGCGAATTGCCGCACGGCATTTGTCTGTTCGATCCCACGTGGCATCAGGGCATCGTCGGTGTGGTAGCCGGGCGCGTAAAAGAAATTTATCACCGTCCCGTGATCGCGTTCGCGGCAGCCGGGGAGGGCGAATTAAAGGGCTCGGCGCGCTCCATTCCCGGCGTGCATATTCGTGATGTGCTCGATACCGTCGCTGCCAGATACCCGGGCCTGCTGAGCCGCTTTGGCGGACACGCGATGGCGGCGGGACTCGCGCTGCCACGTGCTGAGCTCGCGCGGTTCACGGCAGCCTTCGAACAGGTAATTGCAGCACAGGTCGATCCTGCTGCACTCACCGCTTTCATTGCCACCGATGGCGACTTGTTGCCGACCGACATGACCTTGGCGCTCGCGCGACTGCTGAGCACGGCGGCGCCCTGGGGCCAGGCATTTCCTGAACCCCTATTTGATGCGGAGTTTGAAATTCAACAGCGGCGGGTGGTGGGTGCTGACCATCTAAAGCTGCAATTAGGGCGCGGCGCGCTGAATTTCCCCGCCATTGCGTTCAACGCAGCCGACGCGCCGTGGGCGAGTGAGGCGAGGCAAATCCGTGCAGCCTATCGCTTGTCGATCAATGAATATCAGGGGCGTGAAAGCCTGCAGCTGGTGATTGAACACGCCGAGTCAATTGACCTAGAAACAGCAGTTGACCGCTGATCATGGTGAGTCCGCTAATGAAAAATTTCGGCTTTGTCGTGCAAACCGGCGCCACCTTTTTGGTGAAGGCGCTACGTCACGTGCAGCGCGTCCCCTGGCGCACATGGCGGCGTTGCAACTCGTCGGAATAGCTAGCTATTCCTCCTCATCGCGCCTTGCCCTGCACACCATGGAACGCACTGCACGCGACGTTCAACTGCCGTTTCTAGGTTGACTGAGCGCACGCCGGCTGACGCCCTGCACACTAACCGTTACAATCGCCGACTGTTTTCTGCCACCTGCTCCCCATGGAAATCACCGGAACTCTGCAACGGATAAAAGACCTCCAGCGCCGGCTCGACGCGCTAAGGGGGTATCTTTGACTACGAAACCAAGGCCGAGCGCCTAACCGAAGTTCAGCGCGAACTCGAAGCACCGGATATTTGGAACAATCCCGCGCGAGCGCAAGCACTGGGCAAGGAGCGCGTCGCGCTCGACAAGGTCGTCAACACTCTGCGCACCTTTGGGGCCTCCGTGGGCGACGCGCGTGAACTGTTCGAACTGGCTGCGGCCGAAGATGATGAGGCGGCGGCGGAATCGGTGTTTGCCGATCTCGATCGCGCCGAACGCGGACTTGCTGAACTTGAATTCCAACGCATGTTCAGTGGCGAGATGGATGCGGCCAATGCCTTTGTTGATATCCAGGCCGGCTCCGGCGGTACCGAGGCGCAGGATTGGGCGGAGATGCTGCTCAGAATGTACCTGCGCTGGGGCGAGGCGCGCGGCTTCAAGTGTGAATTGATTGAATGCTCGGCCGGTGAAGTGGCCGGGATAAAAAGCGCGACCGTGCAAATTGTCGGTGACTATGCCTTCGGTTGGCTGCGTACCGAAACCGGTGTGCATCGCCTGGTGCGTAAGTCACCATTTGATTCGGGCAATCGTCGGCATACCTCCTTCGCTGCCGTGTTCGTGTCACCTGAAATCGATGATGACATCGAGATCGATATCAATCCGGCGGATTTGCGCATCGATACCTATCGCGCCAGCGGCGCCGGCGGTCAGCATGTGAACAAGACCGATTCGGCAATTCGGATCACGCATATTCCAACCAACACCGTCGTGCAATGTCAGAACGAACGCTCGCAGCACAAGAATCGCGATCAGGCTTATAAAATGCTGCGCGCTAAAATGTACGAGCAGGAAATGTTGAAGCGAAATTCTGAAAAGCAGGCGCTTGAGGACGCGAAATCGGATATTGGCTGGGGACATCAGATTCGCTCCTATGTGCTCGATCAATCGCGGATCAAAGATTTGCGGACCGAAGTGGAAACCGGCAACACGCAGGCGGTGCTTGACGGCGCGCTCGATCAGTTTCTTGAAGCGAGCTTAAAGCAGGGGCTGTGATGCGTTATCGCGGCTGAAGCCGCTCCTACGGAGATAAAGGCTCGCCTGTAGGAGCGGCTTCAGCCGCGAATGACCATGACGGAGGCTGAATTCAACTGTAGGAGCGGCTTCAGCCGCGAAATCGAAAATATTAAACGTAGGCGCAGCCTCGGCTGCGCATTGGATCCGACAGCCATGAGCGACACCCCAGACTCCAGCACCGAAGCGCAGATCCTCGAACAACGGCGCGCCAAACTTGGCGCGCTGCGCGCGCGAGGAAACGCCTATCCGAATGATTTCCGGCGCGACACGTTGGCCGCTGAGCTCCACCAGGTGTATGCAGAACTGGATGCGGAAGCGCTGCAGACGGTGAGTCGGCGCGTGACGCTCGCCGGTCGCATGATGACGCGGCGAGTCATGGGCAAGGCGGCGTTCGCAAATCTCAAGGACATGTCGGGCCAGATTCAGCTGTATATCAAGCGGGATGCGCTGGGCGAAGACGCGTACACCGATTTCAAGCACTGGGATCTCGGCGATATCGTCGGCGCGGAGGGGGTGGTCTTCCGCACCAACGCAGGAGAGTTGTCCGTGCATGTGGAGCGTTTGCGTTTACTCACCAAGTCGCTGCGTCCCTTGCCAGAGAAATTCCATGGCTTGACCGATCAGGAAGTGCGCTATCGCCAGCGCTATCTGGATCTCATGACCAACGATGACACACGGCGCGTATTCACGCTGCGTTCGCAGACCGTCGAATTCATTCGACGATTCCTCAACGAACGCGGCTATCTGGAAGTCGAGACCCCGATGATGCAGGTGATTCCGGGTGGCGCTGCGGCGCGCCCGTTTATCACGCATCACAATGCACTCGACATGGATCTCTATTTGCGCATTGCGCCCGAGCTGTATCTGAAGCGACTGGTGGTGGGGGGGCTCGAGCGCGTGTTCGAAATCAATCGCAATTTTCGCAATGAAGGCTTGTCGCCGCGGCATAACCCCGAGTTCACGATGCTCGAGTTCTACGCGGCATATGCCGATTATCGCGATCTGATGACCTTGACTGAGCAGATGCTGCGCGAGCTATGCCAAGCTGTGCTGGGGCACACTGCCATTGAATACCAGGGACAGGCGCTGGACTTCGGGCAACCCTTTGCACGGATGACGCTGAAGGAGTCGATCCTCGCGTTCAATCCTGGGGTCGATGTCTACGAACTGGAAGAAGTTGCGAGTGCACGCGCGGTCGCGGCCCGTCTTGAGGTGTCGCTCGCCGCGGAGATTGGTCTGGGCAGAATTCAGACTGAAATATTCGAGAAAACTGTCGAGCCGCGGCTGCTCACACCGACCTTTATTACCGAATATCCCGCTGAGGTGTCACCGCTGGCCCGGCGCTGCGATCACGATCCCTTCGTGACCGATCGCTTTGAACTGATGGTCGCTGGGCGGGAAATCGCGAACGGCTTTTCCGAGCTCAACGATCCAGAGGATCAGGCCGAGCGTTTTCTGGCACAAGCCTCCGCCAAGGCAGAGGGTGATGTGGAGGCCATGCATTACGACGCGGATTACATCACCGCCCTGGAGTATGGGTTGCCACCGACGGCGGGCGAAGGGATCGGGATAGACCGCCTGGTCATGCTGCTCACCGACAGCCCATCGATTCGGGATGTGCTGTTATTTCCGCATTTGCGGCCGCGCGGCGCGTGATAGCCCTCCCTCGACTTCTTCGCTCTGGTAGGAGCGGCTTTAGCCGCGAACAGCACGCAACCTACCAATCGCGGCTAAAGCCGCTCCTACAGGCGATCTCTGCAACGTTCATCACCATTTACCGATAGGGCGTAAACCACCGATAGCTTATAGGGCGGATAAGCCCGCAGGGCGTCATCCGCCGACATTCGTCGGATTGCGCTAGCGCTTATCCGACCTATTGGGCTACCGGCGACCTCCGCGACGTTCATCACACGTTCAAAACCCATTCGACATGCTGGCCCGGGGTTGTAGAGGCACTTGTAACTTATCGCCGGGTGCGAGCGAATACTTTGCTGATGGAAAAATTGAGTTGCCAAGGCGCCGTTCCTGATCCGCTCCGACCTCGGGAGCGTATATGCTTACGTCCCCGGTCAGCAGACCCACGGTTTGCTTCCGCGCATAACCTTAACCTTTGGAGATTGAATGATGGCTAAAAATCCAGAACTAAAAGCGCTTGCTGCGGCGCTCGGTACCACCTTCGCAGTGACCCTCGCCATTTCCCCGCTTGCCAACGCCGCTGAGAATCCCTTCGGCGTCACGCAGTTCCAGTCGGGATACATGGTCGCCGGCGAAGAAGGCAAATGCGGCGGCGAAAAAGCCGCCGATGACAAAGGTGCCGAGGGCAAGTGTGGTGGCGAGAAGGCAGCCGATGACAAAGGTGCCGAGGGTAAATGTGGTGGCGAAAAAGCGGCCGATGACAAAGGCGCCGAAGGTAAATGCGGTAACTGATTTCCTCTGTTTCGGTGGCTCGGCAGATGATCCGCACCTACGCGATTCATGGCCAGGGCCTAGGCCTCCGGCGAGCGTTACTGCGCTCGCTGGAAGCTGAATTTCCGCCTACGATTGATTTTCTCGAAGTCGCCCCCGAAAACTGGCTCGGAGTCGGTGGCCATATTGGCCGACGCTTGCGCAA
>CAMATU010000121.1 GCA_945861225.1 Klebsiella pneumoniae
AATAGACATCGCAAGTCGCTCATTCATTTGCGGATAAATATGAGTGCACCACATCCCAAAAAAAGGACCTAAGCGGGGCCCTTTTGCCGTGTGTAGGATCACCAACTGCTTACCATGTCCGCCGCCGAAACCGATTAGAAAGCCAACAATTATCCATTTAATGAATTCGCGCAAATCGATGCCTGGCGCAACGCTATAGCGCCGAATTATTTCAGCGCAATCCTGCGTAGTAACTCCCCCCTCTCGTTCAAACTTGCACATGCTTTCGAGCCCCGAAAGCTGACAGAAATCCTCCATATGGATTCGCTCGACACTGCCGTCCGCTAGCGTTTTACGATCTATTCGTTCCACTAGAAGTGCCGCGGAGTAGGCCTGATGGAGCGAAACCGGCGCGACTGAAAGTTTCAACAAGCTTGCCAAGGTCATGCAAAACCATTCGTTCAGTGCGAGCTCCTTCAACTCACCATCACCCGGCTTCAGTACATGAGTGGTACCGAGCCCGCCAAGTGCGAGTGCAATTCGTCCGTCCTGGACCGAAACCGGTATTTTGTGGCGAGCGCCTGGCAGGAGGTATCGAGCGCCCTCAACATCAACCAGTAGCGGTCGTTCTGGTAGCGCGGCAATTAAGTGTCGAAGTTCTTCGTCGGTCAGAGGTCTTAACTCGCCATCACTGGGAGTGGCACCAGGTGGGTAAAAGCTGATAGCGCCGGGGCAGTCCTCGCCATTCGCGGCAAGCACCGCAAATTCGTTCCCGGTGGATATCCCCAATCGACGGCACAGCGGACGGATTACTTCTGGCTCGGGAAGTAAATTTAGGCACCAGGCTCTGAGCGATGGATGCTCCATCGGGCGCTCAGAGATCGGATGAAGGAGCGAGATAACGCCCTGCGCGGGGTGCTCCCGTGCAATTTCAGTCTCGCTAGGAATAAACGACCAGCGTGTCGAGGTTGTTGCCACCAGATGTCCGACTGACTCCCCTCGTAGCCTCACCTCAAGTTCTGGCATGCGCGTCTCGTTGAAGTGAATGCCAATCGCGTTCCTGCAGCTGCAACTCCAGGCCCAGCAGCTCGACCACCCGCAACACGCGACCGATTTCTAATGTCGACTTTCCGCTTTCAAGTTCCGACAGAAAGCGCGTGCCCACGCCGGCCAATGAAGCGAGATCACGTTGGGTCAAACTAGATTTCTTCCTGCTTGCCCGTACCCGTCTTCCTAGTTCCGTTACTGTCATAACACTCCTGTATCAACAGATATTTTCAAAATATTGGGCACTAAACCCTAATTAGTCTTTTTAGGGATAAATCTTATATTAAGGCACCTTAACTATTAAATTATTCCCGTATAGGAATATTTTAAAGAATTCAAATGCTGCGACAGGTATATCAATAATCTGATCGCCGCTTTCCAAGGTTGATTCCTATGAAACTGCGCTTAAAGCAGACCGGCCTCAAGCGCGGTTTCCTAGCCACTTAAGTAGATTTCTAGGCTATTAATCTTAGTTAAGTAAATTCAATCGCTTAAGAAGTACTTAAAGAGACTACTTAACTAAGAGCGTCCTCCCATTAGCGCCGCGTCGAAAAGGTCGCTCGGCGATGCGTCGGGACGGATTTCTGGGCGATAAAGGCAGTCCTGATTCTTACTTCCTGATCGGCCTTGAGGGGCTTAATAAACCTAATCTCACTGCCAAACTTGGTCGCGATTGGCGCTCCATCCAGATAGGCAATGAGCGCGTTACTTGCACTCGGTATTTTGATACCCGGGCTAAGGATGCCCACCATGTTCAAGGGATCCGCCGCACTGATAACGTCGATATGCCCAGTCCCCGCAGCGCTACGCACCCGGCGTAATCCAGTGATCGCCGCTGGGAGGGCAAACTGCTCGCCCGAGAAGCCCGCCACGAAGCGTCCTCCTCGCACCTCGCCACGCGCTTCCATTCGCCGCAAGCAGTACAAAATGTCGCGCCAGGAGGCCGCACGGCCTTCACGCTCCAGAACCCGCCGAAATACCACGCCATAGCGCCCAAGGAGCGCGCGCACGATTGGTTCAACTTTATCAATCACGGCGCTAGCGGAAGGCTGAGCGCGCTCTGCAGATTCAATCGAATACCAGCGACCAGCGTCTTCAATGCCCACGGCCGGCCCACGCCGCCGGCGAGCGCCCCCAAACGGCTTTCGTTTAGAACTGGGCGTGAGTAAAACTCGCAGCCCCAATGCGCTGTCGCAGGTAACCAGGCCATTAGTGACTAACTCGCTTAAGCCTGCTTCACACTGTGTGCGAAGCAGCTGCGTGCCCTCCACCAAGTCATCGAAAAATGAGGCGCCGCGCGCACCCAGAAAATCCCGCAGCTTGCCGGCCGGCCCACTAAGTTCAAGGGCGTTGAGGCAAGACCCCTGAGCGAATCCCTGCCAGGTTGAAAGTTCATGTCGTGTGCTAAACGTAATCGGTGAAATTCGCGATAAATTCGCACCCGGACTACAACCATTACGTGGTCTGAGTCGCGACCAGCAAATCTTGCCGCTAGTGGTCAAGTTGTCGAGGTAGTTTCCTGCATAATCTCTGACTCGCAAAGGAAGGAGCGCAGTTTCCCAACTTCCGGCCGGCGCCTCGAAGCCTGCCAATAGCTCCAGGATTTTCTGCGTCGAGGCTACACCTTCCACTGCGTTACCCGCCCCCGCGAACTGCCACTCAAATAGAAATCTGGTGAAGTCAGCGGCTGTGACAGGTTCAATTTCCGCACGCAACCGATTAAGCGTGTAGCGATGGATCCGCGCGAGTAGCCGGCGGTCGCACCATTCGGTCGCGACCGCAGAAGATGTAAAAGCGCCACGCAGCACAATGCCCTGTGCCTCTAGCCTGAGGAGGCTGGAGTCAATCTCCGCCATCTCCAGCCCGATACATTTAGCGAGTGTCGCCGTAGTTATGGGACCACAGACGTCGAGCCAACCGCGCACCACTGCCTGGCGCGCGGCGTCTTGATTCGTTAACGCTGATTTAACCCCAGTCAGTCCAGGATCGGTCCGCGTGCCAGGCCACAGCGAATGCACCTCGCCAGTGTTCTCGACGGCGAACCAAACACTACCGGCAAGGTTCGGCCGATAACCCACAGCAGCGCGGCCTTCTGCCACCAACTCAGCAAACCACGCCGCAATATCGACCGCAATTTCGCCAACGTGCAGATTTGTCGCCTGCGCGAGAAATTCCGGTTCCACCACCACTAAAAGGCTTAGCGCTTCGTGCAATTCGTCCTTATTGCGCGGGCTCGGCCAGACCTCCGACATGACCCGTGCAATGGCTGCCGGATCTAGCGCGCCTAGATCGTGCGCAGTTTCGGGGTCCAGCCAGCGTCGGCTTTGCACAGCTTGTGTACGTCGCTCCTCTAATGGCGCGTCGTCGAGAAATGCATATGGATTCGCATTGAGTACGGCTTGCGCAAACGGCGACGGAGCAGTCAGATCCTTGGCGACCAAGCGCAATTCACCCCGCTCGATTGCCCCCAGGAGGCGCTCTAGACCCTGACAATCCATCACTTCAATCAGGCAATCATTGATCGCTTGGGTGACCAAGGGATGGTCAGGCACTTCGCGCGCCCCGCGCAAATTCTCAGCGCACGCAAGCTGCTCTGGAAAAACTACCGATACTAAATCTTCCGCATTCATCCTGAGCAGCCTGGGTGGAATGCGCTTGCCATTGCGACTGCGTTGAATCGCCAGCGCACAACTGGCCACCCACCGCCAACGGATCGTAAACATCGGTGCGTCCAGTAAGGCTTGGATCAACACTTCGCGAACTGAGCTGGATTTCAAATATTTCCAAACCTCTTCGAGAGGGAAACTGTGCACCGCGCCGAGCGAGATCACGATCGCATCCTCCACGGCGGCGGCTTGCAGTTCAAAGTTGAACTGCCGACAAAATCGCTTGCGCAGCGCCAAGCCCCAGGCACGATTGATGCGCGATCCGAACGATGAATGGATGACCAACTGCATGCCACCCGATTCGTCAAAGAACCGCTCCAACACTAAAGTCTCTTGGGTGGGCATTACGCCGAGCGCGAGCCGTCCACTCGCCAGGTATTCATAAATCTGATTGGCGGAAGAATCATCAAGCCCGTTGGTGTCCGTTAGCCAGGACACCAAGCTCGCGCGCCGAAATTCCGGAGCGACCTCATCCATGCGTTGGTCAAATTCCGCGCGGAGCCGCGCCACCGCCGCCGAAAGCTCAAAACTCCGCGCCGGCGCTTCACCGAGCCAGAACGGCATATTCGGTGGTTGACCTTGCGCGTCGGCCACACGAATCGCCGCTTGATCCACCTTTAAGACTCGCCAGGAGCTGTTACCCAACTGAAAGATGCTGCCCGGTAAACTTTCGATTGCAAAATCCTCATTCACCGTCCCGACAAATTGCCCGGACGGTTCGACGATCACATCGTAATCCGCAGAGTCAGGAATCGCGCCGCCGCAGGTAACCGCCACTAAGCGCGCACCAATGCGCGGCCTGATGCGCCGATTGACTTGATCTAGATGCACATAAGCGCTGCGCTTTCCGCGCGCAAACGCAAATCCTTCGGCGAGCATAACGAGGAGCTTTTCAAAAGCCGCGAGGTCGAGATTCCGATAGCTGTATGCGCCGCGATATAGTTCAAATAATTGCTCAAAGCCAAACTCCTCACAGGACACTTCCGCGACGATTTGCTGGGCCAGAACATCGAGCGCCGGGCCCGCAATTTCAATGCGATCGAGTTCGCCTCGACGGGTCATTTCGAATAGTGCCGCGCACTCGACTAGTTCATCACGCGTCTGCGGAAACACCCGTCCCTTGGCTAACGCATCGATCCTGTGGCCTGATCTTCCCACCCGTTGAAGCAAGATGGCTAAGGAGCGCGTAGAACCGATCTGACACACCAAGTCGACCTCGCCGATGTCGATGCCAAGTTCCAACGAAGCAGTCGCCACCAGCGCTCTTAATTCGCCGGCTTTCAAACGCTGCTCCGCCTGCAGGCGCAACTCGCGGGCCATGCTTCCATGATGCGAGGTCACAAACTCGGCACCGACGCGATCACTCAGCGCCTTAGCCACCCGTTCAGCCATCCGCCGGGTGTTCACGAATACCAAGGTGGTTTTATGTTGCCCAATCAGTTCTGCGATGCGGTCATAGATTTCGTTTGATGAGTCACCTGCAAGTACGGCTTCGAGTGGGGCTGTCGGCAGTTCGATTCTGAGTTCGCGGTCGCGGGCATGTCCCTCATCGATAATCGCCAGAGTTTCGCTGAGCAGTGCGGCGTCACACGTACCAACGAGAAATTTAGCGATCTCCTCTAAGGGCTTTTGCGTGGCCGAAAGGCCAATCCTTCGCGGTCGGGAAATTGGCAATCTGGCAAGCCTTTCGAGGCTCAACGCGAGGTGCGCGCCGCGCTTCGAGCCGGCCAATGCGTGAATCTCATCCACAATCACCGTCCGCGTTGAGCGCAACATTTCGCGCCCGCTGTCACTCGTCAACAAAATGTACAGCGACTCCGGTGTCGTCACGAGAATCTGCGGTGGATGCTTGCGCATCGCGGCACGGGCTGCCTGCGGCGTATCACCAGTCCGAACTGCCGTGCGAATCGGCACATCTCCATATCCTGCAAGGGCTAGTTGCTCGCGAATCCCGGCCAACGGCGCCTCAAGGTTGCGCTGAATGTCATTGCTCAACGCTTTGAGGGGCGATACATAAACCACCTGTACGCCGGATGGCAGCGCATCCGTGAGCCCCTGCTGCACCAGATCGTCAATCACGGTGAGAAAAGCCGCGAGCGTTTTGCCAGACCCGGTCGGCGCGGCCATCAGGAGGTGCTTCGACGCCACGAGCGCATCCCATACCCTTATTTGGACAGGCGTTGGCGCCGCAAAGGCGTCCTTAAGCCACGTTTCCACTGCCGGATGAAAGAGGTGCTTGCGCATGGGCTGAGCGTAGCGTGAAGCCCGCCCCACGACCAGCTTTGAACCCCGTGGACACGCTTAAGCGGCGTCGAGGTTGAGTTTTGAGGATTCAACCCGGATGATCGCAGCTAAGGAGAAACCATGCCGCCGACGCTTTCTGATCAATCTGCGTTCAAAGTCACCGCCATCGGGGTCGTGAAAACTGCAGTCCCGGACGCACAAATCTCCAAATCAAGAAGGGAGTTGGTGTCAGAAATTGTCGTGTTTCCCGCCTATTCCGCCGCGCTCGCTGGCCTTGAAGAATATTCTCACTTGATAATCCTGTTTTGGATGGACCGTGCGCCACCACTACAGGCACTGACCCGCCACCCGCATGAAAATCCTGCACAGCCCTTGGTCGGCGTACTCGCGATGCGCGGCAGATCACGGCCGAATCCACTCGGACTCGCGGTGGTGGATCTGATCGCACGTAACGCAAATACGCTGCTCGTGCGCCGCCTGGACGCCTATCACGGCTCCGCAGTCATCGATATCAAACCTTATGATTATTACGATGCTTACCCGCATATTCGTGTCCCAGCATGGTCCAATAGTGCGCCCGGCCGTGGCGCACTAAACCACTTGTCGCCTAAGCCCTGAGCTGTAGATGCCGTCGAGCCTCCAAATGCCGCGAACCCGCCCGTTTCCCTTGGTTTCTGTCCTCAGGAAGTGGTTAGCGTCCGTGCTTACTGCTGCGCTGTTGGGTAGTCCTGTCTATGCAAAAGACACCGCAAACTACGGAAATTGGACCGCAAAATGCGAAGATCCCCATGAGGACAAGGAGGGTGGTTGCTTTATCTTTCAAAATTTAGTGTTGCGCGAAGGAGGCCAGCGCGTGCTCCAGGTTGCAATCGGCTACGTCCCCAAGACGACCGAGCCGATTGCGCTGATTAGTTTACCGCTAGGAATTTCGCTGCCGCCGGGAGTCAGTATCGAACTTGCTAACGGCCAGCCTACCCGCTTTCCGGTAGAACGCTGCGAACCCAACGGCTGTCGTGCCGGGCTAAAACTAAAAAAAGATTTTCTGGAAGCACTGAAACACGCAGAAACGCTGACTGTTCGTTTCCATGATGCCCAGCGGCAACCGATTGAAGTGCCACTTTCGTTAGCCGGTTTTGCCGCCGGGCTAGAGGCGCTTAAGCAGAAATCAGCGGCGGCGAACTAAGCTCGAATCACCCATTTGAACGTCTGGCGCACTGCGTAAGGCGTTCAAGATCGAGCCCGCTCGGTAACTCAGGATCGAAACCCGCGCTCTCGCCGGCATTGATTTCAAGCACGTAGCGAATCGGCATCGGTGGCGTGATTTTCCTGAGAGACAAAGGCTCGGTGGCACGTTCCAGATACACCAAGCGTCCGGTCTGCGAGAAAAAAGCCATGTCGAGGGAGATTAGGGTGTCCTTCATCCACATGGACACGCGCCGCTCATGCCCAAAATCAAAAAGCATTCCATGCTGTTCCGCCAACATATTTCGGCCCATCAAGCCCATCGTGCGTTCTTCATCGCTGACCGCAAGCTCGGCACTGAAATGTTTGCCGGCAGGCTCGGCAGTCGTAATAAATATCTCGCAGGCAGGCGTGGCCTCTGCCGTAGAACAAACGTGCAATAGCACCACCAACCAAAGCGCTGGAAAACTCGCGAAGCCCCTCATGCTCGAGCGCTCGCCGATGCCGGCTTCAGTTTTTTGCAGAATTCGAGTCACCACTAGCCGTCGAGATCTCGGCACACTAAACTCCTCCGCTATCCGATATCGCACCAATTTAAACTCGAATCAGAGGAGTATCTATGATCCTGCGCGCAATCGGCCTAATAGTTCTGGCCGCCTTTTTTACGATCGCAGACGCCCATGGGCCCTCGCGCCAAAAGGTCACTAAGGAAATAACAATTATCGCGCCCGCCAACAAGGTGTGGGAACTCATCGCCGATTTTTGCGCTATCTCAAGCTGGCATCCCGCAGTTGCAAAATGCACCACTGACGGCGGAAATGTGGTGGGTACGAAACGTACTTTGCACATTGGCAAGGCCGACGGCCCGCAGATCCTGGAGGAACTCCAAGCCTACGATCCCCCTGGCATGATGTACCGCTATCGCATTGTGAAAACTGATAATGCAGTCTTGCCTGTAAGCACCTATTCGTCGTTCCTCACGGTTAAGGACAATGGCGACAAAACGACTACCGTGGAGTGGCGGAGCGGCTTCTATCGCGCATATGCCAAAGGCAATCCGCCGCCCGAGCTGAATGACGAAGCGGCAGTTAAAGCGGTCAGCGGAGTCTATGATCTCGGCCTCGCCAACTTGAAGAAGCTCGCTGAACAGTAGGCGTCTGCCACCAGATGAATTGTGCTTTCGCCTGGCGGGGTATCGGCGCAGGACTGCTGGGATTACTGCTGATCGCACGTGCTGTGAGCGCTGCGCCATTCGCGTTCGCCACCAATCAGGGCGCGAACAGCGTCACGGTGATTGATCTCGCGCTTAATCGGCCACTTAAAAATATCCCGGTCGGCGAGGCGCCTGCCGGGGTCGCGATCGAGCGCCACCACCACAGAATTTTTGTCACCACCCCTGCGGCGCATGCAATCAGTGTCATCGACGCCGACAGCCTCGCGCGGACCGACACCATCGCGTTTCCTGATGAAGTCCTGGGGATCGCGGCAGATCCCATCCGCGACAGGATCTATGTGGCCGATTGGAACGGCAATCACGTGGTGGCGATCGACACTCAATCACTGCGCGCTGTGCGCACTTTTGCGACTGGTCGCACGCCAGCCGGCGTGGCCGTAAGCGCGGCGGGCGACCGGCTAGTCGTGGCGAACCGAGACGATAACACCGTCAGTGTGTTTGACTTGGGTACAAATAACTTACTGGCGACACTGCCGGTTGGAAAAGCGCCATTCGGCGTTACGATCGCACGCGATGGCAGTCAATTTTTTGTGGCCAATGTGCAGAGCGACTCTGTCTCGGTGGTCGATCTGGAATCACTCCGCGTCAGCGCCGAGATCAAGGTGGGAGATGGGCCCTATGCCATTGCACACAATCCAGCCCGTGCGCGGCTGCTCGTCACCAATCAGCAATCAGGCGACGTGTCGATTATCGATTTAAAGCAACGCCGAACCCAAACGCAGCTCGTGGCCGCTGATTATGTGGAAGGCATCGACTACGACGAAGTGCTTGATCGCTACTATGTCGCCAGCTGGTTCGACAATATGCTGCTGGTGATCGATGGTAAGACGGAGCAAATCATCGCGCGGATCCCGTGTGAAGATGGCACGCGTGCCTTTGGAGAATTTATTCTGCGCTAGGCGGCGCCAACGCTTCTGCCAAGCCTTCTCGAAAACTTGGAAAGTTAGGGCGCCATGCCACGCGCGCCATAGTCGAGCGGGGATCGACCACCTTGCCTAGATCTGGCGTGGAAGCTGCCCCTTCAAACACTGGGGTCCGCGCACCCAGCCGTGCCGCTGTGTACTGATAGTAGCGTTCGCGAGTGGTCGGCGTGCCATCGCTGCCGATTTCAATGCGCGCCATGCGCGGTGCCGCCATGCAGGCGCGCAGCAGCGAAGCCGCATCTGCACAATGGATCAAATTGAGAAACGCGCCAGGGTGACCTGGAATTAGCGCGCCTGCGCGCAACGCTTGCGCGCCAATCACGCGACCTGCGCCATACAGTCCCGCTAACCGCACGACAAACCGCAGCGGGGCGTGCAGCCACGCCTCCTCGATTGCGAGCAGCCGGTGGCTTCGCTCGGAAGCTGGCTCGACCGCAGACTCTGCACTCACCGCACTGCCATCGCGCACGCCGTAAATGCCCGTACTGGAAGTGAGGATCGCGCGTCGACATGGCAGGCGCGCCATGAACGCCAGGAGGCGCTTGCGGGTTTCCGGCGTGGCGAGTGCCGACGGTGTAAGCAGGCAATACACATCGAGAATCGCGTCGGCGGCAAGCTCTAAGTTGGGCAGCGGCGCTGCGCTGGTGTTTAAGTCAAATTCTACACCGCGCGTTTTGAAGCGGGCCTCGAGATCGGCGAGACGGTTCGCGGCGCGTGCTGTCACCCATACTTCGCCGCCTTCGCTGTGTAACTGGGCAGCGAGCACTGCGCCCAAATATCCGCAGCCAATGATGAGACTCGTGGTCATTTGGTCGTTAACTGGCAGCCGCCATGCGCAAGATCAATGCGGGAGGCCGCCTGCCGGATCAGACGCCAGATGTCTGCCGGTTCTCAAATAGTCGTTAACAGCATCCTGATGCATCGGCCGCGAATACCAAAAACCCTGCGCCGACGGGCAATGCATCGCACGCAGACGCTTAACCTGATCGGCCGTCTCCACGCCCTCGGCAACTACTTTCATACCAAGCGTCACACCGAGCGTAATAATGGCTTCGACGATGGCGCTGCTATCGACTTTCTCCGACATGGTCTGCACAAAACTGCGATCGATTTTCAGGGTGTCGTAACGGAAACGCTGTAAGTAACTCAACGAGGAGTAACCCGTGCCGAAGTCATCGATGTGCAGTTCAATGCCCAAATCGCGCAAATCTGCGAGTGTACTGAGTACGAGATCGCCATGATCCATCACCACTCGCTCGGTGATTTCGAGACGAATCGAGTTCGGCGCCACGCCACAATCTTCAAGCAGCGCTGCCAGGCGCTTCGCCATGTCATCAGTCAGGAACAGCTTGCCTGAGACATTAATGCTCATGGCCAATGGTGGCTCGACTGGAAATAGGCGCTGCCAAATGGCGAGTTGATGGCAGGCATGCTCGATCACCCACCAGCCAATCGGGACCACCAGGCTGGTGTCTTCGACAATCCCGATGAATTCTTCGGGCATAACCATCCCGCGTCCCGGATGGTGCCAACGCAGCAAGGCCTCAAAGCCCTGCACGTGTTCGCTATCCATGGTGATGATTGGCTGGTAGTAAATTTCAAATTCCCCCTTGTCCAGCGCGCGCCGCAAGTCCGTTTCCATACGATGCTGGAACATTGCCTGGTCGTGCATGTAGGTATCAAACACTGCGTAGGTCGCTTGCCCGGAATTTTTTGCGCGATACATCGCGATATCGGCATCCCGCAACATCTCATCCGGCACGCGATAAATTTCCGAGCTTACGGCTATGCCGATACTGGCCGAGGTATAAATGCCATGGGCTTCGATTTCGAACTCTTGAGCGAGCGATTCCTGCACGCGCTCCACCACATAAATGGCGTCGGTGGGTCCCGCGATATCGTTCAGCACGATCGCGAACTCATCGCCGCCTAATCGTGCAAGCGTGTCCCCTGGGCGCAGGCAACTCAGGATACGCCCCGCCACTTGCGACAGCAGCTCGTCACCCACTGCATGTCCAAGGCTGTCGTTCACGTGCTTGAAGCGATCAAGATCGAAATACAGGACGGCGAATAATTTAGTGGGATCGCGCCTAAATCTGCGCAGTGCCAAGTCGAGTCGATCCATGAAAAGAATGCGATTCGGCAAGCCGGTCAGCGCATCGTGCATCGCCTCATGGAGCAGGCGTGCCTCGGTCTCCTTACGGCGCGTGATATCGGTCATCGAACCCGCCATGCGCAGTGGATTCTCGATTTCATCGCGCACGGCAATCCCCCGGCTTGAGACCCAGCGAACTTCGCCACCCTTGGTCGTCATCCGGTATTCACACTCGAAAAACCCCGTGCGCCCTTCGAGATGCTGATTTAGCGCTTCATCAAAGCGCTCACGGTCGCGTTGATCGATGCGTTCGAACCACTCTCGAATTTGGTCGGCAATTTCGCCTTCGGTATAACCCAGAATTGACTTCCAGCGCGGCGAGAAATAAATCGTCTCGTCGCGGATGCCCCAGTCCCAGATACCATCGTTCGCACCGGCGACCGCCAGCACGTAGCGCTGTTCGCTTTCGCGCAACGCGCGATCAACGCGGGTTCGTTCAATTGCATAGCGGATCGCGCGTCCGAGTAACGGACCATCCACTTCGCGCTTAATCAGGTAGTCCTGCGCACCTTCGCGTAATGCTTTGGTTCCGAGCTCAATACTCGTTTGATTGGTTAACACGATAATCGGCGTTTGCGGTGCCGCTTTGCGCATCCGCTGACAGACTTCGAGCCCCGCGCCGTCCGGCAAATTCAGGCCTAGCAGAATTACATCAAAACGTTCGTCAGCTGCCCGTTCAAGCGCAGGTGTAAGGCGATCACAGTGCTCAATGATGAAGCGCCAACCGCTCGCGCGGCGCAAGTGCTTGGTCACCAGCTGAGCCTCGGTCTCGATATCCTCGACCAGTAAAACCTTGCACGCGATACTGGTCTCTGACATTAGCCAAGGACCCCGTTGCGCGCGCTGCGGTTAATCACGGAGCGCAGCGCAGCCCCCTTGAACTCGATGATAAAGCAGCTGCCACGACCGGGGGTCGACTCCACGAAAATTTCGCCGCCATGGCCGCGCACGATCTGCTGACAAATCGCGAGCCCCACGCCAATCCCCGGGTATTCTCGTTCGTTGTGCAGGCGTTGAAACATCCCAAAAATTCGGGTGCTATCTTTGGTTTCAATGCCAATGCCATTGTCTTCCACCAAAATGCGCACCGAATCGCCATTTTCCTCCGCACTCACGCGCACTCTGGGAATTCGATTTCCGCGGAACTTCAGCGCATTGGCGAGCAGGTTTTGCATCACTTGGACCATCTGCTGTCGGTTCACCACCAGGGTCGGCAAGGGATGGCGCTCGATAGTCGCGCCAGTTTCGTCAATCTCACTGCGCAGATTCTCGAGCGCATCCTGCAGCACCACATCCAAGCTAACAACTTCTGGCTCGCGTTCGTTGGTGCGTACTGACGCCACCTGCAGCATGCCATCCAACATGAGCTGCATGCGCGCAGTCAAGGTGCCAATTTCCTTAACGGCCAGACGCGCCTCAAAGCCATCTGGTTCGACGCCTTCAGACAGCGTGCGGGCATGGCTGGCCAATGAGTTCAGCGGCGCCTGCAAATCATGTGAAACAGCAAACAAGACTTGGTCCAAATCGCCATCTCTGAGCGAGTTCGCGCTACCGCTATTGGAATTTATCAAACGCGTCACGTCCAGAACATTCACCGCCCAGAGTCCCGGTGAGACCTTCGGATCAGCCAGCGGATTCGCAGTAATTGCGACCGTTAACTGCCGCGGGGCGGCCACGCGCAGGTTGGCCGCAAACTCCCAGCGCTCCTGGCTCACAAGAAAGCGTCGTCGCCATTCATCCTGACGCTCAGGCTCGGCGAGAA
>CAMATU010000122.1 GCA_945861225.1 Klebsiella pneumoniae
CATGCACTTCCAAAATCACTACTTCGCTCAGATCCACCGGTACTACGCCGACTGGCCAGACCCGACTCGCGACACGAACACAAGGCCACTGCTGGTCGACGAGCCGCCGTTCTGACTGTCCGTAAAGGCCCATCGACAAACGTGAAAATCACACCATCAAATCAGCTGACCGCTCTCAGTAGGGCATTCAATTACCTACCGCATTGCGCTCGGCCCTCATCAGGGCCGCAAGGCGTTTACCTTGCAAACGGTACCGGCAGCGACAGACGCCATCGACGGCGCAAGAAGAAGGGTGTCAGAGCTTGCCTTTTGCTTTTCATCGATTCATCGATGCGAGACAGCGTCGGCAGGGATGCGAATAGGCCGATGAAAATATCGATACGACTTCGTGGTGATTGCGGACGCGCTTGACGATTGAGGCGCGGGCAAACCTAGAAACGGCAAGCCTGAACACCCTTTCCGAGGCCATCTTTATCTTCCACTCACAGTCATCGGAAGTCATGCGGGTGGATTTGAGCGCATGATCACGCGGCGAGACTTGTCAGTCAAGATTCTGGAGCCGGTGTTTTCGCTACGTTAAGGGCTGGGAGGAACACAAACTTCGACCAACACCGGCGCGCCACTCCTCGCCCCTACTTTGCTCACGCTATTTTTTGCTTCTAGTCGCTCCTTAATCTAAAGTAAAGAGGGCATCATGAGTAAGGTATTTACGATGACTGAAGCAACTCTCACGAGCAAGGGACAAATAACGATACCTAAGCGAATACGTGACGCAATGGGTTTGTCGGCAGGCGACCGGGTGGACTTCGTTGATGCGGAGAAAGGTGTGCTCATGGTCCCCGCCAAACGCGATTTAATGGCACTTCGCGGAATGTTTAGAGGGCGGCGAAGTAAACCCGCTACGATCGCTCAAATTAACGACGCTATTGAGGAATTGGGATCACGAAAGTGATCGGCCTGGATACTAATATTCTGGTGCGGTATTTCGCGCAGGACGAACCGCGACAATCTGCAGCGGCACGCGATCTAATCGACAATAAGCTGTCTCGCGAAAACCCAGGTCACATTACAGTCATTGTGCTGGTTGAGTTCGCGTGGGTGTTGAAGCGCTTATACGGAGGCAAGCGTGGGGAAATCGTGGAGGCAATCGAAGGACTCCTTTCTGCATCGACTATCAGCATTGAAAGTAAAAGGCTGGTTCGAAGTGCACTCCGCGCATTCGCGGCTTCAAAGGCTGATTTTAGTGACTGCTTAATTGTGCAGATCAATTCAGATGCTGGCTGCGAGCTTACCTATACCTTTGACCAGAACGCTTCGAAGCTGGACGGCTTTCGTCTTCTACGCTTGTAAAGCGGCGTTCAATAGTTCAACGGATAGAAAGGGGCCCCCTAAGGCTCAGATGTAGATTCGATTCCCACCGGCGAAGCCAACGGCGACTTGCCCCCCGCCTACCCCGGCATCCGCTCAAACGCTGGCATTTCGCTTGGCACGTGGTGAAAGGTTTGTTTATCCACGGTGAAGATCGCCAAATCGGGCGTGAACTGCTTTGGATCGTCCATCGTGCCCACTTTAATCAACATCACATCCGGCAGTGCGTGGGGCGCTTTGCTCACGAGCTGGGTGCCGCAATCAGGGCAGAACTCGCGGGTCACGGGACTGCTGAGATCCGCACGTGCGAATTGTTTGGGCGTGCCCTTGGTGTACTTGAAGCCTGCTGCGGGCATGCCGATCGTGACATTCGCGCTGCCGCCGGAGAGGTACTGACACTCGCGGCAATGGCATTGCACTTTGATCACAGGCTCACCCGACGCTTGATACTGAATGTTGCCGCAATAGCAGCGTCCTGAAAATTCCATCGTTTGTCTCCTGGCTGGGCCTGGTTTAGCGCTTAACTTTTACGGGTGCGCCGCCTTCGAATCCGACCGACGTTGGCAGTCGCGTGCGGGGCGAATAGGCGCTGTCGCAGCGGAGTCTAGCATCACGCCTAATGCTGGACGAGCAGTGGACCAGCGCTCCAGCATCCAGGGCGCGATGGCAATTCCGGAAGCTGCGGCAGGTTGTCAGTGATGGTGTACCACGGCGATTTGCTATTCACATAGACGTGGAAGACTGGCTTTACCCCGGGCTCGGGGTCTGGCGCCCTGTCGGACTCAGTCGTCATCTGCTGCCTGGTAGCGCACGCGATAAACCCGCCCCGTCGCATCATCCGCGATCAGCAGCGAGCCATCCGGCAATTCGGCGAGACCGGTCGGTCGGCCCCAGGCTGATTCGCCCTGCAACCAACCCGTGATGAACGGTTCGTGCTTGCGCACCTTGCGACCCGCATCATCGAGCACCACGCGCACCACACGGTAACCGCTCTTGCGCGAGCGATTCCAGGATCCATGCTCGGCAATGAACAGGTTGTAGCGATAGTCGGCGGGGAACTGAGTCCCGCGATAGAACAGCAGCCCAACCGGCGCGACATGTGCGCCGAGCTCGACCATCGGCGGGGTGAATTCAAGTCCCTCAGGCAGTTGCGAACCGAACTCAGGATCCTCTACCAGAGCGCCGTGCCGATACGGAAATCCGAAATGCTGCCCTGGCTTGCTTACCCTATTCAATTCACAGGAGGGTTGATCATCTCCCAGCCAATCGCGGCCATTATCCGTGAACCATAATTCGTCGGTAGTAGGATGCCAGGCGAGCCCAACCGAATTCCGGATCCCCTGTGCGTACAGCGTGGGTGCGGAGCCATCCAGCGCCAGGCGCAGAATTGATGCATAGGGCGCACTTTCGAGGCAGATATTGCACGGTGCACCGATTGGCAAATACAGGCTGCCGTCCGGCCCGAACGACAGCGTCTTCCAGCCGTGGTGGCTTTCGCTGGGGAGTTCGCCATAGACCACCTCAGGACGCGGGGCGTCATGCAGGGTTTGTGCGATGTGAGGAAAGCGCAGCACGCGATTCACTTCAGCCACATAGAGCGCGCCATGCTGGTAGGCGACGCCAGAAGGCATGAAGAGATCTTCCGCGATCACCACGACCTCTTCCGCGACGAAATCCTGATCGTGATCGAGCAACGCATAAACCTTCCCGGCCTTGCGCGAACCGACAAACACCACGCCCGCCGGCCCTACCGCAAGTTGGCGCGCATCAGGGACTGCTTTGGCAAACAGCGCAATCTGAAAACCAGGCGGTAGCTTGAGATCGGCTAAGTCGTTTGCGTTCGACTTGCTACAGATAACAATGAGCGAGAGCGCCAGCAGCGCCGAGGAAATTCTGCGCGTGATTGCGGTGGGCTGCGCCATGGGTTGTAAGGTTGCTCAGAATTCCTGCGACATTTTCTCAGTGGTGACCGATAGGCGATGAATCAAGGTGCGCAAGAAAACTTTCAGGAAGCGCACCTGGCAATTCAGCGAAACCTGGCTGATGACCGTGGAGTTCACTTTGAGCAAAGAGGTCGGGCCACGCGCGACAATCGTTGCTGTGCGTTTGGTTTTCGCGAGATATCCCATCTCACCGAAGCAATCACCAGTGTAGAGACTCCGTAAATCCTTGTTCAATTTGCGCACCGAAACTTCCCCCTTCACGATGATGTAGAAGGAGTCATCGAGCTCGCCTTCGAGAATAATCTCGGTCCCGTCGGCATAATCCTGGGATTTTCCCGCGCGTACGATTTCCCAGACTTCGGCATCCGGAAAACCGGCGAAGAACTCCAATTGCTTTATCGCGACGAACTTTTCCTGCTCGGAAATATTCTCACGAGGCTGATCGAGCAGGCTGGCAAAGGCGCTGCTCAGATCGGCGGCAAGGTCGCCGCCCATTTGGTAGCGTTCGCTGCGCTCCTTGGCGAGTGCTTTGGCGACGATGCGCTCCAACGGGGAGCTTATCTCGCTGCGAAATTCGCTGATCGGCGCAGGCGTCTCATGCAGGATTCGCTGCACCAGCCGCGAAAAATTTTCCGCCGCAAAGGGATGCTTGCCCGACAGCAATTCAAACATCACGATGCCAAGCGAGAAAATATCGGTCTGGTTGGTCAGGTAGTCTTCGGTGACCTGCTCGGGCGACATGTAGCGAGGTGATCCAACTAAACCCAAAGGCATGGTTTCGGTGGCATCCATCTTGGTCAGATGAGCAATGCTGAAATCGCCGATTTTGACATCCATGTCGGCTGTCACCAGGATATTGGTGGGCTTGATATCGCGATGAACCACGCCCTGCTTGTGTGCGTAGTCGAGTGCTTTGGCACACTTGAAAGCGATTTCGACCACCTTCTCAATCGGTAGAAGATTGTCGGCCCGGCAGTAGGGCTTGAGGGTTTTACCGCCCTCGACATACTCCATTACGATGTAACAAATTTCGCCATCCACGCCGGCGTCGAAAATGCTGATGACATTCGGGTGAGTCAGCCTACCTGCGGTATGGGCTTCATTGAAAAACATCTTGCGGTAACGTTCGCCGGACTCTTCATCATTCAGCTGCTCGGCGTGCGCCACCTTGATCGCGACCGGACGGTCGAGATACGGATCGTGCCCCAGATACACAATGCCCATGCTGCCGCGATTGATTTCGCGGATAACGGCGTATTTGCCCAGACGTTGTGGAATGTCATTGCTCATCTGATGGGGAGAATATCACGGTGATATAGTTAGCGCGCAGTTGGCAACACATAGCGGCCTAGCAGCCTGTCGGACTTAGGAGGAATCTGCTGCGGCGCTGGGATAGCGGTCCATATTCGCGCGCATTTTCGTTAAATAGAGCCACTATTCGCCTCAAATGCGCGCCAATCTGTCCTCGCTCTCCCAACGCCTCGCGACGATTCCCTAAGTCCGACAGACTGCTAAGGGGCCCACAACTTGCACGACGTTCCCTGGATCTCACACGAGGCACACATCCCATGACAGCCACCCACCACCGATTGCGCGCCGAACTGACCTCCCATGCGGCGGCCTGGCGCACCCAACGCAGCGACGCCCTGTTCGCAAGCGATCCGACACGGCAGGCGAAGTTCACGCGCGAGGCGGCTGGGCTCGTGCTCGACTACAGCAAGAATCGCCTTGACCAGGCGACGCTCAAAACCTTACTCGAATTGGCGGAAGCGCATGGCCTGCGCCAGCGGATCGCCGCGATGTTCGCCGGCGAACCGATCAACCGCACTGAGCAACGTGCGGTGCTGCATATCGCACTCCGCGCACGCCGTGATCACAGCCTGACCTTGGCGGGGGAGAATATCAGCCTGCAAGTCGAGACCGTCAAAGCCCGCATGCGGGAAATCGTCGCCGCCGTACAGGGTGGAACCTGGCTTGGGTTTAACGGGCAACACATCACCGATGTGGTCAATATCGGCATCGGCGGATCGCATCTGGGTCCGCTGCTCGCGTGCACCGCACTGCGCGACGAGCACCAAGGTCAGGTCAAGCTTCACTTTGTGTCGAACGTGGATGGTGGCGATATCGCGCAGCATCTTGCGCACTTGGTGCCGGCGCAGACCTTGTTCATCATCGCCTCGAAATCGTTTACCACACCAGAAACCATGTTGAATGCACGCACGGCCGAACGCTGGCTGCGCACTGCCTGCCCAACCGCGGCAAGTCTCGCGCCGCATTTCATCGCGATTACCGCGCGTCCCGATCGTGCGACGGCCTTCGGGGTAGCAGCAGACCACGTGCTTCCGATGTGGGATTGGGTTGGCGGACGCTTTTCTTTGTGGTCAGCGATCGGATTGCCGATCGCACTCGCGGTGGGCATGACGCACTTTGAGCATTTGCTGGCCGGGGCGGAGGAAATGGATCGCCACTTTCACACCGCTGAGTGGGCCGACAACCTCCCCGTTCTGCTCGCGATGATCGGCATCTGGAACAGCAACTTTCTTGGCGCGGAATCCTTCGCGGTAGTGCCCTATGAGGAACGTCTGCAGCATCTGCCGGCGTATCTCCAGCAATTGGAAATGGAAAGTAACGGCAAGCGTGTGACGCTCAACAACGAGGCAGTTGAAAGCCACACTGCGCCGATTCTGTGGGGCGGCCTCGGCACCAATGTCCAGCATGCGTTTTTCCAATTGCTGCACCAGGGCACCCGTCTCGTGCCGGTGGATTTCATTTTGCCACTTCACAATCCACGCTCACCGCCAGGTCATCACGACATGCTGGTTGCGAATTGTCTCGCGCAAGCAGAGGCGTTGATGAATGGTCGCTCGGCAACGAGTTTAGAGGCGCAAACGCTTGTGGGTGATGACATCGATCTGCCGCTACACCGTGCATCACCTGGGAATCAACCGAGCAATCTGCTGATGTTCGATAGATTGACGCCGCATACGCTCGGTGCGCTGCTTGCCTTGTACGAGCATAAAACCTTTGTGCAGGGCGTGGTGTGGGAGATCAACTCTTTCGATCAATGGGGCGTTGAGCTAGGCAAAGAATTGGCGCAAATATTATTGGATGAGATTGCGGCGGGTGCGGTGGGCGATCATCATGACAGTTCGACCAGGGCGGCACTCGCGCGGTATCTGGCGCGGCGCTAGTGCCCGCGCACCACCAATTCCGTGGTCTTCGCCAGACGTTCACTCAGCACGCGCAGAAACACTCGACTGAAGCGTAATTGGCATTCTGCCGAGACTTGCTCGATCAAGGTCGCGTTGACTTTCATCAACGAGACCTGGCCTTCAGCGTTGATGGTGGCGCTACGGCGCGTTTTGTTGAGATAGCCCATCTCGCCGAAACACTCGCCACCCTTCAGGCGACTGAGCAGGCGACCCTGCTTGGTCACATTCACAGCTCCCTGGATAATCACAAAAAACGAATCGTCGATGTCGCCTTCCAGAATAATGGCCTCACCCGGCGCCGCTTCCTGCCATACGCTCGCGCGAATAATTTCCCAGATTTCGGCATCTGGAAAGCCTCGAAAAAAATCCAGTGGCTTGACCAGCTCGAACTTCTCGCGCGCCGGTATTTCTTCCTGCGGACGTTCGAGATGCGTGAACGCCATGCTGAGATCAGACGCCAGATCGAGCCCCATGCGATAACGTCGTTCGGGGGCCTTCTCCAGACATTTGGCGACGATGCGCCCAAGAATTGGCGGCAAGTCGGGCCGGAAGCTCGCAAGTGGGATGGGTTCCTCGTTGATCACCCGGTGTATGAGATTGGAGAAGCTTTCGCCGCCAAACGGATGCCGACCGCTGAGCATTTCGTAGAGCACGATTCCCAACGAGAACAAATCGGTTTGATGCGTAATGGTGTCTTCCTGCACCTGCTCGGGAGACATATAGCGCGGTGAGCCTACAAAGCCCATCGGCATGGTCTGTGACAGATCGGTGCGGTTGATATGCGCAATGCTGAAATCCGCGATTTTCACGTCCATTTCAGACGTCAACAGGATGTTTGAGGGCTTGATGTCGCGGTGGATCACGCCCTGGCGATGTGCATAGTCGAGAGCCTTGGCGCACCGAAAGATTAGCTCCGCGACCTGATTGACCGGCAACAGATTATCGCCGCGGCAGTAGGTCCGCAGCGTATCGCCGTGCTCAATCAGCTCCATCACGATATAGCATTGGTCTTCATCGACGCCGGCATCGAAAATATCCAGGATATTCGGATGCCGCAGCATTCCTGCGGTATGCGCTTCGTTAAAGAACATCTTGCGAAAGCGCTCGCTGGACTCGCGATCCTTGAGCGCATCGGCCATCGCGACTTTTACCGCGACCTGACGATCAATGTACGGATCGTAGGCTTGGTAAACCACGCCCATACTGCCGCGACCGACCTCGCGGACGATTTCGTACTTGCCGAGTTTGGAGACCATACTTTTTAACTGCCCTGCCACGACACCGACGAGCGTCCGGCGCCTCGAAGTTACGCGCTAGTGTACCTGACGCCTTACCGATGGCGACCGTCTGCCTCCGGTATACTGCGGGGATGAATTTCGCCGGCCCGCATCTCCTACGCAATCTGCTTCTGTTGGGTATCGCGCTGCTCGCCTTTGGCCTCGGCGTGTATGTCGCGCACAGCGGCAGCCGCGACACCAACACCCCGGAGATCCAGGGCTTCTTGTGGCCTGACCCGCCGACGACTGGCCCTTTCACGTTACAGAACGCGCGCGGCGGCGCATTAAGCGAAAATGACCTGCGCGGCAAATGGACCCTGCTCTTCTTTGGCTTCACACACTGCCCAGATGTGTGTCCAACCACGCTCAGCACCTTGAAAACCGTGCGCTCGACCTTGCAGGCGGTCCCTGGCTTTGCCTCGCACTCGCAAGTCCTGTTCGTGTCCGTGGACCCGGCGCGGGATTCGCCAGCCGCCTTACAGGCCTATGTCAGTTATTTCGATCCCACTTTTCTCGCCGCCACTGCCGACCCGGCGCAATTGAACATCCTCACCCGACAACTCGGAATTCTGTACGCCAAAGTACCGACGGCGGATCCCGCGCTGTACACCTTTGACCACACGGCATCGGTGCTCCTCGTTGGACCCGACCTACAGTTGCTCGGTGTTTTCTCGCCGCCGCATGCGGCAGCGGATATGGCCGCGCGGATACGTGGCATCGTCGAGTTCGTCGGCGCCTCACGATGAAATGCTGGCTCATGCTGGGGCTCGTGCTCACCGGCCTGCAAGCCCACGCCTGCGCGGGTCTGGAGGCCACGAGAACCTGGGTGCGCGAGGGCCCGCCGGGCGCCGCGGTGCTGGCGGGATTTGGCGAGTTGCGCAATGGCGGCCGCGCGCAGCTCACGATCACCGGCGTCCGCAGTCCACAGTTCAGGCACGTGATGCTGCACGAAACCGTGTTTGCACAAGGCGAAGCGCGCATGGAAATGCGCGCTAAATTGCCAATTGCGGCACACGCTGCGCGCACCTTGGCGCCTAATGGCCTGCATCTCATGTTGATGCAGCCGCACGCGGCGCTACAGGCCGGGCAAAAGATCAGCGTCGAGTTCGATTGCGGAGACGCGCGAACCCAAGTCTTTTTTCCGGTTCGTCAGACTGCACCCTGACGAACCATGATGGATTCCTGGTTACGTTTCAGGGCTTGGTGCAAGGTGTGGCCGCAAGCCATCGCGCCCCAACATGGGCTTTCGCGTTTGATGCATCGCCTGGCGAGTTCTGAACGTCCCTGGCTCGTGCGCTGGCTGATTCGTACCCTCATGGCGCGCTATCCGATTGAACTCCGCGATGCGCTGGAGCCCGATCCCACCCGCTATCGTTCGCTCAACGCGTTTTTCACACGCGCGCTACGCCCTGATACTCGCCCGTTGCCGGTCGATTCGGCCTTGGTCACCTCCCCCGCCGACGGCCAATTGAGCCAGGTCGGTGTGCTGACCGGCCAACAGCTGCTGCAGGCGAAGGGCCGCCTCTACTCGGTCAACCAGTTACTCGCGGTGGACGCGAACGGCGTGCAACCATTTGATGATGGCCATTACGCCACAATCTATCTCGCGCCCCACAATTACCATCGCGTGCACGCGCCTTGCGACGGCACGATCAACGAGGTCATTTATGTGCCAGGGCGTTTGTTCTCTGTAAACACACTCACGGCCAGCGTGGTGCCCGAGCTCTTCGCACGCAACGAACGGGTGATTCTGCGCTGCAGCGGGCAAGGCGGAGAATTTGCAGTGGTCCTGGTGGGCGCGATGCTGGTCGGCAGCATGGTCCTCAAATGCTATGACCTGGCGCCGTTGTACGCACAACGTGTGTTCAGGCGGCGCCGTTTTGAGACTGGGATTTCAGTCGTGCGCGGTGAGGAGATCGGGCACTTCAATATGGGATCGACGGTGATCCTCGTGTTTGCGCGTGGGGCTGTCGAGTGGGGGAGAAACGCCGTTGAAGGCGCTTCTGTCCTGGTTGGACAAGCGCTCGGTAGGTGGCAAGACCCCGCCTGTCATGTGGACACGGGGACCTAAGCATAGGGCGGAGAAGCGTAGCGCCTTCCGCCGTTTTGAACGGCAATGTCGGGTGTCGTAACGAACAGCCTGGATCCGACGCACCGCTACAAAAGCAATATAGGCCTACGGCGGAAGGCGCTGCGCTTTTCCGCCCGATTAAACTCCGATGGTGCTTCTGCGCGACTCAGGGCGCGTAGGGGAGCGCCGCTGCCAGGCACACCGACATCAGCACATTGGGCAGCACGCCCAGCACTAACACTACCAGGCCATTTGCCGACAAAATCAGTCGCAGGTCGGCCGAGCTTACGATGGGGTCTGCTGATTCGGGTTCGTCGAAGTACATGATTTTGACGACCCGCAAATAATAGTACGCGCCGACCAACGAAAACATCACGGCGATGCCGGCCAACCACACGTAATCCGCCGCGATGACTTCTTTCAGCACCGACCATTTGGCCCAGAACCCGCCGAAGGGCGGCACACCCGCCATCGAAAACATCAAAATCAGCAGGATAAAGGCGAACCAGGGGCTGCGCCGGGCGAGGCCGGCGAGATCACTCAGCTGATCGGCCTCAGAACGCGCCGAACAAAGCAGGATGATCGAACCGAAGGCGCCCATACTCATCAGCGCATACAGGGTCACATAGAACATGGAAGCAGCGTAGCCATTCGAGGTTGCAGAGATTATCCCGAGTAACAGAAAGCCCATGTGAGCAATCGTGGAGTACGCCAGCATCCGTTTGAAATTGCGCTGTGAAATCGCGAGTAGATTGCCTACCCCCATGGAGAGTATCGACAGAATAATCAGCATCTGCTGCCACTGTTCAACCAGCCCCTCCAGACCATCCACCAGCAGGCGCATGGTCATGCCGAAGGCCGCGAGTTTCGGCGCAGTGCCGATAAACTGCGTGACGGGTGTCGCAGCACCCTGGTAGACGTCCGGCACCCACATGTGGAAGGGTACGAGGCCGAGCTTGAAGGCGATCCCCACCACCAGGAAAACGAGGCCGAAGGTGAGCAACAACCGCTGCGATTCGAGATTGCCGATCTTGATCAGAAGCTCTGTCAGATCGAGCGTGCCGGCCACGCCGTAAAGCATCGACATCCCATACAAAAGCAGCCCAGAGGCGAGCGCGCCAAGCACGAAATATTTCATTGCGGCTTCCGACGCGGCCACCGAATCGCGCTGAATCGCGACCAGCGAATAGAGTGAAAGGGACAGCAACTCAAGCCCAAGGTACACGGTAAGCAGACTGCTCGCCGAGACCAGGATCATCATGCCGAGGGTCCCAAACAGCGCCAGCGGATAGTACTCACCGTGGAAATCATCCGGGCGCTTGTTGAAATACTCGCGCGCATAGAAAAACGACAGCAGCACCAACACCAACAGGAAAGTCTTCAGCACCACACCCAGCACATCGATGCGCAAGGTGCCGGCAAAGCCGAACATCGCCGCCTCCGGCACGAAACTCGCGACTTGCGCCAGGACCACCAGGCAGCTCACCACGGCCGCCCAGAAGGTCGCGTCGGGATTGCGCTTGCCGACAAAGGCGTCGAGCAGTAACACCCCACACGCCAGTGCCAGCAGGCTGGTTTCCGGCAAAATCAGCGCGATGTCAGTCATAAGTGGCGTTCACTGGATTACGGCGATGGAAGTTTTGGATTGCGCAACCTGTTGCAGCAGGTGATCAATGCTGACCTGCATCGTTTCCAGCAACGGCGCCGGCCAGATCCCCAGCGCCAGCACCGCGAGCGCGAGGGTCGCCAGGATGAAAGTTTCACGCCCGTTAATATCGGTAAGCTCTGCCACGTGCGAGTTACGGATCTCGCCGAAGGCGACGCGCTTATACATCCACAGGGTATAGGCGGCGCCCAGGATCAAGGTGGTCGCGGCCAGGAATGCATACCACGGGTTGGCCTTGAAACTGCTCAGGATCACCAGGAATTCGCCGACGAAACCGGAAGTCCCTGGCAGGCCTACGTTAGCCATCGAGAAGAGCAGGAAGAACGCGGCGAAGCGTGGCATGGTATTCGCGACACCGCCGTAATCCTGAATCATCCGACTGTGCATGCGGTCGTAGAGCACCCCCACACAGAGGAACATGGCGCTTGAGATGAAGCCATGCGAAATCATCTGCACCATCGCCCCTTCCATGCCCATCGCGGCATCGTGCCAATGACCGGTCGTCGCATACACATCGAACATCATGAACATGCCGAGCGTGACGAAGCCCATGTGGGAAATGGAGGAATAGGCGATGAGTTTCTTCATGTCCTGCTGGGCGAGTGCGACGAAGCCGATATACACCACAGCAATCAATGACAGACCAATCATCAACCAGTCCAACGAGGCGGCAGCGTCGGGGGTGATCGGCAAACTGAAACGCAGGAAGCCATAGCCGCCCATCTTCAGCATGACTGCCGCCAGGACCACGGAGCCACCCGTGGGGGCTTCGACATGCGCGTCAGGCAACCAGGTGTGCACCGGCCACATTGGCACCTTAACCGCGAACGCGAGCAGGAAAGCGACAAATATCCATTGTTGTTCACTCAGCGTGAGCACTACGTCATACATGTCCTGGAGCGCGAAACTGTGTGCCTGGGCATAGAGATAGAGCAGCGCCACCAACATGAACACCGAACCGAGGAAGGTGTACAGAAAAAATTTGATGGTGGCGTAGACCCGGCGCGGACCGCCCCAAATGCCAATGATGAGAAACATCGGGATCAGCATCGCTTCCCACCACACGTAGAACAGAATCGCGTCGAGCGCACTGAAGACCCCAACCATCAGGCCTTCCAGAATAAGGAACGCCCCCATGTATTGGTTGACCCTATCTTCAATCACTTCCCAGCCCGCCAGCACGACCAAGACCGTCGTGAAGGTAGTCAGCAGAATCAGCGGCAACGCGATGCCGTCGATGCCAAGGTGGTAATAAATCTTCCAGGCCTCGATCCACGCCAACTTTTCGGTGAACTGCATGGCCGCCGTGGTTGCGTCGAAATCGCGGTACAACATCAACGAGAGCGCGAAGGTAATCAGCGCGACGATCAATGCATCCTGTTTAACCGGGCGATCCAGTACCCGGCTGCCGGCAAAAATCACCCATAGCCCACCGAGGATGGGAAACCAGATGCAGAGACTTAAAAGAGGGAAATCAGTGTGCATAGTCGCTTATCAATACCAGAGGTGCCCGTGAATTGGTCGGCTTCATACAAACAAGTGATGCACAAACACGCCCAGCAGTGCCAGCAGGCCGAGGATCATCGCGAATGCATAGTGGTAGAGATAACCGGATTGCACCTGGC
>CAMATU010000123.1 GCA_945861225.1 Klebsiella pneumoniae
ACTCTCACGGCTTAGCCATTAACTACAGGGTATAAGCTCGCTCTCCGTGATCGCTCAAATCCAAACCCTCGATTTCATCTTCGGAATTCACGCGTAGACCGATCACCAAGTCCAAAAACTTAAGGATGAGATAGGTTGCAACGGCACACCAAACGAGCGTCGCAACCACCCCGAGCAGCTGCACGCCTACTTGCTCCAGCATCGTCACACCTTCGCGATATCCCACGCCGCCAAATTCCGTAGACGCAAAGACTCCAGCAAAGAGCGTACCAATAATTCCACCTACGCCGTGCACCGGAAATACATCGAGAGAATCATCAATCTTGAGTTTGCGTTTGATGAATTGGGTAGAGAAATAGCAAATCGTGCCGGCCAAAACGCCCACTATGAGTGCGCTAAGGGGGGACACATATCCAGAAGCGGGCGTGATCGTGCCGAGGCCCGCAACCATCCCTGTCACGATGCCAAGGACACTCGGCTTACCGTATCGGATCCATTCAATGGTCATCCATGCCAGCGAACCGGCGGCGGCAGACAAATGCGTGACGAGCAAGGTCATCCCCGCATTGCCATTGGCGGCAAGTGCGCTCCCGGCATTAAAGCCGAACCAGCCAACCCACAGCATCGCTGCCCCAGCCACCGTGAGGGTCATGTTGTGCGGTGCCATCGAGGTTTCCGGAAATCCGCGCCGACGTCCCAGCATCACCGCGGCAACAATGGCGGCAACCCCTGCATTCACGTGGACCACAGTCCCGCCGGCATAGTCAAGGAGCCCCAGCTCCATCAGCCATCCGCCTCCCCACACCCAATGACACACCGGTGCATAAACCAATAGTAACCACAGCGCACTAAAGCCGAGCACCGCCGGAAATCGCATGCGCTCCGCAAATGCACCGATTACCAGCGCGGGAGTGATAATCGCGAACGTCATCTGAAACATCAGGAATACTGATTCGGGAATGGTGCCTGAGACTGATTCGCGCGTGATATCGGCGAGAAACCAGTGGCCAAGTCCGATCACGGCTTGAAGGTCGCCGCCGTTGCCAAAGGAGAGCCCGTAACCAACCGCAATCCACAGCACCGACACAAGGCACGTGATGGCAAAACACTGCATCAGAATGGACAGCGCGTTCTTACTGCGGACCAGGCCTCCATAAAAAAAGGCGAGACCCGGCAGCGTCATGAAGAGCACCAAGGCGGTTGCCATCAGCATCCACGCGGTGTCGCCGGTATTGACGGGGCTATCGGCAGCAACAACGCTGCTGCTACATACCACGCCCCCGATGAAAGCGCCTCGCGCACGAAGTCGGTTCATTATCTTGCGCTCCCCATTTTTGATATGCCGAGGAGCGGGTAATCGCGGCGGAAACTTACGGCAAGCCACACCCCAGCGCCAACCGCCCCAATTTGGGGCTGCAGGAACTGTGCCACGCCTTAATTTGCACCGATTTTGGGAGGATCAGGCGCGGTCATTCGCCGCCAACGCGCCTGAATTTGCTCTATGTTAGTGCTTGCGAGTGACTTGGCGCTTCATTATCGAGCGCAGAACGCAGATCGGGCACCCCTTCTGACCACGCAAGCAACCAAAGATCCTATAGGGCGTCAGTCCCGGTCTCACCGGTGCGAATACGCATCACATTGATAAGTTCAGTCACAAAAATCTTCCCATCGCCGATTTTGCCGGTGTTCGTGGCCTTTGCAATCGCTTCAATCACCTCGTCCACTTTGTCATCGGCAACTGCCACTTCCAACTTCGATTTAGGCAGAAAATCCACTACATACTCTGCACCACGGTACAGTTCGGTGTGCCCTTTCTGGCGTCCGAAGCCCTTAACCTCGGTAACAGTCAGACCCTGAACACCTATCTCAGACAGTGCTTCGCGTGCATCGTCAAGTTTGAAAGGCTTAATAATCGCAGTCACTAGTTTCATCGTTCGACTCCCAATTCAACATCGCGTTTCGTTATCCGCTGATCACCAACTCATTAGGCCGGTCGCGCCGCAATGGCGACTTTGTCATCACAGGTGCTTGCAGCATGTGTGCCAGTCGGTGCGAGTTGGCGAATATGCACGGTTCAACTGACGTCCATAATGGTTATAACCCTTATCTTTTGGTTGTTCCAGAGACGAGCGCGCGCCCGCTCGGGCCAAGCAGGCAATCGGGAAGCACTGTTTTCGCGCGCCGAGGGACATCCGGTACCAACGTCAGCGAATTTCAACGCCGCTAGCAGCCTGTCGGACTTAGGCGTCCGTCACGAGGCGAGTAGAAAATCGAGGACAGTTTTGCGCGAATTTGAGGCGCATAGTGGGGCTATGTAACGAAAATTCGCGCAGAAATGGACCGATTTAACATCGCCGCAGTAGGACGGTCCTAAGTCCGACAGACTGCTATTGCGCCCGTGCTGGACTGCACCGTCCTCAGTCCGTTTTAATGGGCCCCATGAAATTTCAAAATCTCAACCAACTTGCCGAACAACTGCGTTCGATACTGCCCGCATCAGCCACGCTGGCTCACGACGAAATTCGCCAGAGTCTGAAAATCTTTCTGGAATCGACGCTGACTAAAATGAACTTGGTTACGCGCGAGGAATTCGATGCGCAATCCGCGTTGCTGATTAGGACCCGGGAGAAACTGGATCGGCTGGAGGCGATTATCGCGGAGCTCGAGAAACCCGGTTAGACTGAAGCACGACTGCTTGGCATGGATGCCGCTGCAGATAACGACAAGGAACCCGTCATGTCGCTTGCGATCGCTCACGCCCGCGCGCAAATTGGCCTGCGCGCGCCGCTGGTCATAATCGAAACCCACCTGACGCCTGGACTGCCCGCCTTTGGCATGGTCGGCTTGGCGGAGACTGCCGTCCGTGAAAGTAAGGAACGGGTGCGCTCGGCTATCCTCAACGCGGGATTCGAGTTTCCGCACCGACGAATCACCATTAACCTTGCACCGGCGGACCTTCCGAAAGAAGGTACTCGCTTTGATCTCGCCATCGCGCTTAGCGTCTTGGCGGCTTCCGGTCAGGTGTCACCCGCGTCGCTGGAGCGCTATGAATATGCAGCAGAGCTAGCGCTGACGGGTGAGTTGAGACCCGTCCGCGGGGTGTTGCCGGCGGCGCTTGCCGCCCGTAGCGACCAGCGGGCACTGATCTGCGCCCGAGAGAACTGCCGAGAAGCGACCCTGTGCGAAGGTCTGGAGGTCTATGCACCGCGCAACTTGCGCGAAGTGTGTACTCATTTGGATAATTCGCGGCCGCTCCAAGCGGTGCCGCTAGCCCCGCCGCAGCTCCTGAGCGGAAACGCACTCATCCCTGATCTGGCGGATATCCAAGGCCAATTTGCCGCGAGACGCGGCATCGAAATCGCCGCCGCCGGCGGTCATAACCTACTAATGGTCGGCCCTCCGGGCACCGGTAAGACCATGCTCGCCATGCGTCTTCCTGGCTTGTTGCCGACCTTGAGTTCGCAGGCGGCGCTGGAAGTGGCGAGTATCCGTTCGATTGCGAGCCTGCCTTGGACGCCTGAATTGTGGCGCACACCGCCGTTTCGCGCGCCGCACCACACTGCCTCGGCTGTCGCCATCATCGGCGGCGGCGCGATTCCGCGGCCAGGCGAGGTCTCACTCGCGCATCATGGCGTATTGTTCTTTGACGAACTCCCAGAGTTCGATCGACGCGTGCTGGAAGTGCTCCGCGAACCACTGGAGAGTTTTCGTGTAACCATTTCGCGCGCAGCCAAGCAGGCCGAATTTCCGGCCGATTTCCAATTCATTGCGGCGATGAATCCCTGCCCCTGTGGCTACGCGGGGGATACTTCCGGTCGCTGCTTTTGCTCAGTGGAGAAAATTGCCCGCTACCTCTCGCGCATTTCGGGACCACTGCTGGATCGAATCGATATCCAACTGGAAGTTGGACGCGAAAGTGATTGGCTGCGAAAGCCGGAGATAGTGGTCGCCGAAGCTAGCGAAATTGTCAGAAATCGCGTGCTCGCTGCGCGCGAAATTCAGTTGGCGCGCCAATCCTGCCTAAATTCGCGACTCGGGCCAACCGATCTCGCAGCGGTCACCATACTCGATGGGCCGAGCAAGCATCTGCTCGAACAGGCTTTCACGCACTTTAACCTCTCGCCCAGAACCTATCATCGCCTGCTCAGGCTCGCGCGAACCATTGCAGATCTGACCGGCCAAGTGCACGTCACGCGTCACGAGGTTGCTGAGGCGCTCCATCTGCGGCGGCTCGAACTTCGGCAAAATGCCCTTAGCAAGCAACGCGCAGGCCTTTACCCCGGCTAAGCGCCTACATTAGATTGGCCCCTGGCAATCCACCCACATAGGTCGAAACAACGTGAATTCCGCTACAACCCTGAACGACGACCAAGCAATCCGAGTTGGTGTTGAGACCAATTTCATTTCGGCCCAATCGGATCCCGCACGCAATCGTTACGTGTTCGCCTACACCATCACCATCGAGAACATCGGCCACGTGGCAGCCCAGCTGCTCACCCGCCATTGGATAATTACCGATGCTTCAGGGCACGTCCAAGAGGTCAAGGGAGACGGCGTCGTAGGTGAGCAGCCGCATTTAGCACCGGGTGATTCTTTTCGTTATACCAGTGGCGCAGTGCTCGAAACGCCGGTCGGCACGATGCAGGGGACCTATCACATGGTCACCGATGAGGGCGCACGCTTTGAGGCGCCGATTGCAGTCTTTCGGCTCTCGGTGCCGAACGTACTGCACTAAAACTCTGCGTTTAGTCGTCTGCTGTCGCAGCGGTTCAGATGGCGACTTACGCTATCGGGGATATCCAGGGTTGTCTGGATTCACTTACCGAACTCCTGCGTGAAATATCCTTCGATGAGGCCTGTGACCGCCTGTGGTTCACCGGCGACCTGGTAAATCGCGGTCCCGATAGCCTCGGCGTACTCCGCCTGGTTCATGCGCTCGATGCCTGTTCGGTCACAGTACTCGGCAATCACGATTTGCATTTGCTGGCTACGCGCTATGTCCCGCAACGGCGTCAGAAGAAGGGCGACACCTTGGACGCGGTGCTGGCAGCGAAGGACTGCGACTCGCTTCTAGATTGGTTGCGTTATCGCCCGCTCTTCCATCACGACCGCGCGCTAGGGATGAGTTTGGTCCACGCAGGCGTACCCGCCGACTGGACGATCGAAGACGCGCTTCGATATGCGAACCAAGTCGAGACGGAATTACGCGGCACTGACTTCGTGAATTTTCTCGAAAATATGTATGGCAATAGCCCCACCCAATGGTCGCGTGCACTCGGATTCTCTGAACGTCTGCGCTATATCACGAACTGTTTTACGCGGATGCGCTTCTGCAAACCGGACGGGCGCCTGGATTTTAAGACGAAGGAGGGTTTGACGACACCGCTGCCTGACCTGATTCCCTGGTTCATGTTGCCGAAGCGTGCTGCGGCTACACTGCCTATTGTGTTTGGTCACTGGTCGACTTTGCGCCTGAGTGCCAACCAGGAACGACAGTACAAGGTTTTTCCCCTGGATACCGGGGCAGTGTGGGGTGGTACTTTGACGGCGCTGCGCCTCGAAGATGGCGCGCGCTTCAAGGTTCGCGGTTGGCGCGCTCAAGAATTACAAAACTAAACGGATAGGCATGCTGTTCGTCTGCCGCGAAATCCTCGCGTGAAGTCTCACACCAAGCTTCTCGCGCGAATGGCGGGAACTTCACATCACCTTCAATTTCCGCCCGCACTTCCGTGAGAAATATTCGCTGTGCCGTGAGCAGCGCGGCGCGATAGAGCGCATACCCTCCGATTACCATCACCTCCGGCGCGGGCGCCGCTGCGCTTAGCGCCGCGGTCAACGACGTGACCACCACACAACCAGCTGCTGCGCTATGCAAATCATGTGAGACCACGATGTTGAGCCGCCCCGGGAGCGCGCGGCCGATCGATTGGTGCGTGATGCGCCCCATGATCAGGGGGTGCCCCAACGTAATTTTTTTGAAGCGCTTTAAATCAGCCGGCAGATGCCAGGGCAACGTGGCGGCCCGTCCGATCACCCCATTAGTCGCCATGGCGACGACGAGATTAATGCGCATGGATTAAGGCGCTGCTTAAACCGCGATGGGCGCGGCAATCCCAGGATGGGCGCGGTAATCACGCAGCTCAAAATCTTCGTACTTAAAATCAAAAATTGAGGATACGAGGGGATTAAGTCGCATCTCGGGCGCTGGGTAGCTTACGCGAGAGAGCTGCAAATCGGCCTGCTCCAGGTGATTCAGATACAGATGAGCATCGCCCAAGGTGTGCACGAAATCGCCCACCTTGAGCTTGCAGATTTGCGCCACCATCAGCGTAAGCAAAGCATAGGAAGCGATATTGAAAGGCACGCCCAGAAAAATATCAGCACTGCGCTGATAAAGCTGGCACGACAATTCGCCTTCCGCTACGTAAAACTGGAACAACACATGACAGGGCGCGAGCGCCATGCTGGGCAACTCGCCGACATTCCACGCACTCACGATGTGCCGCCGCGAATCAGGGTTCTGCTGCAAACCCCTAATCAACTCACTTATCTGATCAACCACCCGTCCATCCACCGTGCGCCAACTCCGCCACTGCGCACCGTAAACCGGCCCTAACTCGCCGTTCGCATCCGCCCATTCATTCCAGATTGAAACCCCGTGTTGATTGAGATAGCCCGTATTGGTGCCGCCTTGCAGAAACCACAGCAGCTCATGAATGATGGATTTCAGATGCACTTTCTTGGTGGTGAGCAAGGGGAATGTACGGCGTAAGTCAAAGCGCATCTGATAGCCAAAGACACTCAAAGTACCCGTACCCGTGCGATCCCCCTTGCGTACGCCATGATTGCGCACGTGGCGTAAAAGCTCGAGATAGGTTTGCATGCGGAGATCTTCCTAAGCCAATTTTGAACGGCGGGCTGCAACGAGCAACATAACAGCCCCGGCCAGTGCCATTGGCACCGACAGCACATGCCCCATCGTCAGCCAATGGCCATACAGATAGCCAAGGTGCTGATCGGGCTCGCGAATGAATTCAATGCCAAAACGAAAAACGCCGTACCCCAGTAGGAAGGCACCGGCAATCACCCCGCGCGCGCACCTTCGATGCCAAAGCCAATTCAAAATAGCGAACAGCACCAGCCCCTCCAGCCCAGCCTCGTAAAGTTGCGAGGGATGACGCGCAAGGCCGCCGGCTGCCGGCACAGTAAACACCACTGACCAGGGCAGGGTGGAAGGCGCGCCCCACAATTCCTGGTTTACAAAGTTGGCGATACGCCCAAAAAAAAGGCCAATCGGGACCACCGGTAGCACGAAGTCTGCAATTTCAAAAAACGACTTCCCACTACGCCGCGTAAACCAACCCATTGCGCAGATGAAACCCAACACACCACCGTGAAAAGACATGCCGCCCCGCCATACTGCAAGCATTGCCAGTGGTTCGTTTAAGTACTGCGCAAAGTTATAGAAGAGCCCGTAACCCAGGCGGCCGCCGAGCACCGCGCCCACCGCCGCATAGAACACCAGATCGGCAACTTCCTCGCGCGACCAGCGGCCTTCTGAGCGGAGCGCGCGATAGTTCAGGACCCACCATCCAAGTCCAATGCCCGCGAGATAGGCCAGGCCATACCAGTGAATGGCGAGCGGTCCGAGCTGGAGCGCGACGGGGTTGATGGCAGGAAATTGCAGCATGTGAGACGGAAATTCTAGCACGCGTAAGCGTGCCGTCCTGCCGTGTCTGCGGCGCGGGCTATCCGTTGCCTGGAATCGAATACGCTCCCGATAACGCTCGGCCGAAAGCGCAACCCGCTTGTTCCTCATTTGTGGCATGGGCACTATAGCGACCTAGCCGCCCCTGGCGGGATTTCGCTTCCCCTCAAGAGATCGCTCCTTATGACCAGTATCGCCGAATCCAAACCACAGTTGCCGCCTCCTCCCGGCCCGAATTTGTGGCGAGGCCTCAGAGCCTACGGCCGCGATCCCGCCGTGTTCATGCACAACCTTTTCCTGAATTACGGGGAAGTATCGGTGTGGCGCGGGATGCTTACGATTTATATGTTGAATAATCCCGATCATGTGCGCCAGGTGCTGAGCCAGGCACATCCGGAATTCACTAAGGATATTTACGATTATCGGGTGCTGGCGCAGACCATGGGCAAGGGCTTGGTGACCAATGATGGAGACGACTGGACCAAGCAGCGTCGCCTCATGCAACCGATGTTCCATCACAAAGTTGTGAATGCCTTCGATGTCGCGATCAACAACTACACCAGCCTGCTCGCGGCGCGCTGGAATTCCCTGCAGCCGGAGACCCCTGTCGCGCTGGAGCGCGAGATGAGTCGGGTCACGTTTCAGATCGTCGCCGCCACTTTATTCGGCTCCGAAATCGACGAGCATGCCGACGAAATGGTGGATTTTCTCGACGTAATCAACATCAACACCAAGACCCTGGCCGCCTTCTTCTCGCTGTTCCCCCGCATCCCGACGCCGCACAATCGCCGCTTCAAGCAGATCATGTCGCGCCTTGATCACATCGTGTACAAGGTCATCAATGGCCGACGCGCGCGTGGCGTTGAAACCAAGGATTTGCTCGATCGCCTGCTTTCGGCGCGCGATGAGCAATCCGGCCTTGGCATGGAAGAAAAGCAAATCCGCGATGAAGTCGTGACCCTGATGCTCGCCGGACATGAGACTTCGGCCACCGCACTGCAGTGGACCTTCTACACCTTGTCGCGTAATCCCGCCGTCGAAGCAGAACTGCTGCACGAATTGGATTCAGTGTTATGCGGCAAGCCAGCGACTGCCGCCGATCTCGCGCGTCTCCCGTATCTCAAGCAGGTGGTGCAGGAAACCATGCGCCTGTATCCGCCGGTATGGGGCATCGCGCGCCAATCCGAACACGCGCAGGAATTCGGTGGTTTTCAACTCCCCGCCAAAGCCTATATTTCCATCCTGCCCTACTCGTTGCACCGACATCCTGGTCATTGGCCAGATCCCGAGCGCTTCGACCCGACGCGCTTCAGTCCCCAGCGCAGCCAGGGCCGTCATTCGTATTGTTATATTCCGTTTGCGGCAGGGCCCCGGGCCTGTATTGGGGTCGGCATGTCCATGCTCGAGATTCAGCTGGTGCTGGCCCAGCTGCTGCAGCAATTCAAGGTCCGTCCGGTGCCGGGTCATCCCGTCAGACCGATGGCGACCATTACCTATCGTCCACGCTTCGGCATGCAAGTGACCATCGAAAAACGTAAGGGGATATCGTGATGTCTGCGAATCTGAAATTCGGGCTGTGGTATTCACTGCGCAATCCTCAGCAATGGGCGCGTCCCTACACCGAGATCTACGCCGAAACGCTGCGTCAAATCGCGTGGGCAGAAAAGATTGGCTACGACGACGTGTGGCTGACCGAACATCATTTCTGTGCCGACGGCCATGCGCCATCGATTCTGCCGCTCGCGGCGGCGGTAGCCGTGCGCACCGAGCGCATGCGGATCGGTACCAGTGTGCTGCTGTTACCGCTGCATCACGCAGTGAATGTCGCCGAGGATGCGGCGACGATCGATGTCCTCTCCAATGGCCGTTTCGATCTGGGAGTGGGTGTCGGCTATCGTCCCCAGGAATTCGCCGGCTTTGGCCTGAATAGCAAGTCACGCGCGCGGCGCATGGACGAAGGACTCGAAATCATTCGCGCACTGTGGCGGGGTGAAACGGTCAACTACCAAAGCAAGCATTATCAAATTGAAGGCGCCAAGCTCGCGCCACTTCCGGTCCAAAATCCGATGCCGCTGTGGGTGGGCGGTTTCGCGCCGGCCTCTGCGCAGCGCGCCGCGCGCATTGGTGATGGTTATATCGGGACTGGTGACATGGCACCGATGGTCAAAATCTACCGTGAAGAACTCGCGCGCCTCGGCAAGCACGGACGGGTTGCAGGCGGACACTTCTGGCTCATCGTTTCAAATCAGCCCACCAAGACTTTTGCGCGCGTCGCGCCACACATCCTCTACCAGGTGCAGATGTACAACCAATGGGCACACGAAGCGGGACAAACCCTGTTTCCCGCAATCACTGAGGCGCGGGAGCTGGCCGAACTCGGGATCTTGTCGGTGGTCACGCCAGCGCAGGCAGTCGACCTGATTGGCGCGTATGTCGAGGCCACTGGCATCGAGCGCTACTACACCTGGACTGTGCCACCCGGCATGCCGGAAGCACAGATGAACGAATACCTGCAATTGTTCGCCGAAGAAGTGATGCCGAAATTTCGCTAAGCCGAAATCCCAAAGGAGACAAGTAATGAAGTTCTACGACTGCCACATGGCGCCTAATCCGCGTCGCGCGCGCATTTTCATGGCCGAGAAGGGTATCGAGATACCCAAGGTCGAGGTGAATATTCTGGACGGTGAAAACCTGCGCGAACCCTATGTCTCGGTTAACCCACGTGGCCTCATTCCGACTTTGGAACTCGACGACGGCACGCGTTTCGACGAGGTCATGGCGATTTGTCGTTACTTCGAAGAACTTTATCCGACGCCGAATTTAATGGGGCGTACGCCACTGGAACGTGCCTTGGTCGAATCCTCCCAGCGCAAAGCCGAATTCGAAGGCATGATCGCGGGCTCGGAAGCCTTCCGTAACAAGCATGAGAAATTCGTCGACCGCAGCATTCCGGGCGCGCCGCATCAAGCAATACCCACCATCCCTGGTCTCGTCGCACGCGGGCGGCAGACTATCGGCCGCTACTACGCGTGGTTGGAAGAAGTTTTGAGTCGCTCCGAATATTTGGTGGGCGACATTTACACGATGACCGATATCACCGCGCAGTGCGCGGTGGATTTTCACAAGTGGGTGGAGTTGGGGATTCCAGCGGGGAATGTGCATACGCAGCGTTGGTATGCGACGGTGTCCAAGCGGCCGAGCGCGGGGGCCTGAGCCCTTCCTGAGCATCGTCATTCCAGAAGACGCGTAGCGGCTATCTGGAATCCATGCAGCCGCTCAAGCGCCCAACCGTACGTGCGGAGCCGGGAAGAATTTTGGCGTCTCGCCGGTGCGCAATCTATTCATAGGTCGGATGAGCGAAGCGTTATCCGACACTGGCCGCCAGCAAGATGTCGGATAACGCTTCGCTCATCCGACCTATGGCCCTGCGACGAGGTACTAGCCACACTCAGGCGAGCGCCTCTAAGAAGAAGTCGCGTGCCGCCGCACTCGTCTGATCAAATTTCTCGATATACGCCGCATAGTGATCAGACTTGATCATCACGAGCTTCTTCGGTCCCGGCACCAGTGCATAGCACTCAAGCGCGATGTCGCTGGGTGTCGTGGTGTCGTAATCCGAAAGAATCATCAGCAGCGGCGTGGGGCTGATACGCGCCATGAAAGGCGTGACGTCGTATTCAAGCATGTACTCAAGCGAGCGCACGGTGACTTGATTTTTCCAGGTGGACTTCGGATCGCGATCTAGATAGTACTGAATGTAGTTGTAGGTCTTCTCGCCTGGGAACACATGCGGTTCAGTAGGATCAAGCGAGCGCATTTTCATGAGTTTGGATTTCTCCCCCTTCATGCGCCGCAGCCGATCCTCGTCGAGCATTTGCTGAAACGGCACCCAGCCATCAATCGGCAGGAACTGCTGCAGGTTCTTATGCCCGACCATGAAAGGCACCTGACTGACGACCGCCTTAACTCTGCGATCCAGAGCGGCGACCATGCACACCGTGCCGCCGGTATAGCTCGTGCCCCAGATCCCGATGCGAGTCTTATCCACATCGCGCAAGGTCTGTGCGTAAGTGATTGCAGTGCGATAGTCACGGCGCTGCCAGCTCGGATCGATTTCGCCACGCGGCCGGCCTTCGCTCGTGCCCAGACAGCGATTGTCATACACCAACACCGCCATGCCGGCCGCCGCAAAGACTTCGGCAAACTTATCGAGCGACATTTCTTTTACGCCAGAAAAGCCGTGCGCCATGACGATGGTGGGAAACGGACCTTTGCCCTTATCGGGTTTATAAAACCAACCGCGTAATTTCACGCCATCTGCGTTGAATTCGATATTGCGTCGCATCGTCTGCCTCCTCTTCATGGGTGTGGGAAACTGGCCTCTTTATAACCCGCCAGCTGCACTCGGCACCAGTAACTCAGCCGCCAGCCCGTCCCAGGCCTGGCCAACGAAACCGGAGACCAGCACGAGGCCGGGCGCGTCCGCCACACGCACATAGCGCAGGAGACCGTCCGGATTCTGACCGCCCAGCACAAACTGCAGCACGCTACCGTGTGAATTCGCCAAGGTGATGGTGAGCGCGGTCGCGCTGAGGCCAAACTGTGCTAAATCACGGGCCTCGCTTGTGGCTGGCGCAAGAAGGCGCACCGGCGCCGCCGTGTGCATGAAAAGCACCGCGCTGTCGAGGCTGGCCGCGAGGGGGGCTGACAGCGGATGTCCATGCGTATCGACCCACTGCGCACTCACGCGCTTCCCCACCCAATGCTGAGCCGCGCGCTGCAGCGTGATCTGGGTGACGGATTCAGGTGGCTCACGCAGCAAGCCGCCCGCTTCGAACGCATGGAAATGTGCGTGCTCGGGCACTCGCCCGGCCTGCATCATCACCAACAAAAAGCTGATCGCAATCATCGCCAGCAGCCATCGTGGCATGCGTTGCAGCAGGCTCATCGGCGACGCCACCAGACCAGCACCCCAAGCAAGCCCACCAGCGCGGGCAACAGCACTTCCACCACCGCGAATACCCACTGCATTTGTGGTTTGGTCAGGATGAGGACTGGTGGCAGCGGAATCCGCGAGGCAATCGCCGGTCGGTGATCCTCGCGTAACAACCAGCGCACCATCGCCAGCGCAAGGTCGCTATTCGCGGCATAGGGATAAAAGGAATTGCTGGCAAAATCTGCGTCGCCCACCACCACGACCCGGGCCGTTGCCACCGCGCCCCCCAGACGCCCCTCACTCGCGGCCGCCAACACCTGCGGCGCCTCGTTACGTGTCTGGGCCTCATGGGCATGGT
>CAMATU010000124.1 GCA_945861225.1 Klebsiella pneumoniae
GGCTGTGTCACCCAGACCGGTGAGCAGGGCGGCAACATTGGCAAATCAGCCTGTCTGCTCGCGGACTGGAGCCCGCACCTGAGCGCTGTCACCATCAACCGCTATTGCGCCTCGGGCTTAAGCGCCGTCAACTGGGCCGCACAGCAGGCTCGCGATGCCAATGGACTGGCGGTAGCCGGCGGGGTGGAAATGATGTCGCGCGTGCCGATGTTTGGCGACAAGGTGCCCTATTACACCGACCGTACGTTGGGCGGCCGCATTGGCTATGTGCCACCGCCTTGGTCGTCTGACCTGGTGGCCACCCGCCATGGCTTCAGCCGCGAAGACTGCGACGGCTACGCCGCGCTCTCGCAGGCGCGCGCAGGAATAGGCGCGTTCGACCTGGCGCACGCGCCGCTGCACGGGTACAGCAAGAAGCAGGGCGTGAGCATCCGGATGCCACTGTCTAGTTGCGTGCCCTCGAAGATCTGTGGCGCGGCCTGCTACGCGCACGACGTGCTCGACGCCGCGCCCGCGTCGGTGGTACGTGGCGCCATCAACGGAGCCATCGCCGCGTTGTACGAACGCGGTAACAAGGTCCAGCGCAAGGAGTTGCTTGCTGCGTTGGCGCGGCCCATCAGTCGCATGGTTCAGGCGGCCCAAAAGGATGCTCGGGAAGCTTCCACTACCTACACGCGGCGAGCGCGAGTCCGGTTCGCTCACGTAGGCGAATTTGCGCAGTTTCCAGAGTTCGCAAATGCGCTGGCCAAGAGCGTCCGCGAGGTCTCGAGCGGTGAAGTGGACTGCGTTGTCTACACCCGACATCCCGATGCCAGGCTCCTCGATCCAGATCTTTTCGTGGTTCTTTTCTCGCTCGATGAGTCCAGTGAGGACCGCCGACGCTTCGTGCCTCCGACCGCCTGGGTTGTTCGCTCTGCCTTTGGTGGTCACGTCACCGACTCGGTGGATGTCAACTTTCTCGAGCATCACCGGTGGATCCACATCAAGCCAGTCGGAACGGGAAAGATCTGCCCGTCCACCGCACCCGAAACCAAGGTACGTACCTGTGACGCGTGCCAGTGCGACTTCTGCTTCAAGCCGAAAGTTATCTCCCTCGTGCCAGTTTAGTCAGGACGTATCGCCATGGCTCTCAATCCCATCGTCTATACCGAAAAGGTCGTACGCAGCTTTCTGCGCTACCAGCTCACGGCCTATCCGTTCGCAGATGACCGGCTGCTGGCGCAGATGCGCAAGTTGTTGTCGCTTGACGCCACGCGCAACTCGCCTCTCCTGAAGGGGCCTTTTGTCAGCGTTTCGCGCCCGTTCCGACGCGGCACGGCGGTGGACGCGCTGATCGCCGAGGGCGTGTTCCACCCGCACATGCGCCAGCGCATCCCTTCCGAAATCACGCATGTCTACGGCCACCAGGACGAGGCGATCCGCGCCATCCATACCGGCCTCACCACGCTGGTCTCCACTGGCACCGGCTCGGGCAAGTCGGAGTGTTTTCTCTATCCCATCGTGAGCAAGTGCCTCTCGCTGCGCGACCAGAATGCCGCGCCGGGCATTTCGGCGGTGATCGTCTATCCGATGAACGCGCTGGCCGAGGATCAGCTCGGCCGGCTGCGCGGGCTGCTGGCGGGCACGGGCATCAGCTTCGGCATGTACGTGGGGAAGACGCCAGAAAAGGAGGCCGAGGTGGCAGGCATCCGCCTGCCGCACGGCGCGTCTCGAGGGGACTACGAGGCCAGACTCAAGGCAGTGCGTGACGAACGGCGCAGCGAAACGGTCTATCCGCCAGAAGAAGCCTGCTCACGCGAAGCGATGCGCCGCCCGGGCGGGCAGCCGCGCATCCTGCTGACCAATGTCAAGCAGCTCGAACTGCTGCTCACTCGTCAGCGCGACGTGGAACTGTTCGCCGGCGCGCGGCTTGATTTTCTGGTCTTCGACGAGGCCCATACCTTCACGGGGGCGCAGGGCGCCGAAACCGCCTGTCTGATCCGCCGCCTGCGAGCCTTCTGCGGCCGCTCGGCGCAGGACACGGTGTGCGTCGCCACCTCGGCGACCATCGCCGACAAGGAGAACCCCAACGCGGCCCTCGAGTTCGCCTCGCGCTTCTTCGGCGTCGATGGCAGCGCGGTCAAAACCGTGGGCGAGGCCTACGAGCGCGAGGTATGGGCCGCGACGCGCAGCGTGCCACCTACGGCGAAGGAAGATCCCGCGAAGCTCCTAGCCGACGCCGTGGCTGCCGTCGAAGACGTGACCGGGGCGAAGGTGCGAGCGGTGTTCGAGAAGCTGGCCGGGAAGGCCCTCCCGGAGGGCGACTGGACGGCCACCCTCTACGAGGCGCTCTGCCGCAACGAGATCGCGTGGCAACTGGCCGAACTGCTGGCCACGCCGATTGCACTGGGCGAGCTCCCGGCGCTACTGGAGGCGCTCGTGCGCAGGCCGGTCAGCGAGGCGGAAGTACTGGCCTGGTTGACGCTCGGGGCTGCGGCGCGCAGCGGCAACCGGCCGCTGCTTCGCCCGGTGGTGCACGCCTTCATTCGCGGCATCAGTGGGGCGGTGGTGTCTTTCCCGGCCGGCGAGCGCGGGCCCAAGCTTTGGCTGGCCGCCGAGGACGAGTTGCACAGCCGCAGCCAAGGCGAGCGCCATGCGCACTTTCCTGTGACCACCTGCACCACATGCGGACAGCACTACTTTGTCGGCTTCCTCAAGGACTTCGAGTTCGCCCGCAAGCTGCCCGGCGGCGGCGATGCGGCGGGCAAGGCTTCGTTCTGGGAACCGCTGGCCGAAGCCCAGGGCGGCCAGCGGTTGGTGCTGCTCGATCGCATCATTGGCGGCAGCGGCGACAACGACGGCGATGACACCGGGCTCGACGGACACGACCGCACGGCGCCGCTCCATTTCTGTCGCAGTTGCGGCGCAGCCCATCCCGAGGCTGCGCACCGTTGCCTGAACTGCGGCGCGGCGGGCGAGATGGCAACGCTCCACGCGGTGCGCCAAAACAAGGACAACCCGGGCTATCTGACGAGCTGCCTGTCGTGCAGCGCGAATGGCCGGCGCATCGGCAGCAACTATCGCGAGCCGGCTCGCCCGGTGCGCGCAACCAACGTGGCTGACGTGCACGTGCTCGCGCAGGACATGGTGCACCACTCCGAGCGGCCGCGGCTCCTGGTGTTTTGCGACAACCGGCAGGATGCGGCCTTCCAGGCCGGCTGGATGAAGGACCATGCCCGGCGATTCCGCCTGCGGGCGCTGATGGCCGACGGACTCAAGGGTGGCCCGGTCTCGGTGGGGGACCTTGCTCGTCATGTGGACGACTTGCTGGAACGGGACGAATCACTATCGCGCGCGCTGGTTCCCGAGGTGTGGCAAGTGCAGCGCAAGGAGGGCGGCGGCGGCCGCCATGAGCAGGAGCGACGCAAGTTTTTGCGCATCCAGGTTCTGCGCGAGGTGACGCTATCGTCCCGGCAAGCGATCGGCCTGGAGCCCTGGGGTCGCATGAAGGTCGAGTACGAAGGGCTCGAGACCGGCCTGCTCTGGATCCAGCGGGTAGCAGCTGAACTAGGCATGCCCCCCGAGGATTTGCGCGACGGCGTGGCGAGCGTGCTTGACTACCTGCGGCGCAAGCGGGTGCTGTGGGACCCCGAGCGTGAGATTTTCAGCAAGTACTGGATGGACGGGGACCTCGAGGTGCAGCAAGGTTATATGCCACAGCTAGGCGGTCCAAGTGGGACGAAGCTGCAAAGGGAAGCCACGGAGAAGGCCGAGCTGGTCACCCAATGGTTCAGCGAGCGCGGGGAAACCGTCCTCAAGCAAGTGGCGAAGAAGTGGGGGGTTGGCAACGACGATCTCCGCGACTTCCTGGAGCAACTTTTCGAGTTCTTGGTCGACCGAAAGCTGCTGCGGCCGGTAACCCTGAAAGGGGCTCGCGGCAATCCGCTACCAGGCTTGAGCGGTGTCTATCAAGTGGATGCCGACCGTCTACGGATGCAGGCTAATCACGGCATCTGGCGCTGTGCGAGCTGCCGCCGCCGCAACACGCGACGCACGCCGTACAACGCCTGCCCGGCCTGGCGCTGTGATGGCACGCTGGAATTTGTGCGCGACGATCCGGACAACTACGACCTTCAGTTGCTCGATCAAGGCTACTCGATGCTTCGGCCCGAAGAGCATACGGCGATGGTGCCGCACGACGAGCGTGAGCGGCTGGAGAACCTGTTCAAGGGCGATTCCGACGCACTCAACACGTTCGTCTGCACCCCCACGCTGGAGCTGGGTGTGGATATCGGGCAGCTCGACGCCGTGCTGATGCGCAATGTACCGCCGCTGCCCGCCAATTACTGGCAGCGCGCCGGCCGCGCCGGCCGTCGTCATCGGATGGCAGTGAACATCACCTACTGCCGCCCGGTGTCCCACGACCGCGCCTATTTCACTGATCCACCCAAGCTGCTCGCCGGCCGCGTAGACCCGCCCTCCTTCAACCTGCGCAACGAGCTAATGGTGGGCAAGCATGTGCATGCGACTGCCATCACCCGTCTGCATCAGTACGGGCGCGACCTGGCGCGCACGGTGGCCGAGCGGCAGGCGGTGGACGGCGTGCTTAGGACCTGCCTGCCCGACCGCGTTTCGTCCTACCTTTTCGATGGCGGCGTGTTGCGCTCGACGCAGTTCGACCTTGCGCCGTTGCGTCAGTTGATCGACGCGAACCTCGACGACCTCTGTTGGTATGTGGAAGGTGCCTTTGGTCAGGGCTGGCCCGCGCAGGACGCCGAGGTGGTGACGCCGGCCGAACTGCGGCGCCATGTCTCCACGATGGTGGCTGGGCTTGAACAGGTGCTGGCGCGGCTCAACCGCAGGTTGCGCTGGGCACTGGACCAGATCAAGCGATTGAACGCGGTGCGGGAAGCGCAAGGCACGCTGGAGTCCGAGGACGACGCCCTGTTCAAGCGCTGCGATGCGTTGGTGAAGCGCCTCAAGGGAACGGCACGGCGCGTCCGCCGCGAGGCCGAGGGTTACGACGACGTGAACACCTTCGGGGTGCTAGCTGCGGAAGGTTTCCTGCCAGGCTACGGACTTGAGATGGGTTCGGTGCTGGGCACGGCCGAGATCCCATTCTGGCGCACGGGTGCCATGGAGTTCGCACTGCCGCGCCCTCCGAGTGTGGCGTTGCGGGAGTATGTGCCTGGCAACCTGATCTACGCCAACGGCAACCGGTTTGTCGCGAGACGCTTTCATCGCGACGCTGACGAGCAGACCGCCGAGGTGCCAGTGTTTGAAGTGATGGTCGAGCGCCAAGCGGTGAAGCCGACCAATCTCTCCGCGGCTGCCACGGGTCTTGGCACGCAGGTGGTACAGGCAATAGCAGTATGCGACGTTGATCTCGTCCACCAGTCGCATATCTCCGACGACGAGGAACTGCGGTTCCAGCTTCCCGTGGCGGTGTTCGGGCTTGAGCGCGAGCAGCACAACGGCGGCCGGGCATTCGGTTGGGGCGAGCAGTCGGTTCAACTGCGCCGGGGCGTGCGTTTCCGACTCGTGAACGTGGGTGCGACCCGCGCCATTGAGCGCACGCCGGGCCGTTTTGGATATCCGGTATGCATGGTGTGTGGGCAGAGCGTGTCACCCTTGTCGAGCGACAAGCAGTTGCAGCAGTTCGAGGTGGCGCACGAGGAGCGTTGCGGGCGAAAGGTGTTGCCCCTAGGCTTCTATGCCGACGTGGTGGCCGATGCCCTGACGTTGCCAGGCTGCCCCGATCAGAAGACGGCCTACAGCGTTCTCGAAGCGCTACGGATGGCGGCAGCCCATGTGCTGGACATGACGATGGATGACCTGCAGGTGCTGGTGCTCGGCTATGTCGATCGCGACGAGGTCGACGCGGTTTTGTGGGATCCGATGCCTGGCGGTTCGGGGTTGCTCGACCAGATCTGCGGCCGCTTTACCGAGATCGTGGCGGCTGCCAGAGCCATCGTGGACGGCTGCCCGTCTGCCTGCGACACGTCGTGCATAGACTGCCTGCAGACCTTCCGCAATGGCTTCTATCACAAGCACCTTGACCGCAAACTGGCACTCGACAAGCTGGTCGCCTGGGGTGACCGGCTTGCCTTGACGCACGATATCCCGGCAAAACAACCCTCGCAGGCGCCTGTGGAAGGCACGCATCCGGTGAACGAGGCCGAGCGTCGGTTGCGTCACCTGCTGCTGGCGGCGGGCTTTGAGGAAGGCATTCGCGGCGAGCAGCTGCGACTCGATCGAGCGATCGGGACGACTACCCCTGACGTCATCTATCGCACGGAGAACCATGAGCGGGACGAAGGCATATGCATCTACCTCGACGGTCTGAGCCAACACTTGCACGGTAACCCGGCTGTGGCCGAACGGGATCGAAGAATTCGTGACTGGCTGCGCAACAACTGCTATGAAGTGATCGAGATTGCGGCCAGCGATCTTTATGACGAAGGTGCCATGGCTCGGCACTTTCGCCGTCTTGCGGGATACCTGAACAATTCCGGGTTGAAGGAGCGGCTACGTACAGACATGCAATGGTACAGCGCGCAGGTTCCGATCATCGTACCAACCGTCGCACCGGCTGAGCGCGCCGTCCTACGTCTAGTTCAACCCACGGACGCAGAGCGCTATGTCACTTGCCTGCCGCTCATTCCGCTGAAGGCTGCGGCGGGGGCCTTTGGTGATCCGCAGCACATCCCCGAAGATTCCGAATGGGAAAACTGGGTGTCGGTCGATCTCGGCCGCAAGCTGCGCCGGGGGATGTTTGTGGCCAAGGTGGTGGGCAAGTCGATGGAGCCGCGTATCCCCGATGGATCGTATTGCGTATTCGTGGCACCGATGGAGGGCACGCGGCAGGGCAAAATCATTCTGGCGCAGCTACGCGGCGAGGTCGACCCCGAAAGCGGCGAGCGTTATACAGTCAAGCGCTACGAGAGCAAGAAGTCGACCGACGCCGATGGCACATGGCGACACGTCACTATCACTCTGAACCCGCTAAATCGGGACTTCCAGCCGATCGAACTCACCTCCGAGGATGAGGGCTCTTTGGCCGTGATCGCTGAATTTATCGAAACGCTATGAGCCACGAGTCAACTCCGAAGGCGGTGAGATAAGTTTCTTATTGATAGCGTTTCATCGTTACGTTAAAAATTTATCGGGCTGAGGCCGGTGATAAGTAGGGCGCACTATATGAAACGGGTCAAATTAGCGTCGGCGCCTACAACTAGTAGTCTGGCATGATTCCTATTCGCCGCCTGGGCAGCTATGTGGCCCAGTGTCAGTCCAGACTTGGGGCTCAGCAGCTAGAGAAAATTCTATTTTTTTGAATCGCTTGACTGTTGATTGGCCACATTGAGAGTCAAAGTGGTGGGACTTTACTGTAAATCGGCGTCGATGATTTTTTTACCGTAATAGTTCTAGCGCTGTAGTTGAACCACATTCACCGTATCTCCAAAGACTTGCCGCACCCGGGGCAGCAGGTGGTCGTGGTGGCTCAGGAACAAAACTTGGGTCCGAGTGGATAACTCGCGGAGCGCCTCAAGACCCGCCGTTGACCGCTCGTCATCAAAGTTGATGAAGAGGTCATCTGCGATGAATGGGAGCGCCTTCGATTTGCCTAGGTGAAGCTCGAGCGCTGCGAGGCGCAGTGCCAGAAAGAGCTGGTCCCGTGTCCCCTCACTCATGCCGGATACCTCGACCTGCCGCCCATCCGTTCGCAGGGCCGAGAGGCTAAATGGCGTCTTCTCATAGTCGACGAACAACTTGCTGTACCGCCCAAGTGTCAGCGTCGAGAAGATCGCGCCCGCTCGCGCCAGCATTGGCCCTTGCTTTTGATCCCGATACCGGTCGATGGCCCAGGTCAGCATTCGAACGGCAGTCGTGACTCGGACGTAACGCTCAGACGCTTCCGCCATGTCCGCCAATGCCTCCTGCCGGAGAGACTCAGCGGACGCTGCGTTTTTCCCTCCGTCGACAGCTTGGAATGACTGCTCTGCCTGGAGGCGCGCTTCTACCTTATCGGTCAACTGGGATTGAATCATTTCCAGGGCGTCGGCGTTGCTAGCCAGCTCTGCTGGCAGCTGTGTCAAGACGCATGCATCGACCTCAGCGACGACTGCATCTAGGCCGAGGCCATCGGAGTCTTTGGTCAGCGCTTCGCGGGCTTCGGACGCTTCAGCGGTGAGCTTGCGCTTCCTGTCTGAGCGTTCAATCAGGGGTGTTGCGTCGAGCAAGGACGCAACACCGGCAGCCGCCAAAAGAGGCAAGACCTTGGCGTTGACGCGCTCAACCTCCCTTTTCGCCTCGTCAAGCTGGGCGCAGGCGGTTAGCAGCGAGTCCTCGGCCACGGTTCGACGCAGGTAAATCCCTTCAGCCGCCCTCAATCGTGGATAGAGCGCTCCCGCTACCACGAGGGGCGTGGTTTCTGCGAACTCTGTGGTTCCGAGCCGCGTAACCAAGTCTTTTGACATCTTGTCAAATTTTGCCAAATCAGCGTTCATCGTGTCGATACGCTCGCGCTTAGTCGCCGCGGCCCTCTCAAGATTCAGCCGCACGACCTCCACTTTGGTTAGTGCTTGCTCAGCGTCAGGAACAGACTCGACATAGCCCAACAGCCCCGAATCATCTGCGGCGCGCTCCCACGCCGTGGCCCATTTCTTGTAGGCGCCTTCAGCCGCTTCGGACTCGGTCTGCAGGTTTCTCAATGAATTCTTGGCCATTTCAATCTGCTGTGCAAGTAACTGACGTCGGGTGTTCGCGCCGTCGGTTTTGGCAATGAAGGTCTCCGCCTCCAACAAGAGCGCCGCCAGCCTAGTCCCGCCTGCCACGATGAAACCGGCCTGGACAAGTTGGACGTGCAAGAGGCCAGACGCATCTTCAATGGCTTGTGCTTCCCTTTGAAGGTCCACCCGCTTCTCATTGAGAGCGGCATCCACAGCGATAGCTTGCTCTCGCTTCGAAAACCAGGACTGCGCGTCTGCCAAGTCCAATGCTAGTAGGCCAAGCGAAGATGCGAGATCTTGCCATTTCCGCTCGAACTCTGCCAGTTTGGACTCCGTCAGATTCGCTGTGGCTTGTCGCTGCTTGAGAACGAGTTCGGCTCGCTCCGCCCTATGGCGCAGACTTTTCAACTGTGCCGCTTCGGTGACCGAGTCGAGTTGGGTGTCCACCAACTCGTCTGCCAGCGCGATGGCTGAATCGAGTCCGGCGGCACCGGTCTCCAATGCTGTTTCCGCAGTCTTGATGGACGACCATTTGGCATCGCGACCGCTGCGGGCTTCACGAACCTGGGCGATCGTCACGATGTGACGAGCTTCCGTAAACTGCCTGACTTCGAGAGTCGCGGCGTCAAGCTCCTCTAGCGCCTCGACTTCTCGATCGGCGGCTACGGTCCGCGCTGACTCGAGGCGCTGCCGCTCGGTCAAGCGGCTCACAAGCCTTGCGGTGGAGGGCGGCGTCATCTGTTGCAGGGCTTCCACGTTTTTGACCCACTGGCCCAGGCCAGACAAGGCAGTGTCCAACGCGCGCTCTGCCACATTGACAGCGACGGCAAGCTTCGCTTGAGTTACCGCCGCGTTTTTGTAGGTCTGGGCCTCGGAAAGCGCGCTGCGAAGGGATAGTGGAACTTCAACGGTGGCAGTCTGCTCAAGTTCCGCGGCGGCTGCAGCCAGCTCGTCTTGCTTGGTATCCACGGCCTTCGCGGCCGTAGTCTTGGCCTGAAGCAGCTGGCCGTGGGCGGTGACCAGGCGCTGCACTCGTCGCAACACCAGCGCGTCGGGAAGCGTTCTGCGAAGTGAACTCTCGTCTTCTGGCCAGCCCAGCTCCGCGGCAGCCGAGCGCGCAATCCCAAGGTACCGCTCGAACTCGGCCTGTTGATGGTTGAGGTCCACGTAGTGGCCTCGAACGCGCTGAGAAAACGCCTCTAACTCTTCGACGTCGCCCTTCGCGGCCAGCAAACTTGCATCATAGATAGCCCCATCGCGCTGCCCTTCAAAGCGCTCGACTGCCTGTTGGCATTGACTCTGAACGGTCTCGGCGACTGACAAGGCAGCTTCGGCTGTGCTGAGCGTCACGGATGCATCCGCAGGCAGCGCGAGCACATCTCCCAGCTGCTCCAGCTCGGCGAGGTTTGACCTCAGCGCCTGCACGGTTGGCGCGAGACGGCGAACCCGCTCCAGCTTAGTGCGCTTGGTCTGCAAAGCCTTCTTCTCGCTCATCCCGGTCTTAATGAGAGACTCAATCTCGGCAAGCTTTTCCCGTGCTTCTGTCCAGACCTCGGTACGGACTGTCAGCGTCTGCAGTTCTCTGGACGCATTCTCCCAGCGGGCGCTAGCGGCGTAGTAGGCGCGCCCGATGGCAACTCGTGGGCCCCACAGTTTGTCGGCTTCGGCTACCAGCGCGTCTTTTACCTTCCCCAGTCCCGCGATGCCGGCGGCGGACTGAAACAGCACCTGACTGACGTCCTTCGATGCGTCGAGGATCGTCTGACCACCGCGGACCAACTGGACGTGGTCCAGGCCGAACATCTGTTCGAAGAACTCGCGGTCAGCAGTTCCAAGGAACGAGGTGAGGGCGTCGTCTGCCAACGCTTCGTCCGTTGGACGGCGCAGGGTGTTCTTGTCCGTCTTGATGCGGACGAAGTTGAGCTTGCTGTCACCGGCAGCTACCTGGGCTCCCAGCCGAAGGTCGGGCTGCGGGTGCAGGAACGCCATTGCGCCGCTTCGACGTGGAAAACCAAAGAGCAATTCGGCTATTGCTGTGCGAACCGTGGACTTGCCCGCTTCGTTGGGCCCGACGATGAAATGAAAGTCGTGGTCCGCCTGTGGCAATGCCATCTCATAGCCGGTGAACTTGCCGTAGCGGATGAGTTGGAGGTGGTCAAGCCGCATGCTTCACTCCGCCTGAGCCAGGTGGGCCAGCAAACCGGGCGAAACACCGTCGACCAAGTCTTGGAGGTTTCCGAGGCGAATTTGCTCCAATAAGGGCAGCAGGCGCAGAAGGTCCAAGGGGGCCCTTGTGGCGAAGGGAGTGAGTTCTGCCTGCAACTGCTTGATGAACTCTGGGTCGACGGCCGCAGCGCTCAGAATCTCTTGCAGGTCAGCGAACGCGTCCATTCGCTCGTGTGTGTGCGCCCTATCGAAGATCGGCTCGGTTTGGATGCGGATCTTTTCTAGCCACAGGCGATCATTGCCGATGCTAGCAATCTGTGCAAGAACTTCACTTCGCAGTTGGCCCTCAAGGCCGAAGAGGTGGCCGTGAGCTTTGGTGCGACCACTCACCGTAACTCGCACTGCACGTGGCACGTGGCCATCCACGTCGATCAACTTTTCGAGTGCGCCACCGATACACCTCGTCACGTCAACCAGAGTCTCACAGTCGCTGGCATCAACCTGAAGATGCTCCCAGCGCAATACGTCGATAAATATGCGCACCACGTTTGCCGCACCGGCCTCGTCTACTGTCACCATTACTGCGCCACGCCGACCACATTCGCGCACGTTGCGGCCCTGCAGGTTCCCCGGGAAGACTATGGTCGAGATCCCCGCCCACTGGTCGAACTCGTGAACATGGCCCAGCGCCCAATACTGGTAGCCCTTTGCGTGCAGTTCGTCGACCGTACAGGGCGCATAGTTGGCGTGGGCGGCATAGCCCTGCAGTGCCGTATGAAGCACTCCGATGTTGAAGTGGCCCGACAGCGCCGCTGGATAGTGGGCTGCCAGATTGGCACTCGTCTCCTTTTGCTTGAAGCTATGACCGTGCAAGGCCACCGCTAGCTTTTCAATTAGGAACGTCTCTGGCTTGTTCGCAGAAAAGCAGCTAACGTTGTCCGGGAGGTCCAGCTTGCGAGTCATCGCGCTCTCGGCGTCATGATTTCCGAAGAGCAGGAAGACCGGGATGCCAGCGCGCTTAAGTCGGCCCATCTCCTTGCAAAAGAAGATCCCCGTGTTGTAGTCGCGCCAGGTGCCGTCATACAGGTCGCCGGCGATAACAAGGAAATCGATCGACTCCTCGACGGCACGGTCGACAAGGGCGGTGAACGCATCTCGAGTCGCGTTGCGTAGCTGTGCCGCCGGGGCGTCAGGATAGCTGGAGAGCCCATTCAGTGGGCTGTCCAGATGGATGTCAGCTGCGTGGATGAACCTCATGGCTGTTTACACCTCCCGTATGGTCAAAAAGTCAAAAACACAGTCAAGTACCAGCAGTGTGGCATGAGCCTGCACGCCCCTTGGGACAGAAGGTGCCCTAGGTGGGCAAGGGCTTGGAGCTGAGGGGTGGGCACAGATTCTATTTTGTTGAATAATTGGGCTCTTGCTTGGCAGCAGCGGATGGCAAAGCGGTGGTGCTTTATTGAAAATTGGCGTGGATGAGTTTTTTGACCATACCAAATCTCAAGATCCGTAGCCCCACCAATCTTGAGGAAGGTGGTCGGAGGGTCCAACAAAATGTGCATGCCAGCCATCGGAGTCCTCCCTCAATCAATGCAGCAGCCAGGCCTGATCCGACATACCCGGATGCAGCCGCTCGGTATCAAAGCGCCAGCCAAACTGGCGCCAGGCCTCAAGCAAGCTCGACTGGACATCGCAGTTCCTTAAGTTGAGCCAGCCCGGGGCCATCGCATCCAAGATATGAGCCGCCACCTGCCCGTCGCCAATGCGCGCAATGTCTTGCACCGCCTGCAGCTGTGAGTCAAGCAGCTGGCGGCGGTCGACGAAGGTTTTGACCAGCAGTTGCTTGGTCTGCGCCACCCAGTTGGCCAAAAACACACCATGCGCCGAGGGCAGCAAAACGTTGATCGATTCGGCGTCGCCACATTCAGCGTCCCGCTGCTCCAGCACGCTGAAGGCCAGGCAGGCCAGAGGCAGGGCATCAGCAAACTCCGCATGGATGGCCTGCATGTCGGTGTTGCTGATCGGCAGCTCGATCAACTGGCAGCGCTGTATCACCCGGTCTACGGCATGGCCAGAGATCAC
>CAMATU010000125.1 GCA_945861225.1 Klebsiella pneumoniae
CCAATACGCGGTCAATCTGGCCTGGCCGGCATCAGTCACGACAAACTCGGTGACCTCGACCGTAATCTGCAGACTGGCCGGGCTTTGCAAGGCGCCCAACGTCGCAATCGAGTCGGTTCCGAGCAGCCGCGAAAGGTTCTCAACCAATACCCGTGAGAAATTTTTATCGAGCGGCTCCGCCCAGCGCGCCGCTTCCGCTACCAGCAGCTCGGACTCATCGTGCAAGGTCAGCACCTGCGGCCGCTCGGAATAGGCTGGAAGATTGATCGGGCCAATCACGAGTGCCGGCCGCGCGGCCCTCGCGACTGTGGCGGTTGGCGCAGTGGCCAGCGGCGCCAACACCAAGAGCTGGGTCGGTCGTGAGGGCTGCACCGCGCAACCATTTGCGAGCACGAACCCGCCCAACAGCAGGCCGCGCGCGATCACCCTGTACCGGATCATCGCGAACTCTCCTGCCGTTTGCCGAAGATCACGGCGTTGGGTTGCGCCTCGAGGGCATCCGCGAGCGCATGCACGGCACGCGCTGCCGCCGTGAGTTCCGCCAGCGCTTGGCGTAACTGATGACCAACCGCCGAAGTCGGCAAGGTTAATTCCTCGACGCCTGACATGGTTTGTCGGGTCTGAATCAATGCGGTACGCACCTCGCGCACCGTGTGATCGAGATCCGCAACGAGCCGCGCACCGTCACCGGCAATGAGAGTCTCGATTGTCCCTAAGGTACGGGTAGCACCTAGAATCAAAGGCTGCAGATCCTGCGTCACGCGCTCGATATTCAACAACGCGCTATCCGCGTGGGCCAGCAATGGCGCGAGTTGCTGATTGGTCTGCGCCGCAGCTTCCCGAATTTGTCCCAAGGTGGCCGAGAATTCCGCTGGAGCGCGGCGCAGCTCCGGCGAGTTGAGCAAGCGATCGGCCCCAACCAGCGCGCCCTGCAAGGCCTCCAGCATTTTTTCGAGCGGCAGCTTTTCAAGCTTCTCCAGGACCTGACGCAAGGTGGTTTGCGCTTTCTGCAAGACCGTTGGCAAGGTCGGAATTTCATGGCGGCCCGACGCAGGATCAATCGACGGTGCGCGCACGGCTGGCGCATCCAGATAAAAATCGAGTTGCACGAACAGCTGGCCAGTGACCAGACTCTCGGTCTGCAGCTGTGCGCGCAACCCGCGATCGACCAGCGCCTTGATCGGATCGCCGGATTCGCCTTCAGCCGCGCGCCCGTAGAGCTGGGTGTCGGGGTCAATCAAATCGACATACACCGGAATTCGCACTTCCAGCGATTTTCGATCGAGGCGCGTCGAGATCGAGGTGACTTCGCCGATTTTGACCCCACGAAATTTTACCGCCGCGCCCACGCTCAGCCCCTGGACGTCGCCCTCGAAATACATCACGCACGCCGCAGTGTTCTTGAATAACTTGCCAGAGCCGAACAGCAACACACCGATCACGGCCAGCAGTAGTGCGCCCACGATGAACGCACCGATGAGCGTGGGGTTCGCTTGGTTCTTCATCCTGCTCCCCGCGTAAGAAACTGGCGCACCTTAGGATCCTCGCATTCCGTCAATAATTGCTGCGGCGGCCCGCTGGCCACAATTGTCTTACGCTCCGCATCCATGAAGATGGCATTGGTCCCGATCGCGAAGATGCTGGCCAGCTCATGGGTGACCACGACAACCGTCGCGCCGAGGCTGTGTTTCAGCTCCAGAATGAGTTCGTCAAGCCGGCGCGAGCTAATCGGGTCCAGGCCCGCCGAGGGTTCATCGAAGAATAGAATTTCCGGATCAAGCGCCATCGCGCGCGCGAGGCCGGCGCGCTTTTGCATGCCCCCACTGATCTCAGAGGGATAATAGTCCTCGAAGCCCGCCAGCCCGACGAGGGCGAGCTTCAGCGCGGCGAGCTCCCGGATTTCCGCCGCGCCCAGCGCCGTGTATTGTTCGAGCTTCAGCGCGATATTCTCGGCCAAGGTCATCGAACTCCACAACGCGCCCTGCTGGTACATCACGCCGAAGCGCTGCAGAACTGCCGCCCGGGCCGCCGGCGGTGCATCGAGAAAACTCTGCCCGTTGTAATAAATTTCCCCGGCGATGGGCGCCTTCAAGCCAATCATGTGGCGCAGTAAGGTGCTCTTGCCACAGCCGCTGTCGCCCATGATGATGAAGATATCGCCGCGCTTGATCGTGAAGTTCAAATCTCGCTGCACGACGAAACTGCCGTAGGCCATGGTGAGCTGTTTCACTTCGACGTGGATCTCCGCACCAGACATGCGCTTACCAGCCAAGGATGTCATAGACCACGGTTAGCATCGCATCGACCACAATGATCCACACGATGCCGGTGACCACTGCCGAAGTCGCCGCTTCGCCCACCGCCGCCGCGCTGCGCCCACACTGCATCCCGCGCAAACATCCCGCGAGGGCGACCAACACGCCAAAGACTGCCGCCTTAAACAGGCCCAGGGCAAACTGCTGCAGCGATAGCGCAGCCAGGGTCTGGTCATAGTACTGAGCAAAACCGAGATCGAACGAGCTCACGGCCACGAACGCGCCGCCAAGAATCCCCAACAGATCCGCATACAAGCCCAACAGCGGCACCATCAGCACCAGGGCCAGCATGCGGGGCAACACCAGAAAGTCCATCGGCGAAAACCCGCTGGTGCGCAGCGCATCGATTTCCTCACCCACCGTCATGGTCCCGAGCTGCGCAGCAAACGCCGCCCCGGTGCGGCCGGCCATGATAATCGCCGTCATCATCGCCCCCATCTCGCGCGCCATCCCGAGCCCCACCAGATTGGCGACAAATATCTGTGCACCGAATTGTTTGAGCTGCACCGCGCCCACATACGCCAGGATCATCCCGACCAGGAAACTGATGAGGGAAACGATGGGCAAGGCCTGTGCGCCGCACTGCTGCAGAATCAACAGAAAATCCACGCGCCGAAATCGCGCCTGACCGCGTAACAGGCGCCCAAACGCCAACGTGGCCTCGCCTACAAAGGCCAGCAATTCCTGGGTGCCACGCACCATCTCCAAGGCGGCGCTACCGAGGCCTGTCAGCCACTTGGAACTCACTTCGCTGCGCGGCGCGCCCTGCCGTTCAGGAACTGCCGCGCTGAGGGTCAGGAGTCGCTGCACGCCCTCGGGCAGACCGCGACCATCAAACGCGACGCCGTGACTGCGGCTGAGGGCCTGTAAGCGGTTTAAGAACACCAGCAACAATGAATCCCAATGCGCTAGCAACGTGCTATCGAAGGTCAGGGTTCTTACGCCACGCAACTGCTCGCTCACGGCATCGAGCGCGGGCAGCTCGGCATGCACCGTCCACCGACCGACGAGCTGGACACACAGCGCGGTCGGCTGGGGCTGGGAGAGCTGGAGGGTGCACAGGCTGGGCATGCAATTGGACGTAGCGAGGGCTGAGGCTCGGCAAACTACTGGGTTTCGCCGCGCCATGCACCTGTCCTGGTGCGCGCGGATAAGACACCCGCCTGAATAGACCGGCTGGCGGTTGTCGTTTATGGTGCTGCCAAGACGTTGCTGCCTACGCGCGGCCGCCACGCGCTGCTCCCCCCACTCTTGAGAATTCATTGATCATGCATAAGCCGGAAGACCTCGAAATCGTGCGCAAGCTGCTCACCCTGATTGGGGAAGATCCTGATCGCGAAGGGTTACAGGATACGCCCGCACGTTTTCTAAAAGCCTGGGACGAATACACCCGCGGTTATCGCGAAAAGCCGGAAGACATCCTCAAAGTGTTTGAAGATGGCGCGCAGAGTGTCGATGAGATGGTGATTGTGCGCGACATTCCGGTGTATTCGCTGTGCGAACATCATCTCGCGCCCTTCTTCGGCCGCGCCCATATCGGTTACGTGCCGCAGAAGCGGATTCTAGGACTCTCGAAGATGTCCCGCCTGGTGGAAGTATTCTCGCGTCGCTTGCAGGTGCAAGAGCGCCTGACCAATCAGATCGCCGATGCACTCGATACAAATCTGCAACCCTTGGGGGTCGCGGTCGTGATCGAATGTCGGCACATGTGTATGGAGTCGCGCGGGGTGCGCCACACCGGCACCTCCACCGTCACTTCCGCCTTGCGCGGATCGATTAAGACCAATGCAGATACGCGGCGCGAATTTCTGACTTTGATCAGACACTGATTGGGGGGGGACGTACGGGTTGCGGGATGCGCGCGAAACAAATCGGACGCCACCCTGTGGAAGGTGCTACGGTCGTCCCGCAACTCACATTAATGCAAGGAATTCCCCATGGCCAAAGGTCAAAAAAATAGCGGTCGCGAACCCAAAAAACCCAAACAAGTGAAGAAAGCAGCTGCGCCCGCTGCTTCGCCGTTTGCAGTATCCAGTGGCAATCGCGGCGGCGGTGCGCGCGGTCAGTCAAAATAGGCACAGAGGGACTGCCCCGCGCGTTCAGAAGGACGGGCCTGAGGCTCCCAACCGAGGCGCGCAACGCGCCTCGGTCAACCAACGGTTCAAAGCATCGGCTGGAGCTGCTTGGTGGCCAGATAAGCCAGCAATAGAGACCACATCACACAGCCCGCCAAAGCAACACCCCAAGCGGCCAAAAACTCATCGAAGGAATTCTTCATGGGCTTAACCTCACATCGAACGTTGGATGCCAATTCGCCATCACGCTCAACTCCCGTGACCGGGAGCAAGGTCTCGTTAGTAACTATAGCCGCTAAGCGAGAGATTTCTAGGGACGAAATATCAGCCCTATTAGGGGGCATCCGACATATACTCTCGTCTTGACGCGTCGCCAGGACGTCCCCCGCAGGAGCCTGGAGCGATGCCGTCCCTTCCCCGAGTTCAGGAAATAACGTGTCGAATACCACTCTGGCTGAGATCTGTTTCGAAAATTTCGCGCTCCATCCCACCCTACTCCAAGGCCTAGAAGAAGCCGGTTTCATCCGCTGCACGCCCATTCAGGCGATGACCCTGCCGCTGACCCTGGCCGGCAAGGATGTCGCTGGTCAGGCCCAAACCGGGACTGGAAAAACCGCCGCTTTCCTGGTCGCGCTCTACAACCGCCTGCTCACTGGCAACGCACATCCCGGACGCCGCTCGCAAGACCCGCGCGCCGTGATTCTTGCGCCGACCCGCGAGCTTGCCGTGCAAATCGAAAAGGACGCGGTGCAAATTGGCCGCCATACGGGACTCCGTACGGCGCTCATTTACGGCGGGGTGGATTACGAAAAGCAGCGCAAGCTACTGGAAGACGGCGTGGATGTGGTGATCGCCACCCCCGGCCGGCTGATCGATTTTGTGAAGCAAAATACTGTCAGCTTCCGTGCCATAGAAATGATGGTGATGGACGAGGCCGATCGCATGTTCGATCTCGGCTTCATCAAAGACATCCGCTTTCTGCTGCGCCGCATGCCCGGCCCCGACGAACGGCAGAATCTGTTGTTCTCTGCGACCTTGAGCCATCGCGTGCTCGAGCTCGCCTACGAACACATGAACGACCCCGAAAAGTTGGTCGTCGAAACCGATACCATTACTGCTGAGAATGTCCGCCAGTGCGTGTATTTCCCGGCCACTGAAGAAAAAATGCCGCTGCTGCTCGGCCTGCTCTCGCGCATGGATTCCAATCGCAGCATCGTGTTCGTGAACACCAAATATGTCTGCGAGCGGGTCGCGCTTACCCTTGAACGGGCGGGTTACAAAGTTGGCGTGTTATCTGGCGACGTGCCGCAACGTAAGCGCGAGTTGTTGCTGGGGCGCTTTGTGAAAGGCGAACTCAGCATGCTGGTAGCGACGGATGTCGCGGCGCGCGGGCTGCATATAGAAGCCGTCAGTCACGTTTTTAATTACGATTTGCCGCTGGACGCGGAGGACTACGTCCACCGCATCGGGCGCACGGCGCGCCTTGGTGCGACCGGCGACGCCATCAGTTTCGCCTGCGACGAATACGCCATTGGCCTGCCGGACATCGAGGCCTTCATCGAACAGAAAATTCCAGTCGGACAGTTCGATCCCTCCATGCTGTTGCCGATCCCCCGCGGCGCTGCACCGAATGCCGATGGCAGCGCGCGTGGCGTGAGTGTCGTTGAAGATGCGTTGGAGGAAGCCTCGGCGGAACGCCGCAAGCGACGTGAAAGGGATCAACGAAACGACGGGCGTGGGCCGCGCAGTAGCGGACCACGTCCTGGCAGCGGTGCTGGTCGGCCGAGCGCAAACCGGGGTGAACCCCGGCGCGAACGCGCCGCGCCTGCGCCAATCGCGCCGCCAGTGCCACGCGCGGAGCCGGCGCCCTCAGCCGCCACGCCGACGACCGAAGAACAGCGGCGGAAACGCCGACGGCCGCGTCATCGCGGTCCCGCAGAACTTGAGGTGGTCAGCGGGGTGGCGCCAATCACACCTCCCGCGGACGCGCTCAAAGCCGTGGTCGAGAATCCGAATCTAAAATCCCGCATCAAGCTCACGATCAAATCCTGGATTAAGCGCCTCGGCATGCCGCGCGGACAACGCTGAGCGTCGCACGCGTTGAATACGGCAGTGGAGGTCATCCCGTCAGTCGAGAAGCGTGGGTTCTCCGGGCTGCAGGTGCTCGGCTTGGTAGTTCTCGCGATCCTGCTCAGTGCGGGCTTAACCTATTGGTGGGTACGGACCTACCTGTATGCGTCGGACTTCAAGCCAGTGGCGTTGTCAGCCACCGAACAGCTAACACTCGACGGCAAACTGCGCCTTGTGGGCCTGGATCCGCAAGCCTTGATGCCGGGCGCCGAGCGCCCTGCGGATCCGGTGGACAAGGACGGTCGCTTGATCCCTGAGCGCTACACAGAAGACGCTGCCAGGCGCAATATTCGGCTCAACGAGCGTGAGTTGAACGCCATGGTGGCGAGCAACGCGGACCTCGCCAAACGCTTTGCGATCGATCTCTCAGACAATCTCGCGAGCGCCAAAGTGCTCATTCCCGTGGCTCCGGACATGCCCATCCTGGGCGGCAAAACGCTGCGCGTGAGTACCGGGCTTGAAGTCAATTTTCAGCATGATCAGCCGGTCGTGATCCTGCGCGGCGTGAGCATCATGGGTGTGCCGATCCCCAATGCCTGGCTCGGAAATCTGAAGAACGTGGATTTGATCAAGCAATTCGGCACCGAGCCCGGCTTCTGGCAGGGCTTTGCTGGTGGGATCAAGAATGTCGCCATCCGCGATGACGAACTTCGTATCGAACTCAAGGAATAACTGCGCTAGTACGGGAGCGGAATGATGACGGCGACCCTGAGAGCTGCCGATTTAGGCGTCGAACTGCCGGTGCTGCCGATTGATCGCGCGTTTACGCCAATCTATGCCGAACCGGTGGAGATTTCTCCGTTGCTCCGCCGCGTACTCGCCCGCAATCCGGGCCCCTTCACGTTCGGTGGCACGGGCACCTATATCATCGGCCGTGGCCGCGTGGCAGTGGTCGATCCCGGTCCACTCATCGCTGAGCATGTGGAAGCGCTACAGCAGGCGTTGCGCGGCGAGACGATCACGCATGTCCTGATTACCCACACTCACAGTGATCACTCACCGGCGGCAGCGCCACTCAAGGCGCTGACCGGCGCCCCCACCTATGGCTTCGGGCCGCATGGTGCGGGCAAGCTCAATAGCGGCGTGGTGGTGGAAGAAGGCGGCGACATGGATTTCCGGCCTGATGTCACTTTGCGCGATGGCGCGGTGATCGCCGGGGATGGCTGGACGGTGGATTGCGTGTACACCCCGGGACACACCTCGAATCATTTGTGCTTTGGATTGCGTGAAGAACGTGCGCTGTTCAGCGGCGATCACGTAATGGGTTGGTCGACCACGGTGATTGTGCCGCCCGACGGCGACATGGCCGAATATTTTGCGAGCCTTTCGATTCTGCAGGCGCGCACGGATGACTTGTTCTACCCGACGCATGGGAATCCGATCCCGCACCCACAAAATTTTGTCAGCAAGCTGATCGAACATCGGCGCGCACGCGAACGCCAACTTGCGGCCTGTCTTACGCGTGGGATTACCCGTATCCCCGAGATGGTGGCAGTGATCTATTCAGAGATTGATGCGCGCCTGCATCCGGCGGCAGCGATGTCCGTGTTGGCACATCTGCAGCACATGGTGGCCAGCGGGCGGGCGACGACCGAGGGCGCGCCGACCGGGCAGAGCGTTTATCACTCGAAGTGAACTCGGTGTGCGCTAAATAGTCCGCACAACAATGGAATCAAGACACGGAACGTGACGGAAATTTCCATATACGTCATCCCGGGCAAAGCGGCGCCAGCCGCGCAGACCCGGGATCCATGGACGCACGAAGCCCAAGATGGATCCCGGATAAGTGCTGCGCACTTTCCGGGATGACGGGGTTGGAGGAATACGGTATCGACACGCCGCGTCATGCGTTTGTCACAGGTACTGTGTGGGCTATTTAGAGACGCAACAGAGCTCTCACCAACTTACAGGATTTCTTCGCTGAATTCCGCGCGGACCGTCGTTAAGTCAGCGACGCGCGATAAATGCTTTCGATTGCCGCGTTCAGCGCGCCGTCGAACTCTGCCTCTGATTGCTGCGCAGTGAGCCCTTCAGAAAGTGCCCGCGAAAAGCTCGCCACCACGCCGTGATTGCGCGCGAGCCGTGCGTTGGCATCCGCACGGCTGTAACCGCCGGATAGCGCGACCACTCGCACCACCTGCGCGTGCTTCACGCAATCACTGTAGAAATCATCCTGCTCAGGCAAGGTGAGCTTGAGCATCACCGCCTGGTTCGCGCTGAGTTTATTCAGTTCGGCCAGCAGTGCCGCCTTGAGCAAGGTTTCTGCTTTGGCTTTGTCGGGGCAATGAATATCCACTTCGGGTTCGATAATGGGGACCAGGCCCGCGGCGACGATTTGGCGCGCGACTTCGAACTGCTGCTGGACCACCGCAAGTACGCCTTCCGCATTGGCCTGCTTGATCACCGAGCGCATCTTGGTGCCGTAAATCCCCTTCGCTTTGGCCTTCGCGAGCAGCGCGTCCAGGCCGGGATTGGGCTTCATCAGTTGCACGCCGTTAGCTTCGTCCGCGAGGCCCTTGTCGATCTTCAGGAACGGCACCACGCGTTTGACGTTCCATAAATAGTCAGGGGTTGGCCGGCCCTCGATCATGCGGTCCATGGTGTTCTCGAACAAAATCGCGCCGAGAATGCGATCACCATTGAAGCTCGGCGCGGTGATGATGCGCGAGCGCATCTGGTGCACGACCTTGTACATGCCCTCTTCGTCGGTCCAGGCCTCCGCGCCGACACCATACAACGCGAGTGCCTTGGGGGTGCTGCCACCGCTTTGATCGAGCGCGGCGATAAAACCAGGTTGGGTCTTCATTTTCTGCATTTGTTGATCGAAGGTGTTCACGGGAATCCTTGTCGCTTAAGGGATGGAGTTATAGGGCGGGTTATTCCCGCGTATCGGCCTAGTCTAGCTCAATCTTCAGGGCTCGCGACTCCTCATGTCCTCCAGGTACCACGCCTCTACCTGCTGCCGCGCCCAGGGCGTTCTGCGCAGAAATGTGAGGCTGGATTTCACCGAGGGATCAAACAAAAAGCAGCGCACCGGAATGCGCCGCCCCAGCGCCGCCCAGCCATGGCGTTCGCAAAGCTCGCTGAGCATCACGGCTAAGGTGATGCCGTGCAGAGGATCCTGCTGCGGATCACGCGGGGCCGGCATCAGCCACCCTCCCCAGCGCATCGCTTGCCAAGGCCGGTCGCGCCATCGCCTTGCTGAACGTCCACGAAATTGACTTTGAGCACATCATTCTGATTGCGTGGGCGAACAATCTCCGCGGTCTTCAAGTCAGGCGACTTCCGCGGCCCGATGAACCCCGTTGCGGTCACCGGCAGGATGCTGCCATCGGCCTGCTCGACGAAATAGACCGTCTCGATCGCAATCCGTGTCGCGCTTTGCGCGGTCACTGTCACTTCATCGCCCCAGGCCAAGGTGCGCAGGAATTGCTGGCGGCCGGTTGCCGCCCAGACGTCAGCCAGATCCACATTGATCACGGATTTAGTGCGCATAGAATCCCTTCCTTTGATGAATCCTCAACCGGTTAAGGCCGGCGGGAGAGGATGCGCCGCGCCAGCGCGTGGCGATGCACCTCGGACGGACCGTCGTAAATGCGGAAACAGCGGATATCGCGATAGCAACGCTCGATCACGGTGTCGCTGGTGATGCCGATGGCGCCGAGGATCTGCATACAGCGATCGACCACCCGACTGAGTGCCTCAGAACAGTACACTTTGCACATGCTGGTCTCGCTGCGCGCCTGCTGGTGCTGATCGAGCAACCAGGCGCAATGCCAGATCGCGAGACGACACATGTGCAGATCGATCTCGTTATCGGCCAGCATGAAACCGACGCCCTGGTGCTCGCCCAGGGTCTTGCCGAAGGAATGACGCCGACCGGCATGCTCAACCGCTATTGCATGACAGCGCCGCGCCAGGCCAAGCCAGCGCATACAGTGCGTGAGTCGCGCTGGCGCCAACCGCAGCTGCGCCTGCGCGAACCCGCGGCCGACTTCGCCCAACACCTGATCCGGCTTCACGCGCACCCGATCGAATGACACCTCCCAATGGCCCCCGGGCGTATTTGAGTCCAAGGTTTCGAGTTCGCGGTCGAGCTTGAAACCCGGCGCATCCATCTCCACCAGGAACATCGAGGCGCCGAGATCCTGGCCCATAACGTTCAAGGTGCGCGCCATGACGATATTAATGCCGGCCCCTTCCACCCCCGAGATCATGTATTTGTTGCCGGAGATGAGATAACCCTCCGCATCCTGCTGAGCCACGGTTTGTAGCAACGAAGGATCGGCGCCGGCACCGTCCGTCGCGGTCTCCGTCATCGTGAAGACTGTGCGCAGATCGCCGCTCACCAGCGGCGGCAGCAGGCGTGCCTTTTGCGAAGGCGTTGCCACGCGCATCAGCAAGTTCACATTGCCCTCGTCCGGCGCCTGGATGTTCAGCGCGAGGTGGCCAAGTGGACTCCACATCGCGGCTTCAAAGATGATGGCGATCCCGCGATGATCAAGACCCAACCCGCCGTATTCCTTCGGCGCGTGCGGCGAAAGCAGCCCAGCCTCGCGCCCCAGCGCGACCAGTTCCTTGCGCAAGGATTCATGGATGTGCGGTCGCTGGCGCGGGTCGCGTTCCAGCGGAACGACTTTCGCCTTGATAAAGGCATCCACCCGCTGGCGCAGTTCTTCCAACTCCGCAGGAACCTCAAAATCGATCATGGTCATTACTCCAAATTCATAATGCTGGTAGGGGCAGGCTACCCTAAAACCCCAGCCCCGCCCCGTACTTCCGCCGCCATTCCTTGCGCTCGCTGGAAAATGCTGTCAAGTTTATTTCTCCCACACGCGCTTCCGTAATTCCTAAATAAACCTGGCACCGATCAACATGCGCGCAGCAGTCTTTCACCAAGCTGGCGAACCACTCGCCATCGAAGAAGTGCCCGTCCCCACCGCGACGCAAGGCTGTCTCATCATCGCGGTACGCTGCTGCGGGATCTGCGGCTCGGATCTGCACATGGCCGAGATGCACGGACCAGACAGCGGCATGGCACCATTACCGCGCGGCACCGTGATGGGCCACGAGTTCGCCGGCGAGGTAGTCGAAGTCGGGCGCGCGGCGGGCGCTTTCCGGGTCGGTGAGCGGGTGACCGCCATGCCCTATATCGCGTGCGGCCAGTGCGCTGCGTGTCTCACCGGGCTGGGCTATCGTTGCGCGAACGCCAGCTATTCAGCGCTGGGCCAGGAGCGCGGTGGCTTCGCGGAGTACATGCGTGTTGGCGCCGCCGAGACCCTACGTTTGCCGGACGGCGTCGATTTCCAGCTTGGCGCGCTGGTCGAACCGCTCGCGGTGGGTTTACATGGGGTGAACGCCGCGCGACTTGCTGCGGGCGACTCTGTGCTGATCATGGGCGCTGGCCCCATCGGGCTCGCCTGCGTGCTGTGGTGCCGCTATTTCGGCGCGCGCCACGTGATCGTCTCCGATCGCGTCCCGGCACGCCTCGCCCTGGCCGCCAAGTTGGGCGCGACAGCGACGGTCGATGTCGCCGCTGAAGATGTGATCGGAACCTTCAAGCGCCATGCCGGGCAGCGCCCGCATGTCGTGCTCGAATGCATCGGTGTTCCGCATACCCTGCAACTCGCGATGGACTATGCGCCGACGGGGGGACGCATCGTCGTGCTTGGCGTCTGCATGGCGCCAGACACCATCCGCCCGGTCAAGGCGATCACCAAGGAACTGCAGGTTAACTTTGTCTACATGTATCGGCGCCAGGAATTCGAGCTGACGATCGATCTGCTGAACCGCGAACTGATCGACCCGACGCCCATGCTCACTGGCACCGTCGGCTTCGAGGATTTTCCCGCCGCTTTCGAATCACTCAAGACCGACAAGACGGCCTGCAAGATCATGCTCGTGCCGGGTCAGTCTGGATGAGTGGTGCCGGAGCATTGATATTTGGGCACGGCATCTTGAGGATTTTTTCCGATATTCCATTAGCGACAAGCGGTCTACTCAAATCTGCAAACTCAAAGGAATCAATTTTGACTGATCCAGCGATTGGTGCTGGCAATCGACAGTAATAATCCGATAATCAAAGCTCCGGTACCCGAATCGCGCGCTCACAATCTTGGGTCCGGCGCGTCCCACAATTCGAGGCACCAGCATGAAATATTCGATCTTCTACAGCCTGCAGGCACCGCCTGAATTTGGCGTCACACCCCAGCAGGTGTACGCCGAGGCGCTCGACCAAATCGCGCGCGCCGACGAACTCGGCATTCACCAGGTCTGGTTGACCGAACACCATTTCATGGACGACGCCTATTGCCCCGCACCGATGATCGCGGCGGCTGCGATCGCCGGGCGCACACGACGCATCCGCATCGGCCAGGGCGTGGTATTGCT
>CAMATU010000126.1 GCA_945861225.1 Klebsiella pneumoniae
GCGGCGTGCAGGACAGAGTTCTCGCGCTCACTGAGCGGCCTCAGCTTGAATGGGAGGCGTTCGACGAGTACTGGCGCAAAGTGCATGGCCCAAAGATTCTCCATGTCGACGGGGCAGACGATCAGCAAACCGGCTTACTGACCTACTATCTCCAGCAACACCGGGTGCCCAGCGGGCCCACTTCCGAGCGACCGGCGCCATACCGCGCACTGACTGATCACAACGGATTGTTGGTCACCGATCCTGCGCTTCGTTGCAGTCCTTACCAACGCCCGCAATGGGATGGCATGGCGCAGTTGGGATATCAGTCAAGTCAGGATCTGGAGACTTTCTTTAACCTCGGGCCGGGCAAATACGGGCAAAAAATTGTCCCTGACGAGGCGGTGTTTATTCGCGGCTTTGGCTTCCATATCGCCGAAGAACATGTGGTGCTGCAGCGGGGCGACCGGCGACGTGATCCCATCCTCATGATCAAAACACATGTCCGCAATCCGGAACTCACACGTGCTCAGTTTCGCGGCTACTGGATGGCGCAGCATGCGGACCTCGTGGTTAGTGGGGCACCCGGTGCTGAGCTCCTGCGACGTTATGCGCAGCTCGTCAATATCAGCAGCCCCGCCGACAAGCTCTACGATCCCGTGGGCGATCGTTTCGATGGCGTCGGTGTGATGTCGTTCGCCAACATGAATGACGTTGAAGACTATCTCGCGAGCGCCGCCTATGCCGCTGTGCAGGCCAACGAGGCCGAATTCGCGCGCGAGTCGGCCTACTTTACTGCGTTGAATTATGTGATTCGCGATCACAGTGCCTGACGCTGCTTACCCCAACCTACAACTGCCAACAGCGATCAGCACGGTGGCCGATGCTTGCGCTCCGATATTTAGAGGATGCGCGGATTACCCTGAGACCCACCATCTACCGCGATGATGGCGCCGGTGGTGTACGAGGAGGCGCTGCTCGCGAGATAAAGTGCCGCGCCTACGATTTCGTGCGGCTGACCGCCACGTTGCAGCGGGATGCGCTCCTTGGCACCCGCCTCAAAGGCCGCTAGATCCCAGGCTTTGGAAATGTCGGTCAGAAAGGGGCCGGGCATGATGCAGTTCACCCGCACTTTCGGTCCGAAGGCGTGGGCCATCGACCTGGTCAGTGCGTTAAGACCGGCTTTGGCTGCCCCGTAGGGTTCCGATGCCGGGCTTGGCGTGACCGCTGCGGTGCTTGAGACATTGATAATCGAGCCGCCGTCGCCGGCCATCATGCGTTCTGCGACCAACGCACTTAACCGAAACGGACCTTTTAAATTAATCCCAATCACCTTGTCGAACAGCTCTTCTGAAATTGAGGCGAGTGACGGATACAGCGGTGACAGCCCGGCGTTGTTGACCAGGATGTCGATCCTTCCAAAGCGGGCATAGGTCGCCTCGACCAAGGCCTCGATCTCCGGCCACTTGGCGACATGACAGGCGTGCGCGAAAGACTGCACGCCACGCGCCGCGATTTCCTGCGCGGTCTTCTCACACTGTTCCAGCTTGCGACTGGCGATAGCGACGTGGGCGCCGTGGTCCGCGAAGGCCAGCGCCATTTCTCGTCCGAGGCCGCGACTGCCACCAGTAATTAAGGCGACTTTGCCGGTAAGATCGAAAAGATTAGTTTGCATGGTTCAGGCCTCCTGGATTTGCGTTGGTTCTAGCGCGGGCGTGACCTCGCCATGGGCAGTGCCCGTTTGACGATGGTCGCGCGCCAACGCCAAATAAAAGGCCGGCACGATAAAGAGCGTGAATAGGGTGCCCAAGCCCAGACCGGCAGCAATCACGAGACCGATATGAAAGCGACTGACAGCCCCTGGTCCGGCGGCGGTGAGCAATGGAATCATCGCCACGATCATGGCGATTGTAGTCATCAAGATCGGTCTCAAGCGGATCATCGCACCTTGTTGTACGGCTTCGCGTTTGTCGAGGCCATGCTCCCGTTGGAGTTGATTCGCGAATTCAACTATTAAAATGCCATTTTTAGCGATCAATCCGATCAACGTGATGAGCCCCACTTGGGTATAGATGTTAATTGTCGCGAAACCCAACATGATGAAAGCCAGGGCGCCGGCAATCGACATCGGCACCGACATCATGATGATCAGCGGATCTCGCCAGCTTTCGAATTGCGCGGCCAGCACTAAATAGATCACGATCGCGGCCAGCACCAGAGTCACGATCAGGGCGTTGCCTTCCTGAATATATTGGCGCGAGACCCCTGCGTAATCCCATGCAAAGCCTTCCGGTAAATCTCGGCTGGCGGCATCATTCAGGAATTGCAGGGCATCGCCCATCGCCACCCCAGGTGTCGCCATACCCTGCAAGGTAAGTGAATTGAGCTGCTGAAATTGCGCGCGTTCGCTGGGTTCAATGGAAGACTTGAAAGAGACGATGCTCGACATCGGGACCAGACGGCCGCTGGCGGTACGCAGGTAGTAGCCCTGTAGCATGTCCTCGTTGGCCCGCACAGCGTCCGGTACTTGCGGAATGACTTTGTAACTTCGTCCTTCCAGATTGAACCAGTTTACGTAATTGCCGCCGAGCATCGTCGCGAGTTCACGCCCGACATCTTCCATTTTTATACCGAGCGCGCCGGCGCGATTGCGGTCGATGACGACGGTCGTTTTCGGCCGCGCGAATTCAACCGATTTCTGCAGGAACATGAATTTCCCACTTTGCATCGCCTTGGCCAGCAGTTCATCCACGGCGGCGTCCAGCTGGGGATAGTCAGCGGGCGTCAGTACCACGAATTGAATGGGCAGGCCGCGCCCCGCGCCGGGCAGGCTTGGGCGCGGGAATGCATTCGCTTGTACGCCGGTGACATTGTTGAGCTTAGGTTGCAGCTCGCGCTGAATCTCGCTTTGGCCGCGCGTTCGCTCCGCTAAGGGTTTCAGCCTAAAACCACCGAAACTGGAATTCGACGAGCCGCCAAAGCCAATAATAAAAAAACTCTCGGCATACTCGGGAATCGATTGGTAGGCGTGCAGCATTTCGCGCGTATAGGCTTCGGTGTAAGCGAGGGTGGCAACTTCGGGGCCACGGGCTGCGACAAATAAAATGCCATGGTCCTCGGTAGGCGCGAGTTCCTTCTGGCTCACCAGGTACATCGGAAACATGCTGAGCATCACCAACAGGCCGAAGATAATGAGCACCGGCCAGCCATCGAGCATCCAGCTGAGAACTCGCAGATAACGCTGGCCGAGCGCATGAAAGAAACGTTCGACCATGCGCTCAAATGCCCCGGGCGCCCCGGCTTTGAGAACCTTGGAACTCAGCATGGGAGATAAAGTTAAAGCCACCACGCCAGAGATCAGGACTGCACCTGCCAGCGAGAATGCAAACTCCGTGAACAGTGTCCCCACGAGTCCTCCCATGAAACCGATCGGCGCATAAACTGCCACCAGGGTGGTGGTCATTGCGATAATGGGTAGCCGCAGTTCACGTGCCCCCACCAGCGCCGCGGCGTGCGCGCTCAATCCCTGCTGCATGTGGCGATGCACGTTCTCCACCACCACGATGGCGTCATCGACGACCAGGCCAATCGCGAGCACCATGGCGAGCAGGGTCAGCGTATTAATTGAATACCCGAGCAGCAGCATCAGGAACGCGCCACCGACGATTGAAAGCGGGACCGCCACGGCTGGAATCAGTGCCGCGCGCAAAGAGCCGAGCGACAATACGATCACGAACAGGACGATTAAGACGGCTTCCGCCAACGTGACGAAGACTTCATTAATGGATTCCTCGATGAATTGGCTGGCGTCATAGGGAATTTTGACCTTCAGGCCGCCTGGCATCTGGCTTTTTATCTTTGGGATCTCGTTGCGCACGCTTTGCGCTACCGTCAGCGGGTTAGCGCCGGGGGTTGGATCGATCCCGATGTAGCTCGCGGTGTTGTCTTCGTACCAGCTCGTGAAGCTGTAGTCCTCGGCACCGAGCTCGGAGCGCGCCACATCTGACAAGCGCACTAAGGCACTGCCATCGACGCGAATGATTAGATCGTTGAAGTCCTCAACGCGATTGATGTCGGTAGTGGTGTCGAGATCAATCCCGACATACCGGCCGCGGGTAGCCCCCGGGCCTACCAGATAGTTATTTTTCTGCAGTACGTCGCGCACGTCTGACGCAGTCACATTGAGCGCGGCCATGCGCTTGGGGTCGAGCCACACGCGCATCGCATAGCCGTTTTTGCCAAAAATATTGGCCTTCGCGACGCCTGGCAACGCTTGCAACTGCGGTCTCACCACGCGCAACAGGTAATCTTGAATCTGTTGCGGCGACATATTGTCGCTGTAGAACGCGATATACATCAGGGAGGTCGGATCCCCGACCTTGGCTTCGATGATGGGATCGTCCGCTTCGCGCGGCAATACGCCGCGCTGACTGGCCACCTTGCTTTGTATTTCAGCGACTGCATTGTGTGCGCTGTAATTCAGCTTCATGGTGGCTTCGATGGTGGAGACGCCCTGTCGAGAGCTCGAGGACATGAAGTCGATGCCGTCGGCTTCGGCAATCGCCTGCTGCAGTGGCGTCGTGATGAAACCCTTCACGAGTTCGCTACTCGCGCCAGGATAGACCGTGGTGATCGTCACCACAGCATTCTCGGTCTTTGGAAACTGCCGTAGTTCCAACGAGAAAATCGCGCGCGCGCCAAGCAGCAAGATCAGCAGGTTCACGACACTGGAGAGCACCGGACGACGGATAAAAAGGTCAGTGAATGCCATGTCTAGCCGATCAGTGCGTGGCGCTCGGCGCAACCTCGGACTGCAACGCGTGGTCAGCCACAATTTCAACGGATAGACCGTTGCGCAGCTTGTTCTGACCGACTACCACCACCTGTTCATTGGCCTGGATGCCCTTGGTGATCGCGACTTCGCCGCTGCGCGTAGTGCCTGTTTCAATCTGGCGCCGCTCCACGGTGAGCCCTTCTTTATTCTTGATTACGACGAACACCGAGTTGCCGTACGGGCTGTAGGTAATCGCGGTTTCGGGGACGACATCGACTTCCTGGGCAGTGTCTTCCACTGCTTCGACCTCGACAAACATGCCGGGGCGGAGGCGCTGGTCTGGATTGGGGAGTTCGGCGCGCACGCGGATCATCCGTGTAGCGGTATCCACCCCGGGTTCAAGCGCCAGCAAGCGCCCGCTGAAGCGCTCGTCACCATAGGCCTGCACGCGCACCCGGACCTGCTGACCAATCTTGAGTTGGGGAATAAACCGCTCGGGGATCGCGGAATCCAGGTAGATGGGATCCAGGGTCTGCAAGGTCACCATGGGCGATCCTGCTTTCAGATAATCGCCCAAGTCGATACGTCGGATCCCGAGGGTGCCGCTGAACGGAGCGCGGATGGTCTTCTTGGCAAGTTGTGCCTGTTGGGCGAGCACGTCGGCAGCGGCACGGTCGCGGCGTGCGGCTGCCTCGTCGTATTGCGCTTGGGCAAGGGTGCGATCACGCACCAGCTTTGCGGCGCGTTCAAATTGCACCACCGCCAGGCGTTGCTCCGTGAGGAGCCCATTGAGTACGGCCGCATCGACGGATGATTCGAGGATTACCAGCGGCTCGCCCTTGGTCACCGTTTGACCCGATTCGAAATTTAACGCGGCCACGATGCCCGGTGCTTCGTTAGTGACGAAGGCGTCCTGTACTGCGGTGAGGCTGCCGGTGCCGGTGATGATTCGCGGCCAGGACTTACGCGTGACCGTGGTTACTGCCACACGGGTTGGTGGCGCGGGGACCGAAAATTTTTCGGCCATTGCGCGAAACTGCTGGCGCTTGGTGAGCGCGAGTCCGCCAAAAATACTCCCGGCGACCAGCAGCATCAGAAGAAATCTAAGCAACATAGGGGAGTTGATGACCGCAAAAATATGCACCGCAGTCTAGCAGCCTGTCAGACTTAGGAGGAATCTCTCCTCGCTCTCCCACCGCCTCGCGAGGTATCCCTAAGTCCGACAGGCTAGCACCTCCCTGTGCGCGAGAACGACGGCCGAGCAACCTTAAGCGTTGCGGGTTTGGGATCTATCTGCGGTGTGCGACATGCAATTCGAATCGGATAAATTCTGACACGGTCTCACGGCCCTCCGGTTGCTGCAGCCCGAGGCGAATCTGACTTTACTGCCAGGGGAGCTTCAGACGCAGCAAATTGGGCCCCTGGCAAGTTGGCGACGGTTAATTGGTCGCGCAGCACATTAGCTGCCTCTTCCAGCACGACATCGAATTTATCTTTATCTTTCTCGTTGTCACTCGGCGGATCGTCGAACTCGGCGGCAGCTTCTGCCGCCGATTTCAGTGCATTCGGTGGCAAGCCATGCGCGATGCGAATTTTATTCTCACGCTCGTTTTGTTCACGCCGGATTTTTTCGTGCTCTGCTTTGCGCGTGCTTTCGAGGAGCGAAACTACGGAAGTGTCGGCCGCGTCCTGTACGGCGCGCTCCTGCGCCAATAAAGCCTGATAACCCGCATCCTGTGCGATCCGCTTGTCGTGCAGTTCGCGCAATTTTGGAATATTCGGCGCAGTCGCTTGGGCGGGCGTAAAACTGACGGCTGCGATATGCGCAAAAGGCAGCGCGTGATCCAGTGAACGTTCGCCCTGCTCTTTGTCGCTGAAACCGCTTGGAAAGGCGATATCGGGCACCACCCCGCGGTGCTGGGTGCTGTCGCCTTCAACTCTAAAGAATTGGGCGATGGTGGCCTTGAGCTCGCCAAGCTTTCCCTTGGCTTCTTCATCAAAGCGATTGAGATCAACCAGATTTTGGACTGTGCCTTTGCCAAAAGTGGTTTCGCCGAGAATCAGCGCGCGTCGATAGTCCTGAATGGCCGCCGCGAAAATTTCGGAGGCTGATGCGCTATTTCGATCAACCAGTACGGCAAGCGGTCCGCTGTAGGCGATCCCTGAATCCGTATCACGCTCAAGCTGCACTCTTCCTTGCGAATTTTTGACTTGCACCACCGGTCCGGTATCGATGAACAAGCCGGTTAATTCGGTGGCCTCGGATAACGAACCGCCACCATTGGACCGCAGATCGATCACGATCCCAGCGACCTTCTCCGCGACCAGTTCATCGATCAGCTTGTGCACGTCACGGGTGGTGCTGCGATAGTTCTCGTCACCCCGCATGCGGGCCTCAAAATCCATGTAGAAGGTGGGGATCTCTATGACCCCTAACTTAATCCTGGTGCTGCCTTGCGGCACTTCCAGCACTTTCTTCTGCGCTGCCTGGTCGTCGAGCTGAATCGTATTACGAGTGAGCTTGATAAGTTTGGTCGGGCTGTCTGGGCCGGCACCCTTCGGCAATATTTGCAGCATCACGGCTGAGCCCTTAGGACCGCGGATGAGGTCCACTACGTCGTCCAGGCGCCAACCGACGACATCTACCAATTCGCCTTTTGCGCCCTGGCCGATGCCAACGATACGATCATTGGCATGCAGCTTCCCGCTCAATCCAGCAGGACCTCCGGGCACCACCTCACGCACCAAGGTGTATTCGTTATCACTTTGCAGCACGGCCCCAATACCCTCCAAGGACAGGCTCATACGGATTTTGAAGTTCTCCGAAGTACGCGGCGAGAAATACGCGGTATGCGGATCTATCGCCGTCGTATAGGCGTTGATGAAAGTCTGGAAGATGTCCTCGCTGTTGAATTGCGCAGTCTGTCTGATCAGACCCTGGTAACGCTTGCGCAAGGTATCGATGATCGCTTCATCCTTTTTGCCGGACAGACGCAGCGACAGCCAATCGTTCTTCACGCGTTTGCGCCAGAGTTCAGCGAGTTCCACCTCGGTGGTGGGCCAAGCGGCTTTTTTGCGATCAAAATCGAAGGATTCATCCACCGTGAAATTCATCGGTGAATCGAGCAGCTTGGTCGCGAAGCCGATGCGCGACTCAACCCGCTGCCGATAGCGCACGAATATCTCGTAGACGGAATGTAGATCGGAATTTCTAAGATCGTCGTCGAGTTCCTGCGCGTAGGCACTGAATTCGTCGATATCCGCCTGCAGCAGATAACTCTTGGTCGGATCCAGTGCATCCAGATAATTTTGGAAGATGACCGCCGATAGCGCATCGTCCAGTGGGGCCTTCTTGTAGTGATAATTGGCGATGAAATGCGTGATCAAGCGGGTGGCGCGACGATGCTCCGGCTGCGGCACCAATTGTGCTATCGGTACCGTTGGCACCAGGGCGCTGACGGCGCTCGAGAGGCAACAGGCAATCAGGACAATTGCGCCGAAAGAATGCTTGCTCATAAATCTCGCAGTTTCAATGCCAACCATGGGGCCAGCATGCTTAGGGAATCATTAGGGTGAATAGGGTGTAGTGTAACGTATCTATTATTATGTCGCGGTCCGGAAACATGAGAGAAAGCACCTTCTTGTCACCTTTGCTTAAAGTCTTTTTACAGGCTGCCGCAGAGGTGCATAAGTGTCCCTGGCGAGATTTTCGCGGCGGCGGATGTCGCCCGTGTTAATCGACAACTCGGGGCCGCTTGAGGCTGCACTCAACGACCTGGGCGACACGCCCTGGCTGGCCTTGGACACCGAGTTCCTGCGCGAACGTACCTACTATCCAAAGCTGTGTTTGCTCCAGATTGGGGCTCCTCACGCCGACTACTTTGTCGATACCTTGGTGTGTTCGGACTCGGCCCGCCTCCGTGAGTTCCTCGCGGACACTCGGCAGGTCAAAATAATTCATGCCGCGCGCCAAGATTTGGAAGCCCTGAGTCATGCCGGGATCTGCCCTGTACAGCCAATCTTTGATACGCAGGTGGCGGCGGCACTGATCGGCCACCCCGATCAGGTCGCTTATGCGTGGTTGGTGCAACATTACTGCGCCGTGACCCTCGATAAATCTCAAACGAGAACCGATTGGACGCAACGCCCGTTATCGCCAGCGCAATTAGCGTACGCGCAGGATGACGTGAAGTATCTCGGCACTCTGTACGAAATCCTGAGCCAGGCCCTCACCGATGCCGACAAATTGGGGTGGTTGTGGGAGGAAACAGCCGGCGTCGCTGAGGCGATTAGGGAAGCCGAGTTGCCTACCGAAGCTTGGCGCAGAGTGCGTGGGATTGGGACATTAACGGCGCGCGGCCTGGTCCGCGCCAAAGCGCTCGCGCACTGGCGTGAGCTAACCGCGCAGCGCCTGGATTGCCCACGCGGGTGGTTATTGAAAGATGAGGCCCTGTTGATGGTGGCGGCACAGGCTTCGGTCAGTATGGCCACGCTCGGGAAGCTGGTCGGCATTGCGCCAGCAACTTTGCGCCGGCACGGCGAGGCGATGCTCGCAGTACTCGAAGCAACCGAGGGCGAGCCTGGATTAAATCATCAATACTGGCGGCTTAGCGCTGAAGGAACTCGCTTGCTGGGTGAGTTGCAGGAACTGGTGAGACTTTGCGCGGCAGAGGTCCAAGCATCGGCCACCCTCATCGCGAGCCGCAGAGACCTTGAAGCATTGATTCTCGGCGATCCACCCCGCCGACTGTTGCAAGGCTGGCGCGCTGCGCTACTCGGTTCTGCACTGGTGGCAAAAGTGGCGCAGTGCCCGCTTGAAGCGCGGCGGCAAGTCGTTCACGCGCGGTGACGCCGCGCCCGGATTCTTACTTCACTTCCAGCAATTCAATCTCAAAAATCAACGTCTCATTAGGGCCAATTCCAGCGCCCGCGCCTTGCACGCCGTAGGCGAGCTTCGGCGGGATAACCACCTGCCAGCGTGAGCCTGTCGTCATCAGGGGAAGTACTTCCTGCCAGCCCTGAATCACGCCGTTGATGGGGAACGTAGCCGGTTCGCCGCGCGCCTTCGAACTGTCGAAGATTGAACCGTCGATCAGTTTGCCCTCATAGTGCACCACCACGGTATCTTCTTTGGTGGGATGCTTGCCGGAACCCGTCCGCAGCGCTTTGTATTGAATTCCGTTAGAGAGCTCGATTACCCCGTCGTTCTTTTTGTTTGACTGAAGGAATGCCTGGCCGGCCTCCAAGTTGGATTTCGCACGGGCTTTGAGCTTGTCATTGACAGAATTGGTGGCATTGGCAAGCGCCGCCTGGAATTCCTCCTGGCTTAGACGCGGGCGGATGCCTTGCAGCGCATCCTGCACGCCAATCATGAAAGTATTCAGATCAAGTTCGACCCCTTGGCGCGCAATGCTTTGCGCGGTGCTGAGGCCAATCGCATAACTGATCCGCTTTTGATCAGTATCCAGACTGACCCCACCAGATTCTTCAGCAAGCGCCGGCGAGAGGTAGCAGCACAGGGCAACAAGGGCAAACTTCTTACGCATATTCCTAGGAAATCCTTATGATTTGGGAGAATTGATCGGGAACATGAAGTAACCAGAGCGTTTAACCGACCGACCGTACCATGCTGGAAGCGTTCAGCCGTTGGTGGCTCAATTCTTCGCGGCGGTGAATTTCAGCACGGGACGCTCGCCGACTACTTCCAGGCCCAATTCGACGCCTTGTGGGATGAATACGCAGTCGCCGGGTTTGACATTCATGGTGTGCCCTTCGACTTCGATTTTGAGTTCCCCGGTCGCGATGGCAAGCACTTTCTCCGCTGCCACGATCTCGGGTTCGACCGAAGTTCCGGGACGCATGAGTAGTTTGGTTGTGTCATAGCCCCAGACCAGCAGTTTCTGCAGCAGAGATTGTTCGTTCAACGGGCCACCGCGCGGGGTATCCCAGCGTTCAATCCGCAGTTTACTGAGCGGCTGGAAGGCAATCACCCGGTTACCACCCTGAAAGCGCGCTTCATACAGGGCCGTCTCCACGCGCTTGAAAATTTCCTCGGGACCAAGGGAGCGGGTGGGCTTAATCATCGCCACGCCAATATGCGCGGTGACTATCTGGCGGTTCTTCGCGGTGGCATGGGGAATGGCCTGTTGTTCCAAGCGCTTGCGCGCAGCTTCGGCCATGCGGGTGGCATTCCGTACATCGCAACCGGGCAGCAACAGGATTAGTTTGGTCTCCTCGTAACGGCCCGCCGTATCGCCAGCGCGGCGCGCGAAGCCTTTTAAATTGGCGGCGAGCCGCTTCAACAGCGCGTCGGTTGCTTGCTGTCCGTAGGCTTCGAGGTATTCGTCAGCGTCGTCGAGATCGAGCACGCAGACCGATAAGACTTTGTTTTCGCGCGCGGCGCGTCGCCATTCGGCATCCAGGAGTTGGTCGAAATGACGGCGATTTGCGAGCCCCGTGACCTGACACATCGGCGAAATCCGCTCGAGCGTATCGGCAAGTGCCTTGGCTTTCCCCTGCACCAGCCCGAGATCGGCCGAGGTGCGACGGAGATTCGACTCGGCCTGATCGTGTTTCGCCAGAGTGGTTTTCAATTCCACATTGAGCTTTTCAACCTGGTCGCGGCGTTGGTCAAGATAGCTCGACAAATTCTTATTCCGCTCCCGCAGCGCTATCGCCTCCCAAACCTGGCCTTTGAGACTGCGTGCGGTGTAAATGGCGACGCCACACAGTGCCGCGACGCCTACTGCAGCCATGAGCTCGACCCGGCTGAGGTGCGCCATCAGTGCGACAATCGGCGGCGCCAAGGTGGTCAACGCTGCGGTGAATCCCGCTTGTTCGGAGCCCGCGTGCGCACCGATTGACAGGAGGCACACGGCGCTCGCCAACAACAGGACGGGGACGCTCAGGGCAAGATCATTCCGACTTAGGGCATAGGCGACGAAGAGTCCCCAGCACAAGCCGCTGGCGGCCACCGTGCCGATGAACATCTGGGTACGGCGCTTGACGGTGGCCTCGGTGACCGGCTGCCGGTTCTGTAGTTCGATGAGGACATAGCGGCAGCCGTAGCACAGCGCAGTGATAGTCGCCCAGGCGAGCGCGATCCCGGCCGGCACCGCGCCACTGGTAAGGATGACGCCCAGGACCACGCCGCCAATTCCGGCGAGGATCTCTGTGCGGCTCTGCTTTAGAAGCCTGTCGAGTTGCTTACCGCGAACGTCGATCAGGGCTGTTTCGTCCAACTCCATGCGCGTAGCTTAGCTGACTTTACAGGGAGTTACGTCATGTTTCGCGGAAATCACACGACCCGGCGCCCGGCTTCACGCCGGTCCGGCTGCCGGCGGCCGACACTGAAACCCGAACTCGCGTTCCAAATCTCGCGCTGCGACGTAGCGACAGTTCATTCGCTGCGCACGCCATTCGAGGGCGAACGACGCAGCGCGACCCAGGCTGAGTTCCAGCAAGGGCGCGAGGACTTCTCCACTCGCGAGGGTGTCTAATGGATACTGGCAGTCGGTCAGGAATTGCGCCAGATCGCGGTCGGAGAGGGCGCCAAAGCCAAACTCGGTCAGCATAAAAATCTGCGCGGCGTCGGTCACGATAAGTGAATCGAGGCGGGCCACCAGGTGGCCCGTATGGGTGGTCAGTCGGTGCCCACCATCCAGCCGAAAAATCCAGGGTGCAAGTTCGAGCTCGACATACACGCGTTGTGGCCCATTTTGTACGAACCAGCAACCCCGCGTATCGGCCTGATAGTGACGACTTAGAAAATCGCGCAGGCCGGCATGCGCAATCGGTGCGCCTTGGAGCAGCCAATCGCCGCGACCACTTAACCCCAACCACCCGTAACAGGCCGGCACGCTGGGCCACTTCGCAAGCGCGCGAGCCACGAATTCGTCATGGTTGTCCGTGCGAGGGTCAGCGTGCGCAAAGGTGGCCATCAAATTTGCTCAAATGCCATAAAAACTCCACCTCAGTCCTCGGGATTCAAGCTGATCGGCCGCCACAAAGCAATAAAACCACGCGACTGGCTGCTAAATTTAAATATATGGCTGCGCCTTTGTTCGGCGGCCGCTCATCAATCCTTAATGGAGGCTGTGGCTATGCGTATTGGAGTCCCCAAAGAAATTAAGTCGTATGAATTCCGGGTTGGGAT
>CAMATU010000127.1 GCA_945861225.1 Klebsiella pneumoniae
GACATTGCCGAGGGCGCCAAGTCAGTGGTGAAGTTTTTTGCGCTGGCGTTTGCGTTGACAGCGCTCGCGGTGTGGGTCTATTGCCGTTCCCTGGCCTTCACGTTTACCGCGCTGATTTGTTCGCTGGTCTCCCTGGTGTGGCAATTCGGCACCTTGCATTTACTCGGCTACGGCTTGGATCCCTTGGCCATTCTGGTGCCATTCCTGGTCTTCGCTATCGGCGTGTCACATGGGGTGCAGCAGGTGAATTTCATCGCGCAGGAAATCTGCGCCGGCAAATCGACCTATGAAGCGGCGCGGGCAAGTTTTATTGGACTGCTGATTCCCGGCACTATGGCACTGATCACCGCCTTCGTCGGCTTTGCGACCTTGATTCTGATCCCGATTCCGATGATCCGCGAACTCGCGATCACGGCCGCCATCGGCGTCGCCTACAAGATAGTGACTAATCTGATCATGCTGCCGATCGTCGCGTCCTATTTCAGACTCGGGCCAGACTATGTGGCGCGCATTACCCGCCTGCGCGCGCAACGCACGGATTGGATGCGCGTGTTCGATTATGCGGCCGAACGTCGCTGGGCATTTGCGCTGGTGGGCGTGGGAACACTGGTCTTTGCAGTCGCGTATTACGAATCTCTTGGGCGGCATATTGGCTATCTGAAACCTGGCGCGCCCGAATTGCGCGAGTCCGCGCGCTACAACCGGGACGCAGTCGCGATCGTGGATAAGTTCAGCCTGGGGCTCGATGTGTTCACCATCGTCAATGAAATCCCGCAGGAAGGCTGTTACGACTTCGAGCGCATGACCTATCTTGATGAGTATGCCTGGTGGATGCAGAACGTGCCGGGCGTGATCAGCGTCGCGGCGCTGTCGTCGCTGGTAAAAATGGGGTCTTCCGGCTTCAACGAAGGCAATCCGAAATGGCTGGCGTTGCCGCGCGACAATCGCTCAATGGCGAGTTTTATCGGCCTCGCCGGAGAGGGCTCGGGGCTTTACGATGCGCTGTGTACGGCGTTACCGATCAATGTCTATCTGGCCGATCATAAAGCGACGACTATCAAAGCCGTGGTCGCGGCCGCCAAAGAATACCGTGAGAAATTTCCCTTTGAATCGGTGCATACACGGCTCGCGAGCGGCAACGCGGGTGTCCAAGCCGCGACTAACGAAGTGCTGGAAGAGATTGAACTGCCGATGATGCTGTATGTGTACGGCACCATCATCGTGCTGGTGCTCGTGACCTATCGCGATTGGCGCGCGATGGTGGCCTGCTGTGTGCCGCTCACCATCGCGACCTTCCTCGGCTATTGGTTCATGAAGACACTCGATATTGGACTTACGGTCGCGACTTTGCCGGTGATGGTGCTGGCCGTTGGAATCGGCGTGGACTATGCGTTCTATATTTACAACCGGCTGCAGATTCACCTGGCGGAAGGCATCGCGATCGGCCCGGCCTTTCAGCGCACTTTGCGCGAAACCGGCAACGCGACGATTTTTACCGCGCTCACGTTATCGATTGGCGTCGCCACCTGGGCCTTTTCCGAACTCAAGTTCCAGGCCGACATGGGCTTGCTGCTGGCCTTCATGTTCATGATCAATATGGTGATGGCGATCACCCTGCTGCCCGCGCTGGCGGTCGTGATCGACACGCTGATCCCGCGGCGCACCCCGGTGCGGCGGCCGTTCCTGGCGCACTGAGCGCGCCTTTGAAGTCAGTCATGCGCAATCGCTCGCACTGTAGATTCCTGGTCGCAATGGCATGGTGGCTGGGAATGGTCACCGCGGGCTGCGGCCAACCGCTAGCCGCGACGGGCACCGAGCGCCTTGTCCAGGACCAGGGTGCCGCGCGAGTCGCAGCACTCGCCACGCGGGGTCTGTTGCTGGGTGCGGCGCGCGCCGGCCAGCGCATCGTGGCGGTTGGCGAATTTGGTCATGTGCTGCTTTCTGATGACGAGGGCGCAAGCTGGCGCCAAGCTGAGCACGTCCCCACGCGGACCACCCTGACCAGCGTCACCTTCGTCGGTGCCGAGCAGGGCTGGGCGGTTGGCCACGGCGGGCAGGTGCTGGTGACCACCGATGCCGGCCTGCACTGGCGCGTGCAGTTCGGCACTGCTGATGGCGCTGACAGTCTGTTTTCAGTGATCTTCGTCGACGCTCAGCACGGCGTGGCGGTAGGTCCTTTTGGTTATGCGATCTCGACTGCGAATGGCGGACAAACCTGGACCCAATTTTCGGTGATGGAAGGCGAAGACGGCGAGCGGCACTTGAATGGTCTGTTCGCCGGCAACACAGGCCGCCTGCTGATCGCGGCTGAAATTGGTGGCGTGTTTTTGTCGGATGACCTTGGGGCGACCTGGCGGCTGGTGAATCTGCCATACGACGGTTCGGTATGGGGCGGCACTGCGCTCAACGACGGCAGCCTCGTGGTGTGGGGCATGGCGGGCCATGCATTGCGTTCAGTCGATAATGGCGAGAGTTGGCAGGAACTTGCGACCGCGACTAATCAATCGCTCACGGCAGGTGTCGAGCTTGCCGGCGGCGGCCTTGCGCTGGTCGGGCTCGGGGGCGTAGTCACCGTTTCCGATTCGCAATACCTGTTCAAAGCCACCACACGGGATGATCGGCAACTGGCGGCCAGCGTCGTATTGGTGCCGCGCGGGTTGCTGCTTTTTACGGCGGCGGGAATTCAGATTTTTTCGGTGGGTATGCCTTAGGACTAAACCCCGTCATCGCGGAAACCGCGCAGCGCCAAGCTCCGTCAATCTGGAAACTGCGCAGCGCCAAGCTCCGTCATCCCGGAAACCGCGCAGCGGTTATCCGGGATCCATGCAGAATCTCAAACGCCCCTGGATCCCGGGTCTGCGCCCGGGATGACGACACTTACCGCTGCGCCGCTGCGCCGCTGCGCCCGGGATGACGACACTTACCGCTGCGCCGCTGCGCCCGGGATGACGACGCTTACCGCTGCGCCCAAGGTGGCGATGTATTGTGTAACGCGACGCAGGTCATACAAGACGCGCCCTTTAGGTGCGCGCGCGTCATTCACTGCACAAACATGACGCCAAATCAGTGCAGCCGAATATTCGGTGACAGCCTAACCCGCCTTTTCGTCCACTAATCGCGCGTTCTTATTCACTGGCACGCTTCTCGCTATATCAATCCCAAAGGAGAACCCGCGAAGCCGCCCACGGCGCTCGACGGTTCACAACACCTGGGACGCTAGGGTTCCGGCGCTTCACGCGCGACTGGTCCGAGAGCATCCGGCCTCACGTGAGGTTACACGGCGGGATAAAAGCCCGGGAGAACGCGCGATTCGGACCTCCGGGTCGCGTGGCGTGCTCCTTCAAATGCTTTGCCACGTGACCTCAACTCGGGAGACCTGTGATGCATCATCGCTTCAAATTCAGACTCGGTAACTTCGCCCTGTTCCTCGCCCTGTGTGGCGTCCTTCTCCTCGGGATCTCGAGTCCTAGCATCGCCGCTGAGGAAAAACAGAAATTCCGCATCGCGTGGACCATTTATGTCGGTTGGATGCCATGGGACTACGCGGCAACGTCCGGCATCATGAAGAAGTGGGCCGATAAATACGGCATCGATGTTGAACTCGTTCAAATCAACGATTACGTCGAGTCGATAAACCAATACACCGCCGGGACTTTCGCCGGCTGTGTGATGACTAACATGGATGCGTTGACGATCCCCGCCGCAGGTGGCGTCGATTCCACTGCGCTCATCGTCGGGGATTTCTCCAACGGCAACGACGGCGTGATTCTCAAAGGCAAGTCTGAGCTTGCTGCCATCAAGGGTCAGAAAGTGAATTTGGTCGAGCTGTCGGTTTCCCACTATCTGCTGGCGCGCGGGCTGTCGACCATCGGTGCCAGCGAAAAGGATCTCTCCGTGGTGAACACTTCCGATGCCGACATGGTCGCTGCTGCCGCCGCGCCGGATACCACGGCGCTGGTGACCTGGAATCCGCTGTTGTCGGAGATTCTGCAAATGCCGGATACGCACAAGGTGTTCGATTCCAGCCAAATTCCGGGCGAGATCATCGATCTGCTGGTGGTGAATACCAAAACGCTGCAAACCAATCCCAAGCTGGGGCAAGCCTTGGTCGGTGCCTGGTATGAAGTGATGGCTTTAATGGCCAAGGATGATGCGGCGGGGCGCGCTGCGAAGACTGCCATGGCCAAGGCGTCCGGCACTGATCTCGCGGGCTTCGAGGCGCAGCTGAAAACCACCAAGATGTTTTATACGCCAACGGAGGCTGTGGAATTCACGCAGAGCTCAGCACTTCCGGCGACGATGGGCAAGGTCGCAGAATTTTCGTTTGCCCATGGCCTGCTCGGCGAAGGGGCGCCGAATGCCGAATTCATTGGGGTGGAAACGGCGGCGGGTATCGTCGGCGACAAGGCCAATCTCAAACTGCGCTTCGATTTGACTTACATGACGCAGGCATTGGAAGGCAAGCTGTAAGCACCATCGGCCCTCGCCGCCATGCGAAGTCTGATCAATCTGCGGCCCGGCAAAGGCCTGCTCATCGCGCTGGGCGCACTGCCCTTTGGGGTGATGCTGGCCGCCTATCTGGCGGCGTCGAATGCGCGCCTGAGCGCGAATGCACAGGACAAACTGCTGCCCGCGATGTCGAGCATCGCCGCCGCCGTGGGGCGCTTAGCGCTGGAACCCAGCGCGCGAACCGGGCAGGTATTGCTGTGGACCAATACAGCGGCAAGCTTGCGCCGGTTGGGGATCGGGGTCGCGCTGAGTGCGGTGTCTGGGCTCGTGATAGGAATCGTCATGGGCGGGCTCCCGTTGGCGGGGGCGGGCCTGTCGCCTTTCATGACGAGCCTGTCACTGATTCCTCCGCTGGCAGTGCTGCCGATCCTGTTCATCGTGTTCGGCCTGGGCGAACTGTCCAAAATCATCCTCATCGTGATCGGTATTACGCCGGTCATTGCACGCGATATTGCGCAACGGGTGCGCGAAATTCCGCGTGAGCTGATCGTCAAAGCGCAAACGCTCGGTGCCAGTACCTGGCAAATCCTGCTGCGGGTGATCTTGCCGCTGGCGTTGCCGCGTCTGCTCAGTGCGGTGCGGCTGGCGCTGGGTTCAGCCTGGTTATTCCTGATCGCAGCGGAGGCCATTGCTGCCGAAAGCGGGCTCGGCTATCGCATCTTTCTGGTCCGCCGGTATCTCGCGATGGATGTCATCCTGCCCTATGTGGTGTGGATCACGTTGCTCGCAACGCTGACCGATGTACTGCTCGCGTGCGCCGCGCGCCGCTGGTTCCGCTGGTCGGGGCTCGGTCAAGCGGGCTAGCCATGGCACATATCGAACTCAAGAATATCTGGCAGCAGTACGGCGATAACATCGTGTTGGAACGTTTGAACTTAAAAGTGGAGGCGGGCGAGTTCTGCGTGGTGGTAGGCGCCTCTGGTTGCGGCAAGAGCACGTTCCTGCGTTTGTTGCTGGGTGAAGAGCAACCCGCCCGCGGCAGTATTACGCTGCAGGGTCTGCCGTTAAAGAACGAGCCGGATGCGACGCGCGGCGTGGTGTTCCAACGCTACTCGGTGTTTCCCCATCTCACCGTGTGGGACAACGTGTTACTCGGCCTGGAATTGAAGCAGGCGCCGTTGACGGCGCGGCTGTTTGGCGCCGCGCGCCGGAGCGCGCGCATCAGCGCGTTGGAAATGCTTGAGGCCGTGGGCTTGGGCGCCGCGCGTACGCGCTATCCCGGCGAACTCTCGGGCGGCATGCAGCAGCGGCTGGCGCTGGCACAAACCTTAATCGCACGACCCCAATTGCTGTTGCTCGACGAACCGTTTGGCGCACTCGATCCGGGGATCAGGACCGATATGCATCACCTGGTGCGCGACCTCTGGCAACAGTACCACCTGACGATAGTGATGGTGACGCATGATCTGAAAGAGGGCTTTACGCTTGGCACGCGGTTGCTGGTGTTCGATAAATTCCGCCACGATCCGCAGGCACCGAATGCCTATGGCGCGCGCGTGACCTACGACCTACCCTTGCAACGCAACGCGCCGCCTAATCGGAAAGCAATGAGAGAAATTGCAGCAATGACGGAGTCTCACCATGAATGATTCAGCACAGACGGTGCTGGAAGAAACCTTACCAGGCGCGCGCGCGTGGTCGCTGATTCTGCGCCGCGGCTACACGCTCCGTTTAACCGATGTCGAGGGCGGTGGTAATTGCAGCGCGCTATTTTTCAATGCTCAGAATTTTCTCGAACGCTACAACATGGCCGATACCTTGAAGGCGCAATACACCGCCTACCTCACGCAGGGGCATGTGTGCTACTCCGATATGGGACGGATTCTCGTGGCCCTCACTGAAGACACGGTGGGCTGGCACGACACGCTCTGTGGCGTGAGTCGCCACGCGGAAGTCGTCGCACGTTATGGTGAGGCGACCTACCAGACGCACCGCAACGCGTTTCTGCGCGCCGGCCGTGAATTGTTTCTGATCGAGCTGGGGAAATGGGGCTTGGGCAAACGCGATCTCGTCGCCAATCTCAATTTTTTCAGCAAGGTGACGGTGGATGAGGCGGGCACGCTCGCCTTCTGCACGAATCATTCACCAGCTGGCGGCATGGTTGCACTGCAGGCGGAGATGGACACCCTGGTAGTTCTCAATACCTGTCCGCATCGGCTGGACCCGACGACGCCCTGGCAGCCCAGACCGATCGCTTGTGCGATCTCCTATACCGGCGAGACCGACGCTAAGGACGCCTGTCGCTTGTCGCGCCCCGAGAATGTGCGCGGCTATGCACTGACCGCCCGCTATCACTCCCAGAGTCACCCCCATGACGCCTGAGCCGCTGGAAGATCCGCGCACGGCGTTACCGGCCTCAGTGAAGGTCGTGCACGATGAAATCGTGCCCGCAGGCCAGCCGTGGATTCATGTGCTGAAGCGCGGACAAACGCTGCGTATTCTTGATCTCGAGGGTAATCAGGCAGTCGATACATTGTTCTTCAATGCACAGGATTCGAGCGAGCACTACAGCGCGTCCGAGACGCTGGTGGCGCAGGGCAATCTCTATCTCACAGCGGGCAGCCGTCTCCGCTCTAACGCAGGAAATCCGCTGGTCACGATCGTGGCGGACAACTGCGGTCGCCACGATACCCTCGGCGGTGCCTGCGCGTCTGAGAGCAATCAGGTGCGGTACGACCTCAAAGCCTGGCCCATGCACAGCTGTCGCGACAGCTTTCTGCTGGCCTGCGCCGAGTCACCCTTCGGACTCACCAAACGCGATCTCGTTTCGAATATCAATTTCTTTATGAATGTGCCGGTGACGGCAAGCGGGCGCTTGAGCTTTGAAGATGGAATTTCCGCGCCAGGCAAGTATGTCGATCTCCGCGCTGACATGGATGTCATTGTGCTGATCTCGAATTGCCCGCAGCTCAATAATCCGTGCAATGCGTATAACCCGACGCCGGTACGGCTGTGGATATGGGATTGAGTTTACGCTCGTTGACCGCGCAGGGACGACCCTGACGCAGCGCTATCACGCGGGACGACCCGCTCTGATCCGGACGCCATCCCCGACATGTTCAACAAAGTCCTAATCGCCAACCGCGGCGCGATCGCCTGCCGCATCATCCGCACACTACGCGCACTGCAAATCGAATCCATCGTCGTCTTCACGGAGGCGGATCGCGCTTCACGTCATGTGACAGAAGCCGATCACGCGATCTGGATTGGTGACGGCCCGGCGCTCGACTCCTACTTGGATGGTGCGCGCATCATCGAGGCGGCGCGTGCCGCGGGCGCGGAAGCGATCCATCCGGGTTATGGTTTTCTGTCCGAGAACGCAGCCTTTGCGGAGCACTGTCTTGCGGCCGGCATTGCCTTTATCGGCCCCACGGCCGGGCAGTTGCGGCAATTCGGTTTGAAGCATACGGCGCGCGCCTTGGCCCGCATGGCGGGTGTTCCGTTACTGCCAGGCACCGAACTGTTACCCGACGCTGAGGCCGCCTGCACGGCGGCGGCCGGAATTGGCTATCCCGTGATGCTGAAAAGCACCGCGGGCGGTGGTGGTATCGGCATGCGGCTATGTACCACGGCACCTGAACTGCGGAACGCCTTCGAGACTGTCCAGCGGCTGGCGCAGAAAAATTTCGCCGATGATGGGCTCTATCTCGAACGCTATGTCGCGCATGCGCGGCATATCGAGATTCAAATTTTTGGCGACGGGGCAGGCGGCGTGCTCAGTCTGGGTGAACGCGATTGCTCTCTGCAGCGACGCAATCAAAAGGTGATCGAGGAAACGCCTGCGCCAGGCCTCTCTGCCCAGACCCGAGCGGCACTCGCGGCGCACGCGGTGGCGCTAAGTCAAGCGGTGCGGTATCGCTCGGCAGGCACTGTGGAATTTGTTGTCGATGCCGCCAGCGAGGAATTCTTTTTCCTGGAGGTGAACACCCGATTGCAAGTTGAGCATGGCGTGACTGAGGCGGTGACCGGCATCGATCTCGTCGCGTGGATGGTGCAACTCGCGGCAGGAACTCTGCCACCGCTCGCCACGATGCGCCCCAGCTTCACAGGGCACGCGATTCAAACACGACTGTATGCTGAGGATGCGGCCAAGGATTTCCAGCCGTCGGCGGGTGAGTTGAGTTATGTGGAATGGCCGCATGACGTCCGGATTGAAACCTGGATCGAGACTGGCGCAGTCGTCTCCAGTTATTACGATCCGATGCTCGCCAAAATCATTGTCCACGCACCGGATCGTCCCCAGGCGCTGGCCCGCCTGCAGGCCGCGCTGGCGGCGACGCGCATCGCCGGCATTGAAACCAATCTCGACTATCTGCAGGCCGCGCTGGCGCTGCCGGCGTTTGCAACCGGTACACACACTACGGGGACCTTGCGCGAGTTCGCCTATCAGCCGGACACCATTGAGGTGCTGGCGGCAGGCACCGAAACCACGGTGCAGGATTATCCGGGGCGGGTAGGGCACTGGTCGGTCGGAATTCCGCCCTCCGGCCCCATGGACGACTACTCATTCCGTCTCGGCAACCGCCTGCTCGGTAACCCGCTCCACGCACCTGGCCTTGAAATCAATCTTGACGGTCCGCGCCTGCGCTTTAAGCGCGCCGCGACCATTTGCCTTACCGGCGCGCCGATGGCGGCGAGCGTGGACGGCCAGGAACTTCCGTGGCGAGTGCCCTGCGAAATTCCAGCCAACAGTCTCCTTACGATCGGCGCGCTAAGGGAGGATGGTGCGCGGGCCTATCTGACAGTGCACGGCGGATTTGACGTGCCGTGTTATCTGGGCAGCGCGGCAACTTTTACGCTCGGCCGCTTTGGTGGCCATGGGGGACGTGCGTTGCGGGTTGGCGATGTGCTGCGCATCCGGCACACCACGAATACCAGGCCGACGCTCGCAGCACTCCCGGGATACCACACGCCCCTTCACACCCGCTGCGAACTGCGTGTGATCTACGGCCCGCATGGCGCACCGGACTTTTTTACCCCGGAGGATATTGCGACCTTCTTCGCGACCCGCTGGGAAGTGCACTACCAGTCCAGTCGCACCGGTGTGCGCCTGCTTGGACCGAAACCCACGTGGGCACGCACGGACGGTGGCGAGGCAGGCCTCCATCCCTCCAACCTGCACGACAATGCGTACGCGATTGGCGCGGTCGATTTTACCGGCGACATGCCCGTCATCCTCGGGCCCGATGGCCCGAGCCTGGGCGGTTTCGTGTGCCCAGTCACCGTGATTGCGGCAGATCGCTGGAAGATAGGCCAACTGCGCGCGGGCGATAAAATTCAATTTGTGGCCGTTGATCAAATCACTGCGAACCGTCTGGAAAAGGCCCAAGCGCAGGCCATTGAGACGTTGTCGCCAATGACCGAGGCGTGGACTCACAGCGGCTTGCAGTCGCCGGTTCTGCGCCAACTTGCGCCGCCCGTACATCCGGTAGGCGTGGTGTATCGTCCGGCCGGTGACCAGTATTTGCTGATTGAGTATGGTCCACAGGTGTTGGATATCAATCTACGCTTCCGGGTGCACGCCTTAATGACGCAGCTGACCAAGGCGGCCGTGCCGGGAATCCTGGAGTTAACCCCGGGCATTCGTTCGCTGCAGGTTCACTACGATCCGCAGCGCCTGCCGCTTGACGCGTTACTGCGGGAACTTGCGGCGCTTGAGCAGCGCCTGGATGAATCCCCAGCCACTGTGGTACCAAGTCGCATCGTCCATCTACCACTCGCGTGGGACGATCCGAGCACGCGGCTCGCGATTGAAAAATACGCGCAGTCCGTGCGTGCCGATGCGCCGTGGTGCCCAAGCAATATTGAATTCATTCGCCGGATTAACGGACTGGCGTCGGAGGAAGCGGTGCGCGACATCGTGTACGCCGCGAACTATCTGGTGCTGGGCTTGGGCGATGTGTATCTCGGCGCACCGGTCGCGACGCCGCTTGATCCCCGCCATCGCCTGGTCACCACCAAGTACAACCCGGCCCGCACCTGGACGCCGGAGAACGCTGTCGGTATCGGCGGCTCCTACCTTTGCATTTACGGCATGGAAGGCCCCGGCGGTTATCAGTTTGTCGGCCGTACCTTGCAGATGTGGAGCCGTCATCGCACAACTGCGGCCTTCAGCCAGCCGTGGCTGCTGCGCTTCTTTGATCAAATCCGCTTTTTCCCAGTGAGCGCCGAGGAGCTCACGACAATCCGCCGCGATTTCCCGTTAGGGCGCTACGCGCTCCGCATTGAGGAAGGCGAGTTTGATCTCGCGACCTACAACGCATTTCTTAGCCGTGAAGCGGAATCGATCGCGACCTTCAAGACCCGCCAACAAACGGCCTTTGCGGCTGAACGGACGCGCTGGCAGGCGCTCGACGCAAGGTCAGAGACAACGCTTGCCGATGCGACTCCCGAGGCTGCAAACGAAGCGCTCGTGCTAGGGGCCACTGAACAGGCGGTAGCGAGCCACCTCCATGGCAGTGTGTGGCAGATCAAAGTTCAGCCCGGACAGACCGTGGCGGTCGGCGAGACCTTGGTGATCATCGAGGCGATGAAAATGGAAATCGCCGTGCTCGCAGAGTATCCGGCTAAGATCGTGCGGCTGTGCTGCGCGCCTGGCACCCTGGTCGCACCTGGACAACCCTTGCTCGTGATAGATAGCGTGGACGCATGACATGAAGCTTGCCTTACCAGCCTTGCGCGACGCCTATCGCAGCGGAGCACTCAGCCCCGCCGCGATGATCGCCGAAATTCACACCCGCGCGGACGCCTGCACGCAGGACAATATCTGGATTCACCGCCTGAGCGATTTGGAGCTGGCGCCCTATCTGGCGCGCCTCGCGCACACTGAACCTTCTGCGCTACCGCTGTATGGCGTGCCATTCGCCATCAAGGACAACATCGACCTGGCGGGGATTCCCACCACTGCAGGTTGCCCGGCCTATGCGTACACCCCGGCGCGTTCGGCCGCGGTGGTCGAACGCCTGATCGCGGCGGGCGCGATTCCGATTGGCAAGACCAATCTCGATCAATTCGCAACCGGTCTGGTTGGGACCCGTTCACCGTATGGTGCAGTTCGCAATGCGTTTAACCCGGCGTTTATTTCCGGCGGGTCCAGTGCGGGCTCGGCAGTGGCGGTGGCGAAAGGCTTGGTGAGTTTTGCCTTAGGCACGGATACCGCGGGTTCGGGGCGAGTACCAGCGGCGCTGAATAATCTGATCGGCTTAAAACCCACGCGCGGCTTGCTCAGCCTCGCGGGAGTCGTGCCGGCCTGCAAATCGCTTGACTGTGTGTCGCTGTTTGCCTCCTCAGTGAATGAGGTCGCCACCCTTCAGGCGCTGCTCGCGCACCACGATGAAAATGATCCGTATGCGCGACATGCGCCACCTCGCGCAATCAAGGACGGACCTTTTCGCTTCGGGGTCCCGCGCCAGCGCGAGTTCTTCGGCGAGGACCGCGCGCCAGGTCTGTTTGAAGTGGCCATCGATAAGTTGCGCGCACTGGGCGGCGAGGCAGTCGAGATCGACTTCGAACCCTTTCTGGAGGCGGCGCGCCTGCTCTACGAAGGGCCCTGGGTGACTGAACGCTATGTCGCGATTAAGAGCTTCTTCGACCAGCAACCGGAGGCCTTGCTGCCGGTGACACACGAAATTATCGGTCGCGGTGTTAACCGCACTGCGGTGGAAGTCTTCAGCGCGTTGCAGCACCTGCAGGCGCTGAAGCAACGCACGGACCGGGTGTTCGAAGATTGCGCTCTCGTTATCACGCCCACTGTGGGGCGCGCCTACACGCTGACTGAGGTCGCGGCAGAACCCCTCACCTTGAATATCAATCTCGGTCATTACACCAATTTCATGAACCTGCTTGACTATGCGGCAGTGGCGGTGCCGATGGGCTTTGCAGCCTCTGGGGTCCCGCTCGGGGCAACGCTCTTCGGTCCGGCATTTAGCGATCGGCAGTTGTTGCACATGGCTGCGCGCTATTGTGCAGAGGACGTCCCGCCGTCTGCGCGTGATGAATCGATACTGAAATTGGTGGTGTGTGGCGCTCACCTGCGTGGCTTGCCGCTCAATGCGCAACTGACCTCACGTGGCGCGCACTTCATCCGCGCGCTCAAAACGGCTCCCTGCTATCGCCTGTATGCATTGCCGGGCGGTCCACCACCGCGACCGGGGCTCGTGCGTGATGCGCAGGCGGGCGGGGCGATTGACGTGGAGGAATGGGCGTTGCCGATTTCGGCGTTCGG
>CAMATU010000128.1 GCA_945861225.1 Klebsiella pneumoniae
CCGGGCAGGCGCACGTCGAGACCGAACGTTGCCGAGCCGTCGCTCTTCACGACGCGGTCGAGCCGCGGCAGGCTCTGACCGATCAGCGTGAAATGCTGCGGATCCTTCAGCACGACTTTGGCCGGCGGCTTCAGGGTTGCGGCTTTCGCCGTCAGTTCGCCGTAACGCGCCGTGCGCCCGCTCGCCGGATCGGAGACCTGCGAACGGGCGGTGATCAGGCCCGCGGCCGGCACGCCCCACTCGGCGGCTGCCGCTGCGACCAGCATCGCGCGTGCCGTCGCGCCAATCTCGCGCAGGTACTGCCACTGGTTGCTGATCGAGGTCGAGGCACCGGTCGCGATCACCCCCCAGTCCCGATGCTTGAAGGCCGGGTCCAGTGATGACAGATGTTCGGCGACGACGTGGCGCCAGTCGGCATCGAGTTCGTCGGCCAGCACCTGCGCCATCCCGGTATAGCTGCCGCAGCCTAGATCGGCATGCGGCATCACGATGCGCACGGTATCGTCGGGCTCGATACGCAGCAGAGCGCTCGGCGAAAACGGCGCCGCCACGGCCGTCACCGCGCGCGCGCGGCGCTGCGGCAAGACCAGGCTGAAGGTCAGTGCGGCGGCACCTTCGAGAAAAGCCCGCCGGCTCAGCACGAACTTATCCATGCGCGCCCTCCCCGGCGGCGCGATGAATCGCCGCACGCACGAGCTGATAGGTGCCGCAACGGCACAGGTTGGTCATCTGCGCGGCGATGTCGGCCTCACTGGGCTGCGGATTCTTCTCGAGCAGGGCAACCGCAGCCAGGATCATGCCGGACTGGCAGTAACCGCATTGCGCGACATTGAGTTCGGCCCACGCTGTCTGCACGCGGTGTGGCCCGGCCGCAGACAGACCTTCGATGGTCGTGATCTGCTGCGCCTCGTTCACGGCGCTGAGCGGCAGGCCGCAGGTGCGCGTCGGTGCACCATCGATGAGCACGGTGCACGCGCCGCAGGCCATCACGCCGCAGCCGTACTTGGTGCCCGTCATCCCCAGGCTATCGCGCAGTACCCACAGCAGCGGGGTCGCGGGATCGGCATCGACGTCCTGTGCCTTGCCATTGATGGTCAGCCTTTTCGTCATCGCAGTCTCCTCGCTCAGTTCAAGGGGTCAGAGTAATTGAAAAACTGCCCGAAGTCAGACGCGTAATTTGTGATCAACCTACACACAAAAGGGCGTGTGTCATGGGCGAACGGCCAAGGATCGCGGTTCCGGGGCAATCCTTGGCAGCGCATTCAGTGCGGTTAGGAATCGCGCACGCTGTTTTTTTTATGCGTCCCTGCCGCCGCGGCACACCATCCCGACAGTGGTTTGTGCGGCTGAAGAAATTGCTCGCGCGCCCCTCAGCGAGCCCCTGACGGCGGTAAATCGGGGACATCTTTAATAGTGCCCACCTTTCAACGTCGGAGCGAAATGTTGTTTGGGTGGATATCCCGTACGTACTGCTACTGGTGATGGGGTTTGCGGTGCTCACCCGAACGAGCAAAAAAAGCCGTCCTAGGCGTTCGCGTGTGCGGCCGACCCGCTCGCGAACGGCGCGGATTACATTCTTGAGCCCCGCTACCGTCGGCAGGGGAGCCGGTCACAAGCTGGTCACACCGCAACCGCCAGCAGTTCCTTTAACGCGCCATCGATGAAGGCCTTATCGGCCGGCGCCACGCCCAGCATGCCGAAGTGGCCCCAGCGCGTCGGGATCGGCTTGAACGCCCCGCGCGGAGTCAGTGCGTGCTCGGCGCGGCATTCTTCCACGGTAAACATCATGTCTTCCGTGAAGGGCATGTTCCACACGACCGCGGTGATCCGCGCCAACGCCGCTTTGAGATCGCCTCCCGTGTGGCGCGCGACATCGGCGTGTTGCCATTTATAGAGCAGGCACAGCAAGGCATTCGGATCCATCAGCGCGAACCAGGCTTCCCAGAAATCGCGCAGAAATTGCTCGAGACTCTGAAAACCGAGGCCGCGCCAGTCTTCTGCGGCGTAATACTCTTTGGATAAACCGATCTGTGCAAAAAAATGTGCGAGCAATTTGAGACCCCCACTCACCGCGTGAGGCGCGGCATAACGTCCGCCCGCAAAAGCCGGGTCGGCGCGGATGAGGTCCATTGCATTCTGTACCAGCAAGTAATTATGGGGCGTGCCGCGCGCGGTACCGCCGATGGGTGCGGCGCGCTTGACCATGTTGGGGAAGCGCACCGCCCACTCGAAAGTTTGTTGTGCCCCCATCGACCAGCCGAGCACGAGTTCGAGCCGCGTGATACCGAAATGCTCGCGTACCAGGCGCTCCTGGGCCCGCACATCGTCGCCAATCATCACCGGCGGGAAATCTGCCATCGCGATCGGGGGCGGTGAATTATGCGGCGAACTGGACACGCCGTTACCGAGCATGTTCGGAAAGATCACAAAGTAACGCGCGGGGTCGAGCGCGAGGCCATCGCCGACATACATCTGCATGTGTTTGCTGGTCCCGGAGAACATGTGTGGGAACAACACCGCATTATCCTTCGCCGCATTCAAGGTGCCGGTGGTGGCATACGCCAACTTGCAATTGGGGATAACCCCGCCGCGCTCAAGTGTGAAATCGCCGAGCGCAAAATAGTTGTAGGGGCCTTGCTGTTGCTGGGAATAAAAATCATTGTTGAGCATCGGCGGATCTCCTCTCATTCTCGGCGGATAATTTCAGGCGGATCGAAGGCGCGCACCGGCGGTAATGCCCGATCGTAGCGGTCGACTTCAACTAGGCAGCTATGCGAACTCGGGCCTTGGCCTAGGCGGGAGGTCCCGACGTCCAGTGTGAGCACATTCGGGTTACCGTGCGCGCAGAGTCCCGGACTCGCGTCGTCATCGACCGGGTCGTACCAGGCGCCCGTCGAAAGTTGCACCACCCCTTCACGAATATCGGCAGACAGCACGACACCGGCGAGACATGCGCCGCGATCGTTGTATAAGCGAACGACTTGGCCGGCTTCAATGCCGCGTGCGGCGGCATCCAGCGGATGCATCGTCACCGGCTCGCGGCCATTTATCTTGGTCGCGCGGCTTGGCGCGCCGAAATCGAGCTGGCTGTGCAAGCGCGGCGCCGGCTGGTTGGAAATCAGATGCAACGGATAACGCGCGGCACGCGCGCCACCCAGCCATTCGGTTTTGTCGAGCCATACCGGATGACCCGGACAGTCTGCATAGCCAAACGAAGCGATCGTCTCGCTGTAGATTTCAATTTTTCCCGACGGGGTGCCGAGCGGGTATTGTTCCGGCGCGCGGCGAAACGCTTCGAAGATGAGTTCGGTCTCGGCGATCGAGGAGGCCACCGAAAAATGTTCGCCCGCCCAGAAAGTTTCGAAATCAGGCAGTGCGACACCGTGCGCCGCCGCCCTCGTGCGCGATTCCTCGAACAGATGGCGCACCCAGGCCATCTCATCGCGCCCCTCGGTGAAGCGGTCGAAAAATCCGAGCCGCCGTGCGAGCTCACTGAAAACGGCGTAGTCGTCGCGCGCTTGGGCAAAAGGCGGAACCGCGCGTGGCATGGGCGATACATACGGATCGAAGGTATTGAAGGCCAGGTCGTTGCGCTCAAGCGAAGTCGTGATCGGGAAGACGATATCGGCATGGCGCGCCGTCGCCGTCCACACTTGTTCATTGACGATCACGCAGGCCGGTTTCGTCCAAGCCGCGCGGAGCCGGTTGAGATCCTGATGGTGGTGAAATGGATTGCCCCCTGCCCAATAGACGAGCTGGATATCAGGATAACGCAGGCGTTTGCCGTCATAGTCGAAAGGCTGGCCGGGGTTTTCCAACATGTCGGTGACGCGAGCGACCGGAATAACGGTGTCTACCGGATTTTCGCCCTGCGGCAGACTCGCCCAACGGAAAGGAATGACGCGACGACCGACGAAACCAATCGTATGCAATGAGCCGACGCCATGCCCGATGCCGGCGCCGCGCAGGCCGAATTGTCCGAGCATCGCCATCAGCACCGTGCCAGCCCAATACGGTTGTTCGCCGTGCTCGGCCCGTTGCAGCGACCAACCCATCGGAATGAAGGTGCGTGCGCGTGCGACTTCGCGCGCGAGCGCACGCGTGCGTGCCGCCGGTACTGTGGTAATCGGTTCAGCCCACTCGGCGCTTTTCGGTTGCCCATCCCGCTCGCCCATCAAATACGCGCGAAAGCGCTCGAAGCCGACGGTGTAACGCGCGAGAAACGCGTCGTCGTGCAGATTCTCCGTCACCAGGGTGTGACACATTGCGAGGATGAGTGCGGTGTCCGTGCACGGCCGAATCGGGATCCACTCAGCGTTCACATAGTCCGGCAAATCGCCACGCAATGGACTGATGTTGATAAAGCGCACGCCTGCTTGTGCGCAGTCGCGTAGTTGATCGGGCGCCGTGTGTGCACCCGGCCCGCCCATCACCACTTGCAGATTCTTGGGGCTGACGCCGCTGAAGCACAGCACGACTTCGCCGTGATCGCGCACATCGGCCCACGGCGTCGTGTGCAAGAACAACGTGTACAAATCGTCGCCCAAAATGTGTGGCAACAGCACTTCGGCGGCGGCCGCAGAATAGGTGCGATCGGAATCGGTATAGCCGCCAAACTGGCGCAAGAAACGGTGCAGTTGGCTCTGCGTGTGATGAAAGCGACCGGCGCTCGCCCACCCGTACGAACCGCCGTAGATTGCCTCGTTGCCGTGGTCCTGTTTAACACGTGCGAGCGCCGCGGCGGCGAGATCAAGCGCTTCGTTCCAACTCACCGCCACAAACGGCTCGCGGCCGCGTTGGTCACGCGCGGATTGCCAGCCGCGCTCGAGGTAACTCTTTCTAACCATCGGCTGGTCGATGCGTGCGCGCGGATTGCGGCTATCGGCCAGCGCTTGACCGATCGGCGAGGGATGCGGATCGTCGGCGTAGCCGCGCACATTGAGGATTTGTTCGCCGTCGGTCTCGACTAAAAAATTCCCCCAGTGCGTGACAGTGGGCACCCAACGAGACTTGCCGCGTGCTGTCATCAAAGAGTGCTCGGCGCGGAGCGCGCCGTGCGGCCGCCGGGTTGCGTGCTGGCGTCCAGAAAGCGATCGCAGAATATCGCCTCACTCCGCATGTTTAAGCGCTGCATTTCGGCGATACCGGCATCCACCATCGCGGGTGGGCCGCACAGATAGCCCTGGTCATTGGGACAAAAACCAGCGGGCGCGAGTTGCGCGAGCGCATCGGTGACGAGTCCACGCATACCCTGCCAAGCGCTCGTGGAAGGTTCCATCGATAACACCGGCCGCACCGCGAACTTGCCGTGCCACTGCGCAGCGAGATCGGCGAGTTCATCAAGGTAATAAAGATCGGCAGACGTACGCGCCCCCAATAACACCGTGCAATCGCGCGCGACACCCGCCGCCACTGCATCCAACAGTATTGCGTAAAGCGGGGCGAGGCCGCTGCCGCCGGCGATACACAGCATCTGGCCCGCATCGGTGTGATAGCGAAAGCTGCCGAAGGGGCCGGAAAGCGTGAGCGGCGCGGCCTGTCGATCTGCCGCGAACAGCCAGTCAGTGAAAGCACCGCCGCGCACATGCCTGATACAGAATGCGACTTGGGTGGCCGGTTCGATCCGTGGCGCGCGCAGAAACGAATAGCTGCGTGGAGCATCGAGGCCTTCAGCGCGCACCTCGACGTATTGGCCTGCCACCGCAGCGGTAAACGCGGGCCGTTCCAGCTTTACGGTGACTTCGAGAATGTCGTGCGTGAGCGCGCGCAGCGCATGCACGGTGCCGCGCACCGTTTCGGTCTTGAGCGCAGGTGCGTTCAATATCACGTCAACCGTGACATCACAGCGGAGCTGGGTCTGGCACGCCAGAATCGCGCCGGCACGAAGATCGGCCGGCTCGAGCGTATAAGAAAAATCAGTGAGGGCTTTGATCTTGCCTGTCTTCAGCACGCAGCGGCAGGTGCCGCAGCTGCCTACGCGGCAGTCATGCGGCCAGTCGAGACCGGCGGCGAGCGCCGCGTCGAGCAGTTTGCCGCCGTGCTTGACGGTAATCCGATCGCCGCTCGGCGCAATGGTCGCCGCGTAGTCGTGTTTCTTGAAAAGCGAAAACATCGCGGCTACTGGCTACTGCCCTTGTTCAGCGTCAGCTCCGTCACGGCGCTGACACGACGTGCGCCACTCAGGCGGCAGCGGCATGTACTTCGAGTTCGGCTATTCCGGAGTCCCGATTGTGTTCGCGCAGCAGTGCGAGTTCGGCCGGCGTGGCCCACTGCGCGTCCCACGCTTTCAGCATCGGAATCATGAATTTCCAATACAGCGGTGGCAGCCAGGAGATCAGTGTCATCGTCAGATAGCCATAGGGTGATTCCGGCATGGGTTGATACCGGAACTGGTAGTACGGCGTGTCATGCTCATGGTGCGAACCATGGCGGCCAAGATTGAACGTGAAATGATTGGACAGGGGATTGAAACTCGAAAAGGTATTGCGCGTCGTGATCTTCTCGCCGGGAAGTCGAATGAGACCGTAATGCGAGAAAAAATTCAGACCTTCCAGAATATATTTCGAAAATGCCGCGGCCACCGCCCACACCAGCACGCCGGTTGCCCCCCCGATGAAGGCTACTGCCAGCACGACTGCCGCACCGCGCGCCCATGCATGCAATACACGATTCTGCGGCGAGAGCCAGGACTTGCCCTGCGCCGCAAGTCTTTTCTGTTCGATCTCGAATCCACCCTGCCACTGCTGCATCGCGCCGGCGCGGAGGAACTCGTAGAAACCGACGCCGCGCTTCGGCGACACCGTGTCGACGCCCGGGTAGCCTAGATTTTTATGGTGACCGTACACATGCTCGGTCGCGAAATTGGTCCCGTAGCTAAGCGCAAAATCCCAGCGACCGAACCACAAATCAAGCGGATTGCCGGTGCGATGCGTAAGCTCATGCGAGGCTGAAATGCCACTGACGCCCAGTAATCCTCCGAGCGACAGACCGGCCCCAAGATAAGCGAACCAAGTGTTGTCCGCGCGTGCGGCGATCACGTCGAAGCCGATCCCCTGCGCGCTGAGCAGGCCGTTCGCCCACGCGCCAAAGCCGAAAGTGTCGGCCGCGCCGCAGGTCCACGCGGCGACGAAGGTGGCTGCGAAATGACCGATGACGGCCGAGTATAAGATCAAGTCATGGATGATCGGATAGCTATAGTCCGGGTTGGTTTCGTCCCGTCGATGCGCGGTGATGATTTCGCCGCCTACACCAACGACAAACAGAAACGCGACGCCGCTCCACATCCATAAACCGCCGGCAAGCAGGCCGGCGATGGTTACGAGCAACCAAGTCCAATGGATATAGCCGAAACGAACATACTTCCACATGGTTTGCTTTCCTCGATTAACTGCTGCGTTGCGCTGGCACAATTTGCTCGGCGCGTCATGCTCGTCGGCATGGCGGGTCGCTCAGAATGGATCTGTTGTTATTCTTGGCGTGTGGCGGCAGCATGGTCCGGCGCGCGACAGATTGTCAACCACGCACGCCGCGCCTTGCTGCTCGTATACTGACCGATGCTCGACCGGGGCTACGCGGCCCGCAACACGGGGCTTGATGTAGGAAAGATTCGCTATGACTCGCAGTACCAAGTTCGAAGTGCCGCCCGACCATTCATTGCATCATGTGGTCTGCCCCCACGACTGCCCCGATACCTGCTCGATGCTGGTCACACGCGACGATCGCAGCGGGCGCGCCGTGTCGCTACGGGGCGACCCAACTCATCCGATCACGCGCGGGCACCTCTGTAACAAGGTCAACCACTACCTGGATTTGGTCTATAACGACAAACGCGTGCTCTATCCGCACCGCCGCGTAGGTCCCAAGGGCCCCGGTGCGCGGTTCGAGCGGATTAGCTGGGACGCGGCGCTCGATGGTATCGCCGATAATTTTACGCGGATCATCACTGAGTACGGTTCGGAGGCGATTCAGCCCTTCAATTTCTCCGGCACGCTCGGCTTGCTCGGTTATTGGACGCTCGATAATCGCTTCTGGAATAAGTTGGGTGCCGCGCGCCTTGAGATGTCGATTTGCATACACGCGGCCTTTTGGGCATGCATGCATACCTATGGGTCTGCCAACGGTCCGGATATCGCGATGGCCGCCGAAGACGCCGAAGTCATCCTGTTGTGGGGCGTGAACTCGGCGAGCACCGGCGTACACGCCATGCCGTTCGTGCGCGAAGCGCGCGCACGTGGCTGCCAGGTGATCGCGATCGATCCGCGACCGACGCGCACCACGGCCCAAGCCGATTGGCATGTCCAACCGCGGCCAGGTACCGACGCGGCGCTGGCGCTTGGCATGATGCATGTGCTGGTCGCGCGCGGACTGCATGATGAAGCGTTTCTTGATCGTCACACCCGCGGCTGGCGCGAACTCATCGAAACGCGTCTGCCGGATTATCCGCCTGCGCGTGTCGCGCAAATCACGGGTCTTACGGTCGCCGATATCGAACGTCTTGCACTGCTATACGGATCTACGCGCAAAAGTTATATCCGTGCCGGCCATGGTCTCAATCGTCATCAGAATTCCGGCCAGATGTGTCGCGCGATACTGTTGCTGCCGGCGCTGACTGGCGCGTGGCGCGAGCGCTGCGGCGGGGCCGGGTTTGGCCGCCTGGAAGAAAACTGGAATCCATTTTTCCGCAACGACATCCAACGTTTCGATCTGGGCGATCGACACAACAAACGGATTATCAACATGGTGCAGCTGGCGCGCGCCTTGACCGATAACATCGGTTGGAACGACGCCGTGCTCGATCCGCCGATTAAGTGTTTATTCGTTTATAACGCCGATCCGGCCAACTGCGTGCCGAACAGCCTACAAACCCGGCGCGGGATGGCGCGCGACGATTTGTTCACCGTCGTGCACGATACGATGTGGACCGATTCCTGCGACTACGCCGATATCGTGCTGCCCGCCGATACTCAGCTCGAACGCACCGATATGCACGGCTCGTACGGTTACTATCACTACGCAATGAACCGGCCGGTGATTGCGCCGCTCGGGGAGAGCGTGAGCAACACCGAGTTGTTTCGGCGACTCGCGCGTCGCATGGGGTTTGTCGAGAGCAGCGGCAATGCGTTTACGCAGACGGACGAAGAGATCATTCGCGAGCATCTCCTTGATGGTGAGCTGAATCCGCTGGTTGACGGCATTACGTTTGAATCCTTACTTGAGAACGGCTGGGCGCGCGCGAACTACGATCATCCCGCGCGGCAATACCTGACACGCGGCTGGCCGACGCCCGACGGTCGGATCCAGATCTGGTCGGAGACGTTGGCCGCGGAGGGCGTCGATCCCCTGCCGATTTACCTTCCGGAATATGAAGGCCAGGAAGATCCCCTGCGAGCGCGTTTCCCATTGCAGGTACTGAGCACGGCGAGCCACTATTTTATCGGCGACTCGTTTCAGACCGTCGAACGCTTGCAGGCGATGCAGTCGCGGCCGACTTTCGAACTCAACGTGGAAGACGCCTCATCACGCGGCATCGCAGACGGCGATGCCTGCCGCTTGTACAACGCCCGCGGCGAAACGTTCGGTTATGCACTTATCGTCGCCGGCATGCTGCCGGGTGTACTCGGCACGCAAAAACAATTCAAAGGCAGCAATACGCCTGGCGGTGTGAACGTCAACGCACTCAATACCGAAGTGCTCACCGATTTCGGTTTTGCACCGACGTTCTATTCGTGTCTGGCCGAGATCGAAAAAGTCGAAGCGCGTGATCTCTCACGTGCGCGACTCGCCGCACTGGGTGGTAAAGAGGCCTATGTGCGCGCCTGGCGTGTGGCAAATCCAGAAATCGAGCGAGACGAGGCAACGATTCTGGCCGAGGCCCGCGCCGCACATCTGGACGCATTCGATTGAGTACGCACGCGCAGACACGGTGGCGCGATCCGCTGGCCCCACCACCACCGCGCTCCGACGTCACCGCGCGCCGCGTCGTGCACAGTCGCGGAATCTTAACGCGCACGCGCGCGCTCACCCACGATACCTATGAGCTGGTGATCAAGAACCTACCGGGAAGCGCACCGTTGCACGCGCGTGCTGGGCAGTTCGCGACGTTGTCGGTGCCGGGATTGTCGCGGCCGCGGCCGTACTCTTTTGCGCGCGACCCCTACAGTGAGCGTACCGGCGAACATACTTTCTATGTGCGCGTGGTGCCGGGCGGTGAGATGTCAACGTGGCTCGCATCCTCCGATCGCGTGGGTTCCCCGGTTGATATCGCCGGTCCGTTGGGCGCGTTTATGCTGGATGACAGTGACGCACCGATGTTATTCCTTGCCGGCGGGAGCGGCTTGAGCGCAGTCAAAGCGCTGGCCGAGGAAGCCAGCCGCCGACAACTTAAGCGCGACTGCTTATTCCTGTATGGCGCCCGCACGCAACGCGATCTCTATGCGCTGAACGAAATCGCCGACATCGCCGCCAGTTGGCATCCCACCCATCGTTTCACGTTTATGCCGGTGCTCTCCGAAGAAGCGCCGACAAGCGACTGGGCTGGTGCCCGCGGCTTCGTTACCGACGCCCTGCGCAGCGCTGTTCTCGAACGCGGGTTGCTGCCTCCCGCGTCGCTTCGCGCCTGGCTGTGCGGGCCCCCGGCGATGATCGACGCCGGACGCACTCTGTTGCGCACACACGGCGTACCCGAGGCGCAGATCGTCCGCGATTTGTTCACCGATTTGCGCGCGCCGGCGCCGACGCTTGATAACCGGCGCTGCCTGTTATGCGACGAGTGCCTGCTGGTGCGCCCGGTTGCCGGGTGCATCGTCGAAGCGAGCGGCATCGAAATTGGGTTGGCGAGCGCCCGCACCATTATCCCCGTCCTGCCCACACAAACCGCCGGACTCTACTACCATCAACTGGTGATCGACGACGCACAATGCATCCGCTGCTACGCCTGTGTGCACGCCTGCCCGCACGACGCGCTGAGCGTGAGCGACAAATGAATTCGCGACGAAAATCGCGCCTCCTTGGCGACGCTGGTTCCGCGCAGCAGTAGAGAAACGCAGGCTACCGCGGCGATGCGATCGCCACGGTCAGCGACGGCAAGAATCGGATCACCCCGCCCGTAACAGCATTCTGCCTGCCTTGACACCAGTCGGCGTCCCGTGCGCCAGCGCGATCTCGCCATTGACGATCACGAAGTGCACGCCGCGCGCAGGCACGAACGGATGATAATAATCCGCCTCGGTGCGGTATTCCGCAGGATCGAAGACAGTGATGTCGGCCCGCGCGCCAAGCGCGATGCGTCCGCGGTCCGGCAAGCCCAGCCGCTGCGCCGGCAAACTGGTCATGCGCCGCACCGCTTCTTCGACCTCGGTCCCGTGCGTCACCAAATTGCGGTAGAACTTGGGAAACGTGCCGTACATCTGCGGCCACGGCGCGACATGCGGATCGGTCACATCGGTCGGAATGTCCAGGCAGGGCATGGCCAAGGGATGGTTGCTGGCCTTGATGATGTTGTCTTCGCCGCCGAGAAACGGCGCGACCAGACCCGGTTCGACGCCGGCAGCCAGCAGCTTGCTGCGCCCGAACACGATATCGAAGAATAGATCGATGGGGTCGACGCGGCGGGCCGCTGCGAGCTCATTAATGGTCTTGCCTTCGATCGCATCATCACCGGTATTGATGAGCCAGATATGGCCTGCCTCTGACAGGTACTTATCGTAGAAGTCGCCGACTTTCGGGAAGTTCGCGGTCACTGCTGTCTTGACCTGGCCGCGAAAGTCGTCGTAGTCGAGGTGCTCGAGAAAGCTCTCGTAGGTTTCGGCGCCGGCGATAAAGGTCTGGTAATAGTCGTTGTAACTCAGAAAGAAGAAAAAATGCCGCATGGCGTCGGTGCGGAAGCACCAGTCCGAGAACTGCATGACATCGAACGAGATATCGGCGCCGCGGTTTCGTGCGGTTTCCAGCGCCCCGAGCGCGATGGGCAGATCTTTGAAGCGCGCCTTCCCCGGCGGGTTGATGTGGGGAATGTGCATACGGATACGGTACTTGGCGCTGATCTCGCCGAGCATGAAGATGTCCCGCTCGTCGATCAGATCGCTGATGTGCGCGTAGATGCCGCCGTCATACTCGGCGACGATCGCGGCGAGCGATTCGATCTCTTCGCGATCGGCGTAACGGCACGGAGGGTAGCTCAGGCCAAGCGACAGGCCGAACGCCCCCTGGCGCATGCCCTCCCTGGTAAGCGCCTTGATCTCCTCGCGTTGGGCACGGGTTGCGACCTCATCGCGGCGCAGGCCGGCTTTCCAGCGAATCGTGCCGTGCCCGATCAACGGCACCACGTTGATGCCGACGGTATTGCGATTGACACACTCGGCGTACTCGGTCAGCGACGACCAGTCGAAGGGGAAGTCGCGGATCTTCGCGGCATAGGTCGTGAGCTCGACCTCAGGATTGGTGCGTGTGTGTGCGAGCCAACTGTCGCGATCGGGATAAGGCGAGAAACTGCAGTTTCCGCACATGCTGGTCGTGATGCCCTGGGTGATCCAGGGCTGCATCTCCGGTTGGAAGAGCACGATGCCGTCGGTGTGATCGTGCGGGTTGACGAAACCCGGCGCGACATACAGATCGGTCGCATCGATCACCTGCGCTT
>CAMATU010000129.1 GCA_945861225.1 Klebsiella pneumoniae
CTGGCCGTAATGTCCGCCACGTACCGGCTTGCCGGCGACGAACATGACATTGGCCGCGCCGTGATCGGTGCCGAGATTCGCGTTCTCGGGCACCCTTCTTCCGAATTCAGAAAACATGAGCACGGTCACGCGATCGGCCTGACCAAGACGCTCCATGTCGCGCAGGAAACCGTGCACCGCGTCGGCAGCGTAGGTCAGCAGGCGCTGATGAAGATCTGCCTGCTGCACATGCGTATCGAAGGCATTGTTGCGAAAGGCTGCATAGTAAAGCCGGGTCGGCAACCCAGCGGCGATGCAGGCCGCGATTTTCGGCAACTGCAACGGCACCAATCCGTAATCCACCGTCGATTTATATTGCTGCCAAGCGTCACGCACCTGTGAGGAGGCTTCGCGCGCACCGAGCGCGACTTCGTTCAGATAAGCCAAGGTGGCGTTAGCGGAGCGCACCTTGGCGACGTCATCCAACAGTGCGCGCGTCTCGAAGAACCCCTGCCGCTGAAATTGCTCGGGTTCGTCAAACACCACCGGTGTGTGCACGCGACTTTTCACGGCCAGCGACTGCGCTACATCCACGTTGATGATCAGGTTCGCCTGCGGCACTGGCGCCAGCGCATCGCCGAGACGCCCGACCCAGCCATAGTCGTTGCCACTATTCGGCGCCGCCGTGTGCCAGTACGCCATCGATGTAAAATGCGAAAACGAAGGTTGGTCGTAGCCGCAGCCGTGGATGATCGCGAGCTGTCCGGCATCCCATAACCGTTGCAAGCCAAGCGCGCCAGGATTCAAGCCCCATTGGTCATCGAGCTTCAGCACTTTCGGCGGTTTGATGCCGAGCGTCGGGCGCAGTTTGTAGTAGTGATCGTTGGTGTAGGGCACCACGGTATTCAACCCATCATTGCCCCCTGACAGTTCGAACACGACCAGGATGCGATCATCGGCAGCGGCCTGCGCCGCGCGCGCGATCCCGCTGAAAGGGCTCCAAATTCCGGCCGCTGCCAGGTATTGCAGCAAGCGGCGGCGATTAAGCGAGATCATGGTGTTAACTCCTTAGCCCAATTGGTACTCGGGCCGGCTCAAAATGAGATGTAGCAATTTGCGTAAGGGATCTTCGAGATAGCTTGCCGTCGCGGCGATATCCGAGGTGCCCAATTCCTGCGCGAGGAAAGTCGCCAGTGCTTCGCGCGTCCGCTCGTCGAGCGGCACCGAGAGAAAGCGTGCCGTAAAATAATCCACCACCGCCGCCGGCGTGGCGAGCGATTCCTGCAACACCAACCCCGTTAAATCCAGCCGCGCAATATCGCGGGGAATGGGCTTTACCCGCTCAATCGCTTTCTGCCAGCCGCGATAACTGGCATAGCGGGTATTAAAATCCTCATCCCGATCAGCCATCGCATTCGACATCGCCATCATGTCCGCGCCGCCATCAGTGCTTGATGGCTTAGTCGCCGAGGTGATATCCAGGCCAGCGCGAATCCGCGCGTGCACCGTCCGAATTTCATCGCCCGCGGCATACTCCGGATAACGATCATGGGGAATGAAGTTGATATCGGGAAACATTACGTCGAGCGCGAAATTGCCGCGCGCCAACAACAATCCGGGCGTGACCCAACTGCGGCCATAAGCCCAGCCGGCCACAGTCGGCGGATACAGCAGCCGCTGCCCCAATGCCCCACAGACTTCACCGAGATCGGGCACGCCGGGTACCTGCTTAAGATCCAGCTTGTGATAAGTCGAAATCACCAGTTCGACTGGACTCTTGATGCGCGTGGCGAGCGCTGGCGGCGCGTAGAAATCCTGCGCCAGAAACAACATTTCCAGAAACGGCGCGATTTGATAGTCGACACCACGCAGCTTTTCGCCGAGAGTCTTCGCGAAGACCGGGGCGAGATCCTCACGGACGAAATAACGATACAGCTTGCTGGCAATGAATTCGGCGGTCGCAGGCTGCGCCAGGATGAGATCGATCACCTGCACGCCATCGAAATTGCCCTGCTGACCGAGGACTTCTTTAGTGTCTTCGTCATGCTGCGCGGCGTTGATCTTGAATTTCAGGCCGTCGAAATTCCAGCCGGTAAACGCGCGCGCGGCCTCGCGAATATCGTGCTCGCTGTAATGGCCGACGCCCATCGTGAAGAGTTCCATGATCTCGCGCGCGAAATTCTCATTCGGCGCACCCTTCACATTCACCCCAGCGTCGAGGAAGGCGAGCATCGCCGGCCCTTGCGCAACATCAATCAGGAGCGTTCGAAAATCGCCCAGCCCGTCGCGTTGGAACAGTTCCACCTGCTGCAGGAGCTTGCGATAGTCGCGCACTTTCTCCTCATTAGTCGCGAAGTGACCGTGCCAGAAGAGCGCCATCTTCTCGACGAGTGGGCGCGGTGACGCCAACATCCGATTGGCCCACCAGTACGCGACTCGATCAGTCTCCAAACGACTCGCCCGTAACCAGTAGAAAAATTTATCAACCACCGGCTGCAACGGTCGGTTACCGCCGGCTTTCACTTTCACGCCGAGCGCAGCACCACTTCTGCTCGCGAGTTCGGTGGTGGCCGGGCGGCTCGCCGGGAAGGGCTCAAGACCTGCCTCGAAAATATCCGAAGGCTCGAACGGCGGCAGATTAAGTGGCGGCGCACCTTCGAAGTACACCAGCCGGCGCACCGCCGCCTGCGGCGTCAGCGCGGCGAAGGCATCGACTTCGCTCGGCGTCCCGCCAAAGCCTGCGCGCTCCAGCAGATGGGCCGCGCGCTGGCGATTCCATGCAGTGGCGGGCAGCGGAGATAAGTCGCCTGGGGTGGCTTCGTCGCTGTAGACCAGGGGTTGCGCCAGCAGCAGCGCGAGCGCGGTAACGCATAGGAATTTTCTAGCGGATGTCGGCATAGGATCTACTCTTTAGGCGTTTTCATGATTATTGCTGATGCGCTCACTCGGCAGCCACTGCGCGCTCGGCTTCTTCAAGCGCTTCGGCGTCGCTCAGCCAACGCAACTCTGCCTCCTCAAACCGCTGCTCGGCGCGCGCCTTATCGAGCAGCAAGGTTTTCAACGTATCGCGGGCCGTGGCTTCGTACAACGCGGGTTCAGCCAGTCGCGCCTCCAGCTGCTCACGTTCACGCTGGAGCTTTTCGAGCAGGCTTTCAGCCGTGCGCACCGCGTTCCGTAACGGTCGCAGACGCTCACGCAGTTGCGCCGCGGATTGTCGACGTTCGCGCTCGCTGACCCGCGACTCACCCGTTGTAGCATCCAGCGCGCTGCGGCTGACACTGGCAGTTTGCGCGCGCCGCCCATTACTCAGCCATTGCGCATAGTCTTCGAGATCCCCGGGCCACACCGTCACCTTGCCGCCGTCCACCAACAGAAAACTGTCGGTGGTCGTGCGTAACAAGTGGCGATCATGCGCGACCACCACGAGCGCGCCGGCGAAATCCTGCATCGCCAACGTAAGCGCATGGCGCATTTCCAGATCGAGATGATTGGTCGGTTCATCGAGCAGCAGCAGATTCGGGCGCGCGTACATCAGCAAGGCCAGCACGAGACGCGCTTTCTCGCCGCCCGAGAATGTGCCAACTGCGCGTTGTGCCATGGCACCCTGAAAGTTAAAGCCACCGAGAAAGTTGCGCAGCTCTTGATCACGCGCCGTCGGCGCCAGTGCCTGCAGATGCGCAAGCGGCGTACTCGCGGCCTCGAGTTGCTCAAGTTGATGCTGTGCGAAATAACCCACTGCCAGATCCTTCGCGCCATGGATCTCCCCGCTCATGGGCGCCAGAGCCCCTGAGAGCAACTTGATCAAGGTAGATTTGCCGGCCCCGTTCGCGCCCAGCAAGGCGATACGATCGCCCGGCATCACCCCCAGCTTGACGCGCTCAAGTACCTTCCGTGTGCCATAGCCGACACTCACTTCATCCAAGGTCACCAAAGGTCGCGGCAGTTTGGATGGCGAGAGGAATTCGAAGGTGAAGGGAGAATCCGCATGCGCCGGCGCGATAGCTTCCATGCGTTCGAGCGCTTTCAAACGGCTTTGCGCCTGCCGCGCCTTGCTCGCCTTGTAGCGAAAGCGCTCGACGAAGGCCTGCATGTGCGCCACTTCGCGTTGCTGGCGCGCGAAGGCCGCTTGCTGGCTGGCGAGCTGGGCCGCGCGCGCGACTTCGAAGGCGCTGTAGTTGCCGGTATAGAGCTTGAGACTCCCGTGATCGAGCTGCGCAATGATGCTGACCACCCGGTCCAGGAAATCGCGATCATGCGAGATGAGTAACAAGGTACCCGGATAGGTGAGCAGATAATTCTCGAGCCAGATCACCGCATCGAGATCGAGATGGTTGGTGGGTTCGTCGAGCAAGAGTAAATCAGCGCGACACATCAGCGCGCGCGCCAGATTGAGACGCATGCGCCAACCGCCAGAGAAGCTCGCGACTGCTGCCTGCTCGGCACCCGGCGCAAAGCCCAAACCCACCAGCAAACGTGCCGCGCGGGCCGGCGCCGCGTAACCATCGATAGTCGCCATCCGCGTATGCAATTCGCCGAGTTCGGCACTGCCCCGCGCTTCAGCCTGCGTAAGCGCGGCCTGCAGTGAACGCAGTTCGGCATCGCCATCCAACACATACTCGAGTGCGGAACGCGGATCGGGCGGGGTTTCCTGCGCTACATGGGCGAGCACGAGATCCGAAGGCAGGCCAATAGTGCCGGTTTCTACCGCAAGCTCGCCAAGAATCAAACTGAACAGGCTCGACTTGCCCGCACCATTGGCGCCGGTTAACCCGAGCTTCTGACCGGCGTGAACGGTGAAGGTGACGGCGGAGAACAGCACCTCACCGCCGCGGAGCAGGCTGACATCATTGAAGGACAACATGGGCGCGCAGTGTAGTGCGTCGATGCGCGTGACAACAGGGTGAATTGGCGCAGGCGTATTTCCGTCATCCCGGGCGAGCTGCGAAGCAGCGGAGACCCGGGATCCATGGGCGGTTGGTGTTGCGTATGGATCCCGGATATTCGCCACGCGAATTCCGGGATGACGAGGTTTAGCCGCGGTACGGCACAAGGCGCTGCGCTTTCCCGCCCTTGATCGTGCCTACGATCGTCCCCTCAAATCGCGCGCAGCGTCGCGCGCTGATCCCACGGCTTGGTTTCTTCCGCGAGCAACCCGGCGAAAGAGGGCCGTGCGTACATGCGCGCCAAGAAAGCCGCCAGTTGTGGCCACTTCGCGCTGCCGGGTTCGACATCCGCGTGACGTAAATTCACGTGCCCGCTGGCAACTGCGATGTCGGCAATCGTCAGCGTATTGCCGACGAAGAACAAGTTGCCACCGAGTGCCTTCTCGAGGTAATCCCACAGCGGATGGATGGAAGTCTCCACCACCTTGAGGGCTTCGGCTTTAATGTCTTTGGTGACCGGCTGTTTCATCGCAATCGGGCCCAGCACGAGCGGCCGAAACACCTGTGGGCCGGCGAGCGGCATCAAGCCACCGTCGATAAATTCCTCAATCCACAGGGCGCGCGCGAATTGGTAGTGATCGCTCGGATACAGTGCTGGTGCAGGGTTACAACGTTCAAGGTAGAGGCAGATCACACTCGAATCCGCCAGCGACTTCTCGCCATCGAGCAGCACCGGAATTTTACCCAGCGGACTGACATCACGGAAACCGTCCGGCGGACTAAACGGGCTCACCGACTCATGTTCGTAGGCCAGCCCTTTCTCGGCCAAGTAAGCCCGACACTTCCGGACATAGGGCGACACATTCGCGCCCAGCAGCTTGTATCCCATGTTCTACTCCTCATCCGTTCAAAGGTGAGAGGAGCCTACGCCAAGCGGCGGTGGGCTGCCAGTCGTATGCGAGCAGGATCTTTTCCCAGATTTCCGAGGAGGGATTTGTCCGCGAAAGACGTGCGCCGGACGGTCGCCCCTCAAGCCGTCGTTGCGAGTTGCCGCAAGCGACATGACAATCCAGGTTCCGTTGAGCTGCGCGGGATTTCTCTATTGGATTGCTTCGCGTTTGCTCGTAACGAAGGGATCTACGGGCGCGATTATTCAACCTTGCACACCTGACACGGGCACACGATAAGGTCGATAGGGAGACAGACTGATCTACACTGATCCGCAGTAAACCGTAGAGGCTCTCCGCGATGTCCGCGCCCGCCGATCAACACGCGACCTGCGAGGATCTGTGCCGGATCCCGGACCACTTAATCGCGCAAATCATCCACGGCCAATTAATTACCCAGCCGCGACCGGCACCCAAGCATGCTCGGGTCACGTCGCTGATGGGGGGCAAGTTGGTGCCGACCTACGATGAAGGAAGTAACGGCCCCGGTGGTTGGTGGATACTGGATGAGCCCGAACTGCATCTGGGCATGGATATCCTGGTCCCAGATCTCGCCCGGTGGCGGCGGGAACGCATGCCTGCACTCCCGCTTAAAGCCTACTTTGAGCTTGCGCCCCACTAGGTCTGCGAGGTGCTCTCTCCCTCAACCTCGCAGATGGATCGGGTCGATAAACTCCCTATCTACGCGAGTCATGGCGTGGCCTATGCATGGTTGCTGGATCCAGGCCTAGAGACCCTGGAAATCTTTGTGCTGCAGGATCGATATTGGCGTCTGGGGCGAGCGTATAAGGGCGCCGACGAGGTTTGCGCACCGCCCTCCGAGGCCCTCACTTTCAGCCTTGCCAGCTTTTGGGTCTAACTGCGGGTTGGACTCGTTGCTCTCCAACAGCCTGTCGGACTTAGGGAATCGTCGCGAGGCGCAGGGAGAGTTAGGCCTGCATCTCCTCCCCGAGCACAGTCGCCTGGTGGCGGCGCTTTTCTTCATACATGACTTCATCCGCCGCAGCGACTGCCGCATACAACGTGGACATCGGCGCACGCACTGCAAACCCGACCGAGGCCTTGATCTGTTCCTGCGCGAGGCGGGAGTGCAGCCGCGTGACAAGCTTTTCCACATCATCCAGACGCGCTTCAATCAGCAACACCGCGAACTCATCGCCGCCGAGACGCGCCACCACATCGGTGCTGCGCACGACCTGCGAGAGACAACGGGCAACGGCACCAATCAGGCGATCACCGGCGGCATGGCCTTCGGCATCGTTGATGCGCTTTAAGCCATCGAGATCCAGCGATACGATGGCGCCCGAACTGCCATAGCGATGGCAACGGGCTTCTTCACGTTCGAGCAGGGTTTCCCAGCCGCGCCGATTGTAGAGACCGGTCAGGGGATCGAGTTTGGATTCTGCCTCGATGCGATCTGCTCGGCGGGTCGCGTATTGAGCTTTGAGTTCGAGTTCGAGCAAGGAGGCCAGCAGACGCGCGCACAATTCGACGAACGGCAATTCTTCGATCTGGTGCTGATCGGGAGGTTCTGGGGCGATCGCGCATAAGGCGCCAAACAGGTCGCCATCGGCGAGATAAAGCGGGGCACCAAGGTAGGCCCGGACAGGCGAGAAATCCGTTAAGGGCATCGCCGCAGCATGCGCGGAAGGTTCGACGGTATAGATGATGGCGCGCCGCGTGGCAAATTGGGCGGATAACTCGCCCTGCCAGTGGCATACCTGCCCGGGCACCACGCCGTAGCCGTGATCATCCACCGACAGCACCACGCCGGAATCGCCCTGATCGCGGATTACCATCCACGACCCCAGCCCGAGTCGCGAGTGCAGGGCTTCCAACACCGTGCGCGCCGCTTCGTCAAAATTCTGAAACGGCTGTAACGACAAGCCGTGAGATTCGCCCATTGAGTGCTCCTTCCTCGAATTCGTTTGGCAATTCCTTGCCTTGTGCCTCAGCGACTTTCTACGCTTAAAGCTCACCGCCGCTGTGTGACTGCGGGCCTGCATCCCTCGATAAAGTGATACCGCCACCGCAAGTCCTGGCCCCAAGCTTAGCAGCGCTAGCCATAGGCTCAAGGTAGATGCGCCTATATTTATGCGAGGCCGGGACCTCGTTCACAACCTTGGGCTTGGTCCCTTGCGCAAATGGCTCAGACGCCAATAGCGTTTAAGTCAGCGGAAAAATGATTAAGCGCATTGGTAGGACGGCGCTTGAGGGCAAGTAGGCATTTCTCGACGGTCCTCGGTAGAAACGCTTTCCGTATTATCGTAGGAGCGGCCTCAGCCGCGATGGGCGATTCAGCGCGGTTCGCGGCTGAAGCCGCTCCTACGGAAATAAGCTCGAAGCGCTTGTGCCTTAAGCAAGTGCCGTTCGGCTCGGGCACGCGTCTTGGCGACCGTGTTTTCCTACAAGATCTCTTCGGCCACGACGCGTAGCGCCTGCGCATCCTGCGCGGTCACAATCATGGTGCCCACATGGCCGGCGGCGCCCGCCTGCTTCCAACCTTTGAGTTGTTCGCGAATACGCGCTTCGGGCCCCACTAATGAACATTCGTCGACCAGAGAATCTGGCACGGCTGCTGCGGCGGCGCCCTTGTCGCCACCGAGATAGAGATCCTGAATCTTCTGCGCGGCGTCGGCGTAGCCGAGGCGGCAGGCGTAATCGTTATAGAAATTCTTGCCACGCGCGCCCATGCCGCCGATGTATAGCGCCAAGAAGTCCTTAATCACGCGGCGACACGCGTCCAGATCGTTGCCCATCGCGATGCGTACAAACGGCGCGAGATCGAACTGCGCCATCGTTTTGGCTGGAGTTTTGCCCTGACCCGCCTTGGCAAAGCCAGCCTGCAGGGCAGGCGCGAAAATGTCGGGCCGCGCCGGATTCATCCACACCACGAAAGTGCCATCAGCGACTTCGGCCGCCAATTGCACGCCACTGGTCGTCACCGCACCAGTGTAAATCGGTAATTTCGGATTGCCATGCAGGATGCTCTTGAGCGGCTTGCCGAGCCCGCTGGACCCCGGCTGGGTATTCGGAATGTGATAGTGCTCGCCTTGGTGAACCACTGGATTCTCGCGCGCCAGAATTTGGCGAATGATCGCGATGTACTCACGTTGTCGCGCCAGCGGTTTGCCGTAGAGCTCGCCATGCCAGCCTTCAACGACCTGCGGCCCGGAAGGCCCCACGCCGAGGATGAAACGGCCACCAGACAGGTGATCGAGCGTCATCGCCGTCATCGCCGTCATCGCGGGAGTCCGCCCCGCCAGCTGCATGATCGCGGTGCCGGCTTTGATCCGCTTGGTATTCGCGAGCACCCATGCGACTGGCGTGACGGCATCCGAGCCATAGGCTTCTGCCGTCCACACCGAATCGAACCCCAGACGTTCTGCTTCGAGCACGAGATCGAGAGGCAATTGATAGCGAGCGCCAGAGTAGCCGAGCATTAAGCCGAGTTTCATGGTGATTACCTATTCGTTTTGAAATTTGTAGGCTGGGGTGAGGAACGAACCCCAGCATTGCCATTCTCGCTAGCGGGCTGCTGGGGTTCGCTCTGCTCACCCCAGCCTACTAGCGCGCGTGCTACCGCGCCTGCGGCAAAATCTCCCCGAAGCGTTCAATCACCTCCAGGCATTCCTGCCGCGAAGGATAGTGTTGCCCGAGATTCACGGGATTGCGGGTCCGAATGCAGATCCAATCCGGGTTGATCTGCGCTTTGATCTCACCCAGCCGATCAAGCCACTTCTGCTGATTGCCCAAGCACAGGAACATGTCTTCGATGGCACTCAGCTCGTCCTTGGCTTCAGCATCCGGCGACAAGCCCTTCTCGGCATAGAAACTCCATTCACGCACCCAACGGTGCCCGTGCTTCTGGCGGATATCCGGATCATTCCCCAGCCAGCCCTCAAAGCCCATCGTGAACTGCCAATTTTTCTTGCCCAACTTATAGGCCTTCTCGCGCATCGCTTCGACCTGGGGCTTCAGGATCTTTACGTTAGGTGGAAACCACAAACACCAACCATCCCAACGCAGCGCGCGTTCCAGCGCTTTGTCCGCAAAGGCGCCGATCCACACTGGCGGGCGCGGCTGCTGATAGGGCTTGGGCGACATCTTCACGCCATCATAATTAAAGAACTCGCCGTGATAGTTCACGGTCTCCTGAGTCCAGCACGCTTCGATGATGTCCATCACTTCCTCGAAGCGCGCGCCCCGTTTGGCGTACGGCACGCCGAAGTGGCGAAAATAATCCTGGTGATAGCCCACCCCCGCGCCGAAGGTGAGCCGGCCGCGCGAGAGGCAATCGATATTGGCCAGTTGCTCGGCCAAATGCACGGGATGGTGGAAGGTTGGTTGGATAACTGTAGAGGCCAACTGAACGCGGGTGGTGCGGGCCGCAAGTGCCGCCAGTTGCGTGACCGTATTCGGCCACCAGGTTTCGGGGCGTTGATGGCGCTCGGGCACCCACAGCCCGTCAAATCCGCAGCGCTCAGCAATTTCTGCTTCTCTGATGCAGTGCTCCATCGCATCCGCCACTTCCGGTCCGGTCGGCAAGGTCGGCTGATCGTAGGCGCCGAAATGGGTATCGGGCATGAACGCAATTTTCACCGGGCATCTCCCTCGGAGCTGTAACAAGTCCCGGGATTGTAGGGAGGCTGAGATCGAGCGACAAGCCGGCAAGCTTCGGCAGCGGTACCTCGTTAGGCGAGGCTGTGGTTAAGCGCAGCGGGCGTTCAAAGTGGCGCAATATCGCGCATTCTATTTCCGAGCGCCGCGTGTCAGAATCCCCCCGCACGCGTTTTGGCGATTTCGTCGTCGGGATGGTGCGCACCGTGTCCGTGACAGCAAAGCAGGAGCAATTCCAATGGCCGTCGTCAGCGATCGTTTTCAAAAGTCCGCCAAACCGCCTTTCTCAGCACCGACCTTGCGGCAATTCATGGCAGAGCGTGATCGGTTGACCAAGGAAACCGGGCACTATTGCGGGGTCACCGAACTTGTCCTGCGCGATGCCGATCCGATCAAGTACGAGCGCTTCTACAACAAGTTGCACGCGGCAGTGCTCGCGGCCCGCGAATCCGCGCGCTATGTCGCGGCCAGTCCGGGCTCACGCGAAATGGGCGAATGCCTGTGGGGCATCACCACCCCTGAAGGCGATACCCTCGCGGTATCGTTGGGCTTTCTGTCGCACACCGCCATTTTTCCAGTCGCCATCCGCTACATGGCCGACAACGATTACGACGTAAATGACGGCATCGAAGACGGTGATGTGTACGCCGTGTCCGATGGAAAAACCGGCGGCGTGCCGCATCCGGGAGATTTTTATACCTTCGTGCCGATTTGTCATGAGGGGGAAATCGCCGGCTGGGCGGTGGGCATCAATCATTTAATGGAAAATGGCGCGCCAGTCGCAGGCTCATGGGCAACCTTTGCGGTGGATACCTTCATGGATGGCCTGGTGTGTCCGCCGATGCGCACCGGTCGCAAGCTCAAGCAAGAATCCTGGTGGAAGGCCATTTGGCAGCGCCGCACACGCGCCGCCACCATGAACATTCTGGACGACAAAATGCGCCTGGCCGGCTGCGCGATGATTCACAGCGCCACGCATCTCTTAATCGAAGAATTCGGCATCGACTATTACAAGCGCGCCATCCGCGAGATCATCGAAGAAAGCCGGCGCATGATTGTGGACAACATGCGCGCGCTGATGGTCCCCGGCACTTATAACGGCTGCGCCTTTCGACTCGTGAAGTACGAAGGCCTGCAACATGTGTGGTCGCACGCCGACAAGAACACGCTGATTCACATCCGCGCCAGTGTCGAACCCAACGAAAATGGCCTCTTGCTCGATACCGAGGGCAGCTCGCGCTGGGGTTTTCATTCCTACAACGCAACACCGGGTGGTGTCGATTGCGCAGTCTTTCTCGGCATGATCAATTCCTTCGCGCATAACACCAAGGTCACCGCCGGCATCGAACTCGCGGTACAGCGCCACTACGCGTATGGCAGCATCTATAACCCCGACTACGAATTCACCAGCAACGCGAACCTGTGGGCGCAAACCGTGAGCGTGAACAGCATCGGCTTTAACGCAATTTCCAAAGCCGCCTTCGCGCGCGGCTATCTCGAAGAAGCCTTTACGGTGGATGGTAATTGGGGCGCGTTTCAGGGCGCCGGCACCACTGACGAAGGCGTGTCGTATGGCTTCACGAACTTCGAATGGTTGGGCGGCACTGGCCGCGGCGCCTGGTGTTACAAGGATGGCGAACCGTTGGTGTGGGCCGCGTGGTCGCAGATTGCGACGATTGGCGACGCCGAAGAATTCGAATCCTGCGTGCCCCCACTGTTCTATCTCGGGCGCAAGCTTCTGCCCGGATATTTCGGTTATGGAAAGTATCGCGGCGGACCTGGCAACTCGGCGGTGCACTGGTGTGTGAAGCCGGGAAAACACATTGCGCTGACGCGCCCCAATGGTGGCCTGTCCTGCACCGCGTCGGTCGGGCTCGGCATGAGCGGGGCTTATCCGGGGCCAGGTTCATTCATGATCTCGGCGCGTGATACCAATCTGGCTGAACTCATTGCCGAAGGGGAAACCCCGCGCGATGCCCGCGAGCTGCTCGAGCAAATAGATGCCGGCCAGCTGACCGTCGGAAATTTAGAGATCTGGAAGACTGACTGTCCCGAACTCGCACTGAAAGACAACGATTTGTTTGTGGATGCGGCGGGTTCCTCCG